>NZ_JBCLVH010000003.1:0-338647 GCF_039548255.1 Lentibacillus songyuanensis
TACTCCCACGGGCAAATAATATATAAAGCCCACCTTAACTTATAAAAATTTGTGTCTTGACAATGGGGTCCACTTTAAACCTTCCATATTGGTAATACCTCTATTATGTATAGGTTTTCCTTTCCCACCTAATACACCTGATACATTTAACCATGAATAATCAGGTTTAAAACCAGTAGCCCAAATTATGTTATCTACATCTAGAAAAGTGTTGTCTTGGAATATAACTTTATTTTCCTTACCACCAATTGTTCTTTCTTTAATAGCAACGTCACCATTTCGAATCGCATACTTCAATTCGAGACCAAAGATTGGGTCCCCTCTTTTTTGAATTAGTTTACCAAAGAGTGAATTGGAAGTTGCTTTTAGAACACCAAACTTATCAAACCACCAAAATATACTTTTATTTCTAATTTTCATTGGTAGAAACGTTAAATGTTGACTGGTAGATAGAAAAGTTTTCATTTCCTGTGAAAGTTCCAGAGCTATTTGCGCTCCACTATTTCCACCGCCCACAACTAAAACCTTACCTTCTTTTAACTGAGATGGGTTTTGATATTCAGATGAATGTAACTGAACAATATCCTTTGATAATTTATTCGCAAGGTCAGGAATTTTTGGTTTCTGAAAGGGACCAGTAGCTATTATGATATTTTCAGCTTTATATTCCATATTCTCCGTAGACTCAGTAGAAATATAATAAATATTATTCTTTCTTTGAACATCCGTCACGTTAGTTTTATATTTAATTGGTAGGTTAAAAGATTCCGCATAGACTTTTAGATATTGTGAGATTTCATCCTTTGTGGGAAAGTCTTGAGGATCCCCTTTGAGATCTAGCCCCGGTAGCGCACTGTATGCTCTTGGAGTAAATAAAACTAAGGAATCATATCTCTTATCCCATACTTCCCCTGCTTCTTGACTTTTATCTAATATGAGGAAGGAATGATTAAACTGCTTTAGGTAATAACCTATTGCGAGTCCGGCTTGTCCAGCACCAATAACAATCGTATTGTACATTTCATCACCTCCTAGCGGTATACTATGTGCTTAATTATTATTAAACTATTCAATTCATAGTAGAATAGTAAATCTTTGCCTATTGGTATTGTGTTTGAACCACACTAGTGTTACTAAACTCATATATATAACCAAATCTAATTTCCCTCTATATATTGACCCAAAGACGCAATAGATTACTCTTTAGAAAGGGGTTTCCCATCTACTGGAAAACCCCTTTTTACTTTATTCTTTAACTCTCATAAGCCTTAAACCATTTAACGCTACAAGTAGAGTTGCCCCCATATCAGAAGCAATAGCAATCCATAGCGTTAACCAACCTGGTATCACTAATAGTAAGGCAATTAATTTAATACCTAGCGCAAAGGTAATGTTAGACTTGATTATATTTAATGCTTTACGGCTTAATTTTACAGTGAACGGCAGTTTTGTTAAATCGTCTCCCATTAGGGCAACATCTGCCGTTTCCAGTGCTGTATCAGTACCTGCACCACCCATTGCAATTCCAACGGTGGAAGCCGCCAGTGCAGGGGCGTCATTGACACCATCCCCGACCATAGAAACGTTACCATACTTGGATCTTAATTGTTTAATATAGTCTAATTTGTCCTGTGGCATCAGTTCTGCCTGAAAGTCCGATACCCCGACATGACCGCTGATGGCATTTGCGGTGGCTTTGTTATCACCTGTAAGCATAATCGTATTTTCGATGCCAAGTTGATGTAGTTTTTGAATGACTTCCTTACTTGATTCACGAACTTCATCAGCTACTGCAATGACAGCAAGTAATTCATTTTCAGTTCCAACAACCATCACTGTTTTTCCTTGGTTTTGAAGTTCTGTAACATTTTCATCTATTTTTTTATTGAAAACTGATCCTAATAATTCTTTAAATAGTTTTGGACTTCCAACATAGTAGATCATTCCATTTATAATACCCTTAATTCCTTTACCTGTAATAGAAGAGAAGTCATCAACCACTACATCGGAATAGGAAATGTTTGATTCTTCCGCTTTCTTCATAATTGCCGAAGCAAGAGGATGTTGGGAACGATACTCTAACGCAGTAATAACAGACAACAATTCTTTTTTACTCGTATTATTGTCTAATACCTCAAAATCAGTTACAACTGGAACCCCTTTGGTCAATGTACCTGTTTTGTCAAATGCAATAGCCTTCAAGGCTCCCATTTCTTCTAAATATACTCCACCTTTTACAAGTACACCTTTTTTAGCCGCATTTCCAATTGCTGAAACGATAGAAATCGGAGTTGAAATTACCAATGCACAAGGACAACCAACAACTAACACAGCTAAACCTTGATAAACCCACGTTTCCCAACTTCCACCTAAGAACAAAGGAGGAACGATAGCTACTAATGCTGCAATGACCATGATAATCGGCGTGTAATATTTTGCAAATTTATCAACAAATGCTTGAGACGGGGCCCGTTCGCCTTGTGCTTCCTCAACAAGATGAATTATCTTAGAAATCGTTGTATCTTCTACAAGTTTGGTGATTTTTACCTCAAGTAAACCTTCTTCATTTATCGTACCTGCAAAAACTTCATCATCAATTGTTTTTTCAACTGGGACTGATTCACCAGTGATAGCAGCCTGATTAACAGCGGAGTTTCCGCTTACAACCAAACCATCCATAGCTATCTTTTGACCGGGTTTAACAATCATTATGTCACCAACATCAATGTCATCAACGTGGATCATCAATTCTTGCCCATTCCGTCTAACGAGCGCCTCATTAGGTGCAATGTCCATTAAAGAACGAATGGATTGCCTTGCTCTATCCATAGAGAATCGTTCAAGGGCTTCACTAATCGCAAAAAGAATTACGACAATAGATGCTTCAGCCCATTCTCCAATGATAGCAGCTCCTATAACAGCCACTGTCATGAGGGTTTTCATGTCAAAATCAAAATGTAACAAGTTCTGAAAACCAACTTTAAAGAGTGAGAATCCTCCGATCACAATGGATGATACAAATAATAATGAAGTTATAAGATTCTCTTCCCCGTTCACAAACAGGGAAAGGTAGCCAAAGACAATCAATAGAGAAGCAAATAATAAAGTGCTATGCTTTTTATGAAAAGGAACTTTTTCTTCTTTTTTAACCTCTCTAACCTCTTTAGTTTCTTGTGTAGCTTGCCTTACTGGTTTTTCTGGTGACACTTTTAGATTCTCAAATGCACCAGCTTTTTCCAATTCCTTGATTGTTGCATTACCTTGAACAGAAATTTTAGATGCGCCAAAATTTACTTTTGCATCTTGAACTCCCGGAAGTTGTATAACATTTTTTTCAAATTTACCTGCACAATTTGCACATGAAAACCCCTCTACACGATATACATTTTCAACTATTTTTGGTTCACGTTTTGGCTTTTCCGGAGCTACTTTTAAATTCTCAAAAGCGCCAGCCTTTTCTAACTCCTCAATTGTTGCATTACCTTGAACAGAAATTTTAGATGCGCCAAAATTCACTTTCGCATCTTGAACTCCCGGAAGTTGCTTAACATTTTTTTCAAATTTACCTGCACAGTTCGCACATGAAAATCCATCCACGCGATATACATTTTTATCCTCTAATGACTTTACTGCCTCACTCAACTTCGACAACCTCCTTCTGGTGTTCGAAGGCTAAATTTATAAGCTTCTTTACATGCTCATCATCTAATGAATAAAATACTAATTTTCCTTCTTTGCGGTATTTGGCTAACCCTAAATTTTTTAACAATCTTAAATGGTGAGATGCTGTAGCAGTAGTAGATCCTACAATGTTCGCCACATCGCAGACACATAACTCGTCTTCTAAAGACAAAGCATAGGCAATCTTAACCCTAGTATCGTCTGACAGAGCCTTAAAAACTTTAGCTACGTCCATAGGATTTTGTTTAGTAAGGTTATTTTTAGCTCTGGTTACCTTCTCTTGATTGATACACGTCACTTCACAAATATCTTTTGTCATATTATCCCCCTTATATATTCAAATAAACACTTGAATGATGATTATATTTATAATATATTCTTCTATAAACAAATAGTCAAACAATTATTTGATTAAATTCAAAAAATTATTTTCGACAATTTAATGTAATTCGCCTTTAGTTAATAACTAATTAAAAGTGTTTATAGCCATTTTCTTAATTAATTAAACCAATTTAATATCATACTAAAAGTTCCATTTTCAGACATAATCATGATTCCTAAAATCACAAAAACAATTGGAACAATAATTTTCTCGTATTTTTCTACTGTTTCGGATACACCTTTTACAGCTGATATACGGTGACAGAAATATAATAACACTCCCGCAGCAATATAATAAATTACGATTGTAACGGCTAATTCAATTTTGTTTAAGGTAGTAAAATAAGGAATATAGACACCCAAATTATCTCCACCGGCTGCTAACATAATGACCGCTACACTAAATATAAGACTACTGAAACGATTGGTAGACTTTAAAACTTCTTCATTTTCTTCATCCTCATCGTCTTCTTTTTCAAACAAAACCTTCAAACCGATAAATATTGGAACCAAACCAAGTAATCCAATCCATTGCTGTGGAATTAAAGCAAGGCCAAAAGCTGCTAAAAGGCTAACTACTATAAGTATGGTAAAGCCTAAATATTGGCCTAATACTATGTCTCTAATCGAGCCTTTTTGCTTTTTCATTTGCGCAAATAAAACAACTAAAATCACAATGTAATCAATGCTTGTCGCTATGTAAGAGAAAATAGCAGATATAATCGTAGCCATTACATTAAACCTACCTCCTCTCTGAAATATATGTTTATATTCAGGCACATCTTAAACTTATTAATCATGTCCATATGTTCAAATACACCTTTGAACGATAATTCACATTGTTTATTTTATAACTGTATAACCAAATAGTCAAATGATTGTTTGAATAAAATACACAAATTTGGTTATTTAAAAGACTTGTATAAACTCATATTAATAAATTCCTTACTTTACAGTCTTAGCTGCCTTCAGAAAATGGGCCAATTGATATGAATAGTTAATGACGGAGGCGATAATACATTTATTAAGTCTATTTTTATTTTAGTAAAATTTAAAAAAGCTGTTGCTTTGAACAGCTTTTTTCTATTATCTCCCCTTATTAAAACTCTGGTAATTCTTATTCCCACCAGAAAGATTAAATACATCTTTAAATCCCATATTTATTAACACATTCTGAGCGGCATTACCGGTTACACCTTTATTACAATACGTTACTGTAGGTATATTAGGATCCAATTCTTTCGCTTCCTCACGCAACTTTGCTAATGGAATATTTACTGCTCCATCCACTTTCGATACTTCATACTGATTCCTTGCTCTTGTATCGATGATTTGGAAGCTTTCTCCGTTATCAATTCGGTCCGTTAATTCTTGTGGGGTAATCAGTTTATTTTTCTTATCAATCGCATTTTGTAAAGCCATACCCGTGTACATAACAGGATCTTTGGTTGTACTAAAAGGTGGTGCATATGCTAAATCCAAATGAAACAAATCTTCCGCTTTCGCTTTAAAGGAGATTGCCGTTACGAATACATCAATTCGCTTATCGACTCCATCTTCTCCAACGATTTGTACACCTAAAATTTGGCTTTTTTTTCTATCTGCAATCGCCTTGATTATTAATTCTTTTCCACCCAGATATTCTGCTCTCGCAGGTTTAATATTGTGTAATACCTCGATATCAAACCCTTCTGTCTTAGCCTCTTTTTCACTTAAACCAGTATAGCCTACCGCTAATTCAAACACCCTTAAAATTCCTGTACCTAAAATCCCGCGATGTTCCAAATCACCACCAGTAATTACATCTCCAGCGATACGTCCCATTTTATTGGCTGTAGAGCCTAACGGACGATAAATAGGTTTTCCTGTTATAATTGAAAAGCTTTCTGCTACATCCCCAACGGCATAAATATCATGAAGATTCGTTTGCATTTTCTGATTTACTTTAATTGCTCCAGATGTACCCAAATCTACGCCAATCTCTTCCGCCAGTTTGGTATTAGGTCTCACACCAGTTGCTAAAATAACCATATCAGAATCAATGACATTTCCACTTTTCGTTTCCACAGATTTTTCCGAGATCACAGTTGCTTCTTCGTTTAGTAACAAATTTACTCCGTTATCTCTAATATGTTCTTCTACACGGAATGCCATATCTTTATCCAAATGTGGCATGATCTGATTGCTGCGCTGAACAATGGTTACTTCTAATCCTTTATGAGTCAACTGTTCTGCCATTTCAAGTCCGATGAAACCTGCACCGATGATAGTCACCTTTTTCGGATTATTAGAAACCATAAACGAATTTATAGATGCTGTGTTTTGGATATTACGGACATGAAAGACGTGTTTCATATCTACCCCTTTGATTGTTGGTGTAATTGGAGTCGCACCAGTTGCAAATACCAAGGTATCGTAATTGTCTTCTTTCGTCTCACTGGTATCCAAATTTTTAACTGTAACTATTTTCTTATCTGGGTCTATCTCGATAACTTCATGACGGGTATGAATATCAACGTTGTAACGTTTTTTAAACCACGCAGCACTTCTCGGTGTTAATGTCTCTAATTCATCCACTTCTCCCCCTAAAAAGTAGGGGATTCCACAAATGGAATAAGAGATATCATAGTCTGCATTATATAACGTAATTTCTGCATTTTCATCGTTTCTGCGTGCCTTTGCAGCAACTGATGTGCCGGCTGCTACCGAACCAATAATTATGATTTTCATATTATTATATTCCTCCGTAACATCTCTTGTTGTAAGTCTATCAGCATTGATCCATGCCTAATAATACAAATTGTGAACCATTTGGTGTTTCATCATTGTCTAAAGTTAATTCTTGTACTGTATCTTTAACATCCTTATCAATGGCGACTTTAATTCCTTCAACTTCTTCAACAATATCGTTTTCCTCTGGTGCATCTAGGGAAATACCTAATTGCGGACCACAACATCCCGCACCCATCGAGTAGAAGCGAATACCTTCTGCACCCTTTTCTTGAAAAAGCACCTGTAATTTATTTTTAGCCTTTTCTGTGATATTCATTATAATTCCTCCTCTTATTTTTTAAAGTTGAACAAATTCCTTCAATTGGTCATAGCCTATTTTTACTTCCTTCATCCAAGGGATTAACGCACTATTATCAGCTAATTCTTCTTGTACTTTCTTAATCCATTGCCTTTCCGATGCTGCACGTGCTTTTAATACTTTATCTGTTGTTCCTGTTGCAGATAAACTTCGATTGATGACCCACCATTTTGGAGTTATCTCTGCTCGCTTTAAGTCATCCTGCAAGCGTGTTGCCTCAAAAACAGGAGTTGCTTCTGGCAATGTAACAACGACTACCCCTGTCTCTTCTGGGTTACGCAGTCTTGGCAATAACTTTTTCACACTTTCTGGAATTTCACCTGTAGAACGGCTCATTTCCTTGTGATAAGCCTCCGATGAATCAAGTAAAAGCAACGTATGCCCGGTTGGTGCAGTATCAATAACAACAATTTCTTGTTCAGACCTTTCTACTACATCGGCAAAAGCACGGAACACCGCAATCTCTTCCGTACATGGAGACTCAAGGTCTTCCTGTAAGTAGGCAAGTTCGTCATCATTCAATTCACCAGCATTAATGATTACTTCTTTTTTGTAAGCTTCCACTTCTACTTCTGGGTTAATACTGCTGATGGATAGATTCTCATTAACAGTACCGTTTTGGAACATATAATCCAGATGTGCTGCTGGGTCAGTTGTTGTTAAATGAACTTTATGTCCTTTTTCCGTCAATCCAACTGCAATTGCTGCAGCAACAGATGTTTTTCCAACTCCACCTTTACCCATTGTAAAAATAACACGAGTATTTTTAGATGAAAAATCATCAATTACATCCTTTAGTTCAGAAAGTGGTGCAAGTTCAGTACCCTGATCGTCCTCCTTGAATTCAACTAAAGGAGCATCACTCACAATCTGACGAAGGCGATCAATACCAGTTAACGAATACGATACAAAAGGTAATGAGAAGGTTTGAATCTTTTTCAATTCATCTGGCGTTTTCGTCAGTGCTTCATGCTGCCCTTCATAAAAAGCAGTAGATACATCATCATTTTGTTCATAAGACTGTAATAACCCATTTATGACGAGCATTTGTTTTTGGATGCCAATCTCTCCAAGCTCTAATGATGCACGGTTCGCTTCAATCAGTGTTGATTCCTCTGGTCTTGCAACTAAGGTTAATGTTGTCTTTTGTCCGTCAGAAAGAGACTCAACTGCTTTTTGGTACATATCCTTCTTATCACCAAGGCCTGCTAATGGACCCAAGCAAGAAGCTCCATGTGTAGCTTCTTCTAAATAACCTGACCATGCTGTAGGTAAGGATAATAAACGAAGGGTATGACCCGTTGGAGCTGTATCAAATAAAACATGGTCGTATTCGCTAAATATCTCTTCGTCTGCTAATAAATGCGAGAATTCATCGAATGCGGCAATTTCTACGGTACATGCTCCGGAAAGCTGTTCTTCCATCTGATTGACTACCGACTCTGGAAGTTTATCGCGATACGGTCCAATCGTTTTCTCACGATATACTCTGGCTGCTTCTTCTGGATCAATATTACTGGCAAATAGGTTTTTCACATTTGGAATTTCAACTGGCTCACGAGATAATTCTATTTCAAATACGTCCTGCAAATTAGAGGCAGGATCTGTACTGACTAACAAAACCTTTTTTCCTTGATCAGCAAGTGCGACTGCTGTTGCACATGCTACGGATGTCTTACCAACTCCGCCTTTTCCTGTGAAAAATAGGTATGGTGTTTCGACATGCTGTGTTGGATTATAAAGTGTATGCATTTTATGATTCTCCTTTAGTCGAGTTTTACAGAAACACGTACACGAGGTTTCTGGGTTAATTCTTCAGCACTTACTTCCAGCCACTCCGCAAATTCCTCATTAGTTGGATAAACACCTACTTTTGCGACTTCCCCATCTAGAAGTGTTATAGGAAGTGCATCTACTCCTTTTTCCTGAAGTACTTGATTAACCGTTACATTGTCTGCAAAATCTGCAGGGTCATTTGCTAAATTAAATCTCTTGATGTCCACACCTTTTTGTTCCATTGAATAAACTGCAGAAGCCACTCTTGTTAGGTTTGGATCAACACTTGGTCCACAAACTCCTGTAGAACAGCACATAGCTGGGTCAAAGATTTCTACTTTTTTCATAGGTAATACCTCCAGTTTATTGATATATAACTATATACTTATATGATATCAGATAGATAAGCCTTGAGTATATTCTCATGGCTTAACTACCAATCACTCTCCAGTTTCTGCAAATCGTTTAATTCGTTCACCAATTTCGTCCCGAACACGCTGAAATACTTGCCATACTTCCTCTTCTGTACCTTCCGCCTTTGCTGGATCATCAAATCCCCAATGTTCCTTTTTTACATGAGGAGGCGTCATTGGACAACGATCCTTTGCATCACCACATAAGGTGACAGCTATTGTTGCGTTATTTAAAAATTCTGGGTCAATGATTTCCGATTTTTGATCTGTTATATCAATACCAACCTCCTTCATAGCTTTTACGGCATTGGGATTTAATCCATGTGCTTCAATACCTGCACTTCTCACTTCCCACTCATCTCCAAGATACTTTTTGGCCCAACCTTCTGCCATTTGACTTCTGCAAGAGTTACCTGTGCATAAGAAATAAATTGTTTTTTTACCCATATAAATACTCCTTTATCAAAATATTGTTAATGTTAAATATAGACCTAGTAACGTGATAAACAGGATTGGTAGAGTTAGAATAATACCAGTCTTAAAATACGTTCCCCAAGAAATCTTAATTCCTTTTTGTGAAAGAACATGAAGCCATACTAATGTTGCTAAAGAACCAATTGGTGTTATTTTTGGACCCAAGTCTGATCCGACAACATTCGCATAAATAAGTGCTTCTCTTAACACACCAGATGTATTTGTTTCCGCAATTGCTAAAGCATCAATCATTACCGTTGGCATATTATTCATGATGGATGATAGAAAAGCAGCAATGAATCCCATTCCAACGGTAGCAATAAATAAGCCTTCTTCGGCAACCGTTTGAATGACACTTGCTAGAGCAGTGGTGAGTCCCGCATTTCCTAATCCATATACCACGACATACATTCCGATGGAAAAGAACACAATATCCCACGGCGCTCCCTTAATAGCGTTTTTTGTATTTACTGCGGAACTCTGTCTACCCATAATAATGAAGAAGATAGCAATGGTTCCTGCAATAATGGAAACAGGTATATTGATAAATTCGCTAGTAAAGTATCCAATTACTAATAAGCCAAGGACATACCATGATAGACGAAACATTTTATGATCTTTAATAGCATTTCTGGGTTCGGTTAATTTAGAAACATCATACGACCTTGGAATACTTTTTCTAAAATAAATCAGTAACACGGTAATGGTTGCAACTAATGAAAATAAATTTGGAATAATCATTCGTGAAGCATATTCAACAAATCCGATACCAAAGAAGTCCGCAGACACAATATTTACTAAGTTACTTACAATGAATGGCAATGATGTTGTATCAGCGATAAAACCACTCGCCATGATAAACGGAAAAATCATTTTTTCTTTGAATTTTAAATTACGTACCATAGCAAGTACGATTGGTGTAAGAATTAACGCTGCACCATCATTCGCAAACAAGGCAGCAACAATAGCACCTAATATACTGATATAGACAAACATTTTTATTCCATTACCCTTTGCAAAACGGGCCATATGTAAGGCAGCCCATTCGAACAATCCAATTTCATCTAAAATTAAAGAAATAAGAATGATTGCTACGAATGCCAATGTGGCGTTCCAAACGATTTGTGTTACTTCGATTACATCACTAAACCCTACGACTCCTACAATTAGAGCTATAACTGCTCCTCCCATTGCAGACCAACCAATATTTAAACCTTTTGGTTGCCAAATGACTAGGACGAGGGTTGCTACAAATATGAGTATTGCGAGTATAAGCGTTGTTGACAAAATAATACCTCCAATATTAACAACAATTAATTCGTGTACCTTTTTCTTCTAGTTCTTTTATTTTATAATCCTGACTCGGAAGTTGATCAAGAATTGGTTGAATAAATGAATAAAACTCATTATTTTTATTTACTGAGTAGAAAATCCATTGTCCTTTCCTTTCTTCCAATACCAGTCCTAAATCTTTAAGCTTACGCAAGTGTTGACTAACAGCTGGTTGACTAAACTGAAATATTTCTACAAATTCACATACACAACAAGCGTGATTATCCATTAATTTCATCATCGTTAGACGTGTCTTGTCACCAAGCAGTTTTAAAATGTTCGCAGCTTTGTCTATTTCAAAAGATGTTTGCAGCATTTAAATCCCCCTTTTTATTATTTATTATGAAATTAGTATATAACTATTTGCTTATATATTCAATGGGTTAATACACAGAAACATGAAATTTTAAAAAATCATTTTATTTTACTCCCTACTACTATTTTTAGAAACAAAATCCTTATACACATGCATTAATTTTTGGAATTTTAATTTCATACTTACTTTTCTTCCACCGTTCCTGTAATCCAGCAGGCTTTTCTACAATCCTAGTGTTAAAAACAAAGCCAATTTTATAGTTCTTTTCGAACAACTCTCATGCGGAACATCGTGTTAAAAGGGAGATATGGGGGAATTCATCAAATAAATTTGATTAAAAAGGTTGCAATTTAATGTTATGGATAATATACTTGTTAATAAATCAAAAAGAATTGATGTATTAGTTGGAGGTGAAATAATGGAATTAATTAAAAAGGTAAATGAATTAGGTGAAGATGAGGCACTTGATTTTTATGAAAATATGTTTAATGCATTAGCTGATAAAATAAGATTAAAAATTATAAATGAAATTAGTAAAAGTCCAAATAAATCTTTGTGTGTCTGTGATTTAGAAGAAAAATTAGAGTTAAAGCAATCAAAACTATCTTATCACTTAAAAAAATTAGTAAATGCTAATATTCTGATTCCAGAAAAACATGGTACATGGAATTATTATAAAATTAATGAAGAACAAATACAGTTTGTCTTATCTGAAGATACTTGTTGTAAAATTTTCTAACGGGTATCTTAGTTATTTATTATATAAATCAACTTTTTTTGATTTATATATCAAAAAAAGTTGATACATAAAATGTGAAGGAGTTATATATATGACAGACTCAATTTTAGAATTTATAAAAACCTTTTTCATGCTATTTTTTGAATTGCTTGCTTTATTTATTGTAGTGAGCTTTATTGTGAGTTTAATTCAACAAATAATATCAGAGGAAAAAATTAAAAAATTTTTAAGTCGCCCAAACAAAGCTGTTAATTATTTATTAGGTACATTGTTTGGTGCAATTACACCATTTTGCTCCTGTTCAACAATACCCATACTAGCAGGGTTATTAAATTCCAAAGTACCATTTGGACCTTCAATGAGTTTTTTAATTGCTTCACCCTTAATGAATCCGGTTATGATTTTCATGCTTTGGGCATTGTTGGGTTGGGAAATTGCGCTAGTATATTTTATCGTGCTAAGTATTTTTAGTATTTTAACGGGGCTTATATTTTCAAAACTTAATTTAGCAGGGACGTATAAAGGTGTAACTGTTAAAGGTGATGGCTTTTTCAGTAATAAACAAGGGTCCAGAGTTAAGCAAGCTTTAAATGATGCATGGGCATTTCTTTATCCAATGCTTCCTTACTTATTCATAGGGGTCTTTATTGGTGCATTTATTTATGGATTTGTTCCAGCAGAGTTTATTACAAAATATGCAAGTGGTGACGGCATTTTCTCCGTAATGATTGCTTCGGTCATTGGTATTCCAATGTATATTCGTCCCGAAACAATGTTACCAATTGCAGAAGCACTTGTTTCAAAAGGTATGTCAATGGGTACTGTAATTGCTTTAGTTATTGGTGGTGCAGGTGCAAGTATTCCTGAAGTAGTTATGTTGTCTAAACTATTTAAGAAGAAATTTTTAGTTGCATTTATTTCAGCTATTTTAATTGTGGCTATAGGTACAGGTCTTATCGTTAATTTAATTCTTTAGGTTTAAAAAGAAAATAGTTGTTGCGCTTGCATCACAAATCACCCTTTTAAGGAGGTGATATTCATGGCAGAAAAAAAGTCTGGTCTTAAAAAGTTGTTCTCTAAACCCAATTGCTGCAGCATTGAAATCGAAGAAGTCAAACAAACTGAAAACAACAGCTGTTGCGGATCTTCAAAGGAGAACACTAATAAGCAACGGAAAGAGGCTTAATAAGGAAGGTCAAAACTTGCAACTATTGCAAAAGGGCTTCGTTTAGAGGCCCTTTTACTTTAATTACTCATAGAAAAGGATGATACCAATGATTGTCAATCATGTAAGTACATTGAGTAAAGAATACTTTAAATCGTAAATTCAATTTATTATAATATCAAACTGAATTAATATTAGAACCAGCCTGAATTTAATATTGAAATTTAGTTAAAATAAACGTTTGAGCTATGATTAAAAAGCTATTGATTCTAATTGAATAATGCCCTCCATCTTCTACATACTCTTACTTCCAATGTACAACAATTTAGAGGTAGATAAGAACTTTTTAACATGAAAACACCTTTTGTCTGGGGATTAACTATATAATGATAGATACCGACTTTTCACTAAAGAAAAAGGCATTTAGGTGACGATTACAAAAAAATCGGAAATCGTAATAGATACGATACCGATTGCTTCTATAAAGACTAAATACATAGCACACTTCTTTCCATTTATTAATTAGAGAGTTTCCAACGCCTTTGTATAAAAAATTTAAAGGAGAGCATATCATTTCTGCTCTCCAAACCTTTTTTTATTATTTTTGAATAAATTATATATCTTTGGAAATAATAAAATATGTTAGTGCAATTTGTATTTTAGACATAAAGAGTGAGGAAATATTTACCTTCCTCATTTTTTTATGCAATCCCTCCTCTTTAAGCTTTATTTTATCAAATAAACTTTTCTTTAATTAGAAGTGATTTGATGATTTCCTTTTAACTATTCCATTTTTCTCATCTAGAAGACGTAATATAAAATCCTATATAAATTCTTCAATACCATTCATTTATTACCACAACATTGAAATTCCTATAATTCAATTACCAATAAAGTATTTTTTGTGTTCATAATGAATTGAACCACATTAAAAAGTGTAAAGTGATTTACAATTTTACCTTGAAATTAGATTTTATTGACGGCATAAATGATGATTTCTTAATATATTAGCTATGAAAGTTGAAGAATCAAGCATAAAATTTCCTAAAATAAAATAAAGCATAAAGCTTCCAAACGGAAATTTTATGCTTTACGTCACAGAATACAAAAAAACCACCAACATATGTATTGGTGGAGACGGTGGGAATCGAACCCACGTCCAGAGATATCGCCACTCAGGCTTCTACACGCGTAGTTGGTATATTATCCTTCGCTACATCGTCAGCCTACCAACAGGCTTTCGAGTAGCTAGTCTGATTGGTTTCAACTATCATCCTCAGACGGCGAATGACAGTATAGCCCGCTTCATTTGAGACCCTTCAATCTGCATCACGGGCGAATGCAGGAAGGATCGCTTTAGTACTACTTACGCAGCAGCTAAAGCTGGTTGATTGTTAGTTTTGCCAGTTATATTTAGGCGAATAACGTTTTACGAGCCGTAACCTCGACGTGCAACCTGAGCTCAAACTATCCCTGTCGAATCCGTAACGTCCCCATAGAAGAGTAACGCTCGGGAATATATTGAGCTGTTATTAAATGGATCATGTCTTCCTAACGACAATTCTTATTATATCACAAACTACAGTAAAATCAAGGGCTGGAAGGTTTTACATCCGATCACGGTCTTTGATGGCCCGATCAATATCGCGTTTCATTTGCTTGCGTTTCAAATCTTCCCGCTTGTCGTACTTTTTCTTACCTCGTCCAAGACCTATTAATATTTTCGCAACACCGTTTTTGATGTACACTTTTAATGGAACAAGTGCATACCCTTGCTGCTGGGTAAGTCCAATCAGTTTATCAATCTGCTTGCGATGCAGCAATAACTTCCTGGACCTTGTAGGATCATGGTTGAAGCGATTCCCCTGTTCATAAGGCGAAATATGCATGTTGAGCAAATAGACTTCACCGCGATGGTTGATACGGGCATGCGCATCCTTTAAATTCACTCGTCCATTACGAATTGACTTGATCTCCGTCCCCTGTAATACAATTCCTGCCTCATATGTTTCTTCAATAAAATAATCATGTGATGCTTTTTTATTCTGCGCAATTGTTTTTCCGATTCCTTTTGGCATACGGCGTCCTCCTACTGTCTACATGGTCATCATTTTAGCAAAGAAATTAAAAAAAGCCAATACTTACAACAGATCAGCAAGTAAAAACCTGTTTCGCGAAGCAGCAGCTCTTTATTTCTAAAAATATATAAGCCGCATTTCCCAAAGGGAATGCGGCTGTTCATTGCTTAATCTTCTTCCAATCCTTCATAAATCGTATCAAAATTCCACTTCATCATGTCATAGTAGGTGTCCCCTTCTTCACCAGGTTTTCCAGTCGAATCCGTGAAAAGCTTTCCTTTAATTGGCACGTCTGTCTCTTTGGACAAACTTTCCATACTGCGTGGATCTACACTGGTTTCCACAAATAAAGCAGGAATATCTTTCTTTTTAACGATATCAACAATACGTTTCATCTGATCAGGGGTTCCTTCATTTTCTGTATTGATTTCCCAAATATACTCGGCATCAAGATGATAAGCTTCTCCAAAGTATTTGAAGCAACCCTCACTTGTGACTAGCGCCTGCTGGTCGTCTGGAAGATCTTTAAAGCGATCAACGGCACCATCATGTAATTTCTGCAATTTTTCAATATACGCTTCAGCGTTTTTTGTATACGTATCCTTACCGTCCGGGTCCTCTTTTATTAAATAATCGCGTGCATTTTCCACATATTTAATCCCATTTGCAACGTTAAGCCAAGCGTGCGGATCCTGTTCATCCTCCTTCCCTTTGGTTGTTAAGTATTTCGGCTCAACTCCTTCACTCAAAACATACACGGGGGAGTCCTTTTTATCCTTATCAGTTGTTTCCAACAATCGATCGAACCATCCATTACCTTCTTCCAAATTAAGACCGTTATAGAAAATGACGTCGGCATCAGCTGTATTTTTAACATCTTCTGGCAACGGATCGTATTCATGTGGGTCTTTTCCTACCGGGACAATGGAATATACATCAACCCGATCTCCTCCAACTTCCTTAGCCATATCATAGAGAATGGAATAGGTAGTCACCACTTTCAGTTTATCTTTTGCGGAACCATTCCCTTCTTTGGTTGAACTGTTATCGTTAGAGGAACAACCGACAACGATGACTAGCATAAATAGTGTTAATAAACCAGTTTTCATAAGATTTCTCATATTTCCCCTCTTTCCTTTCACGTTATAATAATTGTCTGTGTAGATAAATCCTAACCATTAACCTGCCTGTTTCCTAATTGTACTTCACTTCGTTTTCTTCTAGCTGCCAATTTTTTAACGAGTACACCATGTTTTGGTGAGAAGATGAAAATAATTGCAAACAACATGGCCGAGACAAGAACAATGGATCCTCCCGACGATAGATTGTAGGTAAAACTTAGATACAGTCCGACAATGGCTGCAATAACACCAAATACCATCGCTAAATAAATCATTATTGATAGTCGGTCCGTTAACATATAGGCGGTCGCGGCAGGTGTAATTAACATAGCTACAACCAATATGACACCAACCGTTTGTAATGAAGCAACCGTAACTAATGTCAATAATGTCATTAGAAAATAATGAATCAAACGGTTCGGTAATCCATAGGTCGCTGACATCGTCGGATCAAAAGAACTCACAAGAAGCTCTTTATAAAACAGAAATACACATAAGAGAATAACGGCACCAATGATCAGTGTAATCCACATATCAGAAGAACGAACCGCTAATACATTTCCAAATAATATATGGTAGAGATCCGTTGAGCTCTTGAGAGATGTTATCAATATGATTCCCAGTGCCAAAAATGCTGTGAAGATGATTCCGATGGCTGAATCGTTCTTTATATTACTGTTATTGTTAACATAGCCGATCCCTAAAGCAGCGAGCACGCCTGCAACAACTGCGCCAAAGAAAAAATTGATCCCTAGCATATATGAGATTGCAACCCCGGGTAATACCGCGTGTGAAATGGCATCACCCATCAAAGCCATCCCCCGCAAAACGATAAAACTTCCAATCGCGCCACTTATAATTCCGACCATCACCGACGTTAATAATGCCTTTTGCAAAAATCCATATTCCATGATCGCATGTAAAAATTCCATTATACCGTCACCCCACCCTTTTGTAAGAAAGGAAGCTGTGAACCGTAAGCCTTCATCATGACTTCTGGACGTAATACTTGTTCAGCAGGACCTTCATCAATAAGCTGCTTGTTCAATAAAATCACGTCGTCAAAATAAGCATTGGCTTTACTTAAGTCATGATGGACTACAAGCACGGTGTTTCCTTTATTTCTTAAATCCCTCAAGATATTCATGATTGTTTCCTCACTTGTCGCATCAATCCCGACGAACGGTTCATCTAAACAAAATAGCTCCGCTTTCTGTGCTAATGCCCTGGCCATAAACACGCGCTGTTGCTGACCGCCAGAAAGCTCTCCAATTTGACGTTTACTATATTGCTCCATCCCTACCTTTTTAAGACATTCGTACGCCCAGTCCTTATGCTTTCTTTTCGGGCGATGAAACACACCTAATTCCGGATAAGTACCCAGTAGAACCGTATCGATAACATTTATCGGAAACGTCCAATCAATGTCGGAACGTTGTGGGATATATGTGATTTTTTTCCGAACATTATTCATTGATTGACCAAACATCTCAACCCTTCCATGATCCCTTGAGATCAATTCTAGCATCGACTTTAACAGCGTAGACTTTCCCGCTCCATTTGGTCCGATAACTCCTACCAGTTTTCCTTGATCCACATTAAAATTAATATCATGTAACGCTTCATTTCCATGATACGAAACAAATAAGTTCTTTACCGTTAAAGCAGAACCCATATACCATGCACCCCTTTCAACCTAAATTAAGGTTTTTTCACTTTCATTTTCTAATGCTATTACAATGAGCTATTTTCCTTTAATTAGATACTTTTCCCTACTTAGTTCAGCTATCTCAACATTGTGTACATGCACTTAATTTGCGCTACTTATATTGTGTAGTATAAATGACATTTAATTAGCTGTCAACAATTAAATTGCCTTAATGCAACTTTACTTAATAAACTATGCAGATTGCTTATTTATGGTTCAATAAATAACAAAAAAGGATATCCTTTTTGAGAATACCCTTTTTATACATATTTAAATTTAAACAGCTTCAAGCTAATTATTTTTTTTGCGCTTTTTTCGCTTTGGTTTACTGTACGATTGAATCATTTCAAAATCAACTTTATATTCATCAAGGTTCACACTCGTTACTCTAACCTCTACCTCATCGCCGATTCGATAGATGTTCGCAGTTCTCTCACCAATAAGTGCATGACTTTGCTCATCATAATGATAAAAATCGTCCGTCAATGTGCTCACATGGACAAGTCCCTCTACAGTGTTCTCCAGCTCAACAAACATACCAAAATTAGTGATTGAGCTGATCACACCTGTGTATTCTTCTCCAATCCGATCATTCATATATTCCGCTTTCTTCAAGTCATCCGTATCCCGTTCCGCATCCACCGCTGCACGCTCAGTTGACGATGTATGTCTGGCAATCTCCGGCAAGCGTTCTTTCCATTTTTTTATCGTCCGTTTATCCATTTGTTTATTAAGCAGGTAGGTACGAATTAATCGATGCACGATCAAATCCGGATAGCGACGTATGGGCGAGGTAAAATGGGTATAGAATTCGGTTGCCAAGCCAAAGTGACCAATACTCTGCGGGTCATATTTTGCTTGCTTCATCGAACGCAGCATCAGCTTTGATACGATCATTTCTTCCGGTTTCCCTTGGACTTCTTCAATGACCTGCTGTAAGCTTCTTGGGTGAATTTCATTAGCCGTTCCTTTTACTGTATAGCCTAGCCCCGCTAGAAACTCAAAAAAGTTCTGCAATTTTCCTTCATCCGGATTTTCATGGATCCGGTGAATAAACGGTACATCCATCCAATGGAAGTGCTCAGCAACGGTCTCATTTGCTGCCAGCATGAATTCTTCAATCAGCCGTTCAGCAACGGAACGCTCCCGTAACACCACATCTTCTGCTTTGCCATTTTCATCCACTAATACCTGTGCTTCTTTAAAATCAAAATCAATCGCGCCCCGAGACATCCGTTTTTTTCGTAATATGGCTGCCAGTTCTTCCATTTTTTCAAACATCGGAACGAGAGAGGCATACTGCTGACGAACATCTTCCGCCTTATCAACTAACATTTGATTGACATCATAATACGTCATTCGTTCTGTAGTCTTAATCACGCTTTGAAAAATTTCATGTTCCACGACTTCCCCTTTGGTATTGATCTCCATTTCGCAGCCAAGTGTTAACCGATTCACCTTGGGATTTAATGAGCAAATACCATTTGACAAGCGATGCGGAATCATCGGGATAACCCTGTCCACTAAGTAGACACTATTTCCCCGTTCGAAGGCCTCTTTATCCATCGGGGTGCCTTCTTTTACATAATAACTGACATCTGCAATATAGACACCAAGCTTGTAGTTTCCATTATCCAATTGTTTCACGGTGACAGCATCATCAAGGTCCTTGGCATCGGCTCCATCAATGGTAACAATGGTTTCATCTCGCAAATCACGTCGATGGGAAAGTTCTTCTTCATGAATACTTTCCGGTGCCTCTCCAGCCTGAGCTAACACTTCTTCAGGAAAATCTATTTTAATACCATGCTTATAAATAATCGAAATAATGTCGATACCAGGGTCATTTTTATGGCCGAGGATTTGTATAACTTCCCCTTCTGCACTTTTTCTTCCCTCAGGGTATTTCGTGATATATACAATGACCTTATGTCCACTTACTGCACCGTTTGTCATATTTTTGGGTATAAAAATATCATTGGGAATGCGTTTATCATCGGCAATGACAAATCCAAATGAACGGTTATCCTCATACGTTCCAACTACCGTATGGACCGCACGCTCTAAGATCCGAATCACCTTTCCTTCTGGTCGATTACCAGCCTCGCTCTTCTTTTCCAATCGAACGAGTACCTTATCATTATTCATTGCCGAAGCAAGATCGGAGTAATGGATGTAGATATCCCGCTGTTCATCATCATCCGGGATTAAGAACGCAAATCCTTTCGCATGCATCTGAATATGCCCACGGATTAAATTCATTTTTTCCGGCAGTCCAAACCGATTTTTCCGGGTACGAACAAGTTCACCCGCTTCTTCCAGTTCATTCAATGATTTAATAAGTTCTTTAAAGCTATCAGAATCCTCCAAATTCAATTCTTCCTCTAATTCTTCCACTGACAACGGCCTTGTCCCATTTTCATGAAAAAAATCAAGTACCTGCTGCTTTATTTCATCCATACGTTCACCTTCTTTCTTTTCTATTATTTACCTATTTGCATGTTTTATAAACCCCATACCTATTCTTCCCAATCAAGTGATTCAAGAAATTGATACACGTCCTGATACAATTTATCTTTTTCCTTGTCCAACGTAATGACATGTCCTGATTCTTCATACCACGTGATATGCTTTTCATCCGTTTCCACACTGTCATAAATAAAATCCGCACTTTTGGTATTAATCATTTCGTCTTTTCGCGCCTGGACCACAAATGTAGGGGTATAAATGGTATCTATATTATTCTTTACGTCCGTTATGAATGAGCCTAATTGTTTAAACAAATCAGCCGAGTTTTCGAATAAATCCTCCACTTCCTGTTTGACTGTGGCAACGTCTTTGCCCTCCAGTTGCTTATATTCTTTGGCAAACGTCTTAAATCCACGAGTCAATTGCGTTTTATTATCAAAAAACATCGGGGCACACATCGGGATGATTGCTTTTATTTTTTCCGAATACGCAAGCTTGAGTCCTAATACGCCTCCAAGTGACAATCCGGCAACAGCAATTTCCTCATGACCGAGATCGTGTAAATGCTGTAGTGCATTTTCAACATCTTCCCACCACTGTTCCGGGGTTGCCTGAAGTAATTCCTCCGGCGGTAAGCCATGTCCCCGATAAATTGGTGCATGGGCCGTGTATCCACGCTTTTCCAAAAACCGTCCCATCATCCGTACATCTGCCGAATGCCCGGTAAACCCATGTAATAACAATACCGCACGTGGCCCTGCTTCAAACGTAAACGGCTCTGGTTGTTTTATTTTCATGCTTGTTCAAACTCCTTTTAAAAATCCTTTACCACCTATTGTACATGAAATCGCAGCAAACATCCTTTCCTATCCCTTCCTGCTCAAACAAAAAATAACCCCTACTGTTGATTTGCAGTAAGGGTCATTTTTCATTGTAATACATATGCACTTAAAAAAGCCAAGACGAAGAAAAGAACTCCTGTTACGATCGTGCTTCGATGTAAAACAAGATCAGCACCTCTTGCTTTTTGTTTCCCGAATAATTGTTCTGCGCCGCCAGATATAGCTCCGGATAATCCTTCACTTTTTCCGGATTGCAATAGAACTAAAATAATCATAATAATTGCATCGATTACTAATAATACGTGTACAACCCCTAACATTACGATAGCACCTCCTGAACGAACAATAGCCTACTAGTAACTGTAGCATAATTCTATTTCAAATAGCAAGTATATTTTCTCTGATGAAAACCTTGGACGGACAGCCGAATAAATCATATGATAGAAGTAAAGTAAATGTAAACGGAGGGGCAATGATGAAGGACTATTGGCTATCTGCAAGTGATGCAACAGAGATTTATGTAAAAGAGTGGGGCGAAGAAATTACTAAACCGAAAGCAATTGTTCAACTGGCCCATGGTATGGTGGAGCATGTCAGCCGCTACCATGATTTTGCCACATTTTTAACGCGGCATAACATCATTGTTTTTGGGAATGATCATCGTGGCCATGGAAGAACTGGTGAAAGACAAGGTATGCTTGGGTATTTAGCTGCTAATGATGGTTTTGCAAAAACAGCTGACGATTTGTACAGTCTTACGAAACATATCAAGCGGCAATTCCCTGACACACCACTATTTTTACTAGGGCATAGCATGGGCTCCTTCTTCGTACGTTATTACCTGCAAACACACAGTGATATGGCAGCTGGGGTGATTTTATCTGGCACGGGATTTTATCCGAATGTGACTTCCCAGTTTGGCCGAGTGATCGCTTCACTGCTCCCACCAAAAAAACCGAGCAAGCTAATGAATTATCTCGCTTTTCATACATATAATAATCGGATTACCGATCGCCAAACCCCTTTTGATTGGCTAAGCACCGATCGGGTGGCGGTCCAAGCGTATATGAATGATCCGTATTGCGGCTATATCCCAACAGCAAGGTTTTTTGTTGACTTGATGAATGGACTAATGGCCATCCATAACCAGAAAGATAACAAATGGATCCGCCATGACCTTCCCATGTTACTGATCAGCGGGGATGCGGATCTAGTTGGGAGTTACGGAGATGGCGTATGGAAAACTGCCAACATGTATGACCAGGTAGGGCTTGACCAGATTACTGTCCATCTGGTAAAAGACGCACGGCATGAACTATTAAATGAACGAAATCAAGCAGATGTGTACCAATGGCTGCTTACATGGATTAATCAGCATTTACCTGCGTAAATAGAGCATTTATTTAAATGAAAATAGAACCTTTCAAACACACAAGACACTCTTTTGAAGAGCTTGAATCCACTACACAAAAAAGCATAAAATAGAAAAAGACATTACATTATTTCTTTTGAAAGGCTGGTCGTTAAATTATGTCATTTATTGACGGAATAGCTGCAGCAAACGGAATTGCAATTGCAAAGGCCTATCAGCTTGTTACTCCTGATTTGGCGTTTGAAAAAAAACCAACTGATAATCCAAATGATGAAATAAGGCGCTTGGATCAAGCATTAGAAGTATCCAAGCAGGAATTAGAAACAATACAGGCATACGCTAAACAAGAAATTGGCGAAGAGCATGCAGAAATTTTCGCCGCTCATTTGCTTGTACTGAGTGATCCGGAATTAGTAAAGCCAATTAAAGATAAAATCAAAACCGAAAATGTTATGGCGGAAACGGCCTTAGAAGAAACAGCTGCCATGTTTATCGACATGTTTCAAACAATGGAGAACGAATACATGCGTGAACGTGCTGCTGATATTCAGGATGTAACCAAACGAGTCTTGGCCCATTTGTTAGGCGTCACCATTCCGGATCCTGCGTTGATTAACGAAGAAGTCATCATCATCACACATGATTTAACGCCGTCCGATACCGCCCAATTAAATCGCGCATTTGTAAAAGGATTCGCAACCAATGTTGGCGGCCGCACTTCCCATTCAGCCATTATGGCACGGTCACTTGAAATTCCTGCCGTTGTCGGTACAAAAGAAATCACGAATTTGGTTTCACATGATGACATCGTTATTGTCGACGGTTTGAAGGGACAAGTTATTGTGAATCCATCCGATGATGCATTGAAAGCGTATCAAGAAAAACAAGCGAATTTTGCCAAACAGAAGAAAGAATGGGCCAAATTAAAAGACGAGCCAACAATTACTGCTGATGGAGCGCAGGTCGAGTTAGCTGCCAATATTAGTACACCTCAAGATGTTACGGGAATGTTGACAAATGGCGGTGAAGGGATCGGGCTTTACCGGACTGAATTTTTGTATATGGGTAAATCCGAGTTGCCAACCGAGGAGGAGCAATACGAAGCATATAAATCTGTATTGGAACAAGTTGATGATAAACCGGTCGTCATACGAACACTTGACGTTGGTGGGGATAAAGCAATTAGTTACTTTGATTTACCGAAAGAAATGAATCCATTCCTAGGATTTCGTGCGATTCGTTTCTGTTTGGAGAATGAATCGGTTTTCCGGACACAACTGCGTGCATTGTTACGTGCCGGTACACATGGTAATTTAAAAATCATGTTTCCTATGATTGCAACACTGGAAGAATTTCGACAGGCAAAGGCCATTTTAATAGATGAAAAAGAAAACTTGAAAAACGAAGGAAAACAGGTTTCTGATAAGATCGAAGTTGGTATCATGGTGGAAATCCCATCAACTGCCATTATCGCAAAACAATTTGCCAAAGAAGTAGACTTTTTTAGCATCGGAACAAACGACCTGATTCAATATACAATGGCAGCGGATCGGATGAACGAACGTGTTTCGTACCTTTACCAGCCATACCATCCTGCAATACTGAATTTGATCAATCATGTTATTGAAGCTGCACATGAGGAAGACAAGTGGGTAGGTATGTGTGGCGAAATGGCTGGAGACCCAATTGCGATCCCCATTCTCTTAGCACTCGGACTTGATGAATTTAGTATGAGTGCAACATCCATCTTACCGGCTAGGACACAGCTTGCTAACTTATCCAAGGAAAAATTAGTTTCCTATAAGGACAAACTCCTGAAGATGGCCACGGCCGAAGAAGTGGTTGAATTCGTGAAGGAAAAAACAGATTAAAAAGAATCCACCTGGGTTAAATTTTACAGGTGGATTTTATTAGTTGGTGCTTTTTATTCGATAAGTACGCTAATCGATCGAGAACGCGGGGCAACCGATCGACAGCCACACCAAGTAGTGATCGGGAGGGTAATGTGGCCTTCTCGATTGACTTTCACGCTTGCTTGAGCAGCTTTTCCTGGCTCTCGATCAGCTTTCACGCCTGTTCGATCAACTTTTCCTGGCTCTCGATCAACTTTCACGCTTGCTTGAGCAGCTTTTCCTGGCTCTCGATCAACTTTTCCTGGCTCTCGATCAACTTTCAATCTCCAACCATCAATTTCCAAAACACGGCGATACCTTAGACCTATATTCCTTTTATTCCGTTATGATTTCAAGTTTTTCTTCTATTGCTGTTCGACCTTTATTTCGTGACACCTTTTTGGGATAGCCAATTTGCATAACGGCTGCTATCTTTATTTGGTCACTACTCAACCCAATATCTCGGGCAAATCCCGGATCATGCATATAGGGGGTGATGGTCCATAACATGCCAACTCCAAACGACCATGCTGCCAGTTGCACATTTTGAATAAAAGCACAAACGGAAGAGTATTCTTCTTCATAGCGAATCGGATCCTGATCGATCGCAAAATAAATGACTGCGTGATGGGGAATCCCCAGCAAAAATTGCTTCATGGAGACAATCATCTTTTCAGTCTTTGGATCATTATCCTGCTTCAGCATTCCAATCCGCTGATAACTGGCAATAATTGCGTTCACGAATGCCGTTTTTCCATTGCCTTGATACATTTTTATATTCCAGGATTCCTTCATATAATGAGTAGGGGCCCATGTTCCATAGGTCAAAATCTCTTTTAAAATCGTTACGTCTACTTCTTTTTCGTAAAAACTGTGTGTACTTCTTCTTTCTTTAATTGCTTGAAGTATGTTGATAACAAACACCTCGCTAATCTAACGTTCTTTTTAGATTAGCACATCCCTGGATCCTTTACCCATTAAAACGCCTCTCCCGTCATAATTGACATAAACTCCCGGTAAAATTTGGGATAATCCAATGTAAAGGCAATACGGTGCTCTTTTCCTCCTCCATTTTCAGGGTTTAGATATGGTCGAATGTCTGCGATACTTTGCCCCCGTGCAGCTCCCTTTTGATCCTGGACGATTTGCACTGGAAGATTGCGAAAGCCAAACATCTCCTCATTGATTGTCGCCATTAATGTTAACGCATCATGGACAGGGCTACCCTGAACATGGGGATTTCGTTTTTTGTAGAAATTATAATAATAATCCAGCAACGGCTTGACGATTTTTGCTTTTCCTATATAAGCAATATAATCGACCATTTCTGGAGTGACAATGGCTTTTTCGGTGACATTCATCGGAATAATGGTTACGTTATGTGCATGCGTTAAAACGGTTTTGGCTGCAATGGGATCTGCATAAAAATTCGCCTCCGCTACAGCAGTTATGTTACCAGGCACCCAAAATGCACCGCCCATAATATAAAACGACTTAATGGTCCGCATTAATTCCCGATATAAAATAAACATTGTCGCTAATGAGGTCAGCCTTCCAATGTTAACCACCACCAGTTCTTCTTGATGCTGCTTAATTATATTGACAATTTCAAAAAAGTTTTCGATCACACCATCTGGTAAATCTGGCGGTACAATTGGCCCCAGCCCATATTTACCGTGAATTTCCGGTGAATATGCTGGTGTTTCCCCGGAGAAAGGTTTCTCCGCTCCACCAATAATTTTAACCTTTTTTTCGGAAATACCAAATAAACGTGATAAATAACGAACGTTCAATACAGCCCGCTTTCTTGGCACATTTCCATAGTCTGCCACCACTCCAACCAGTTCTACCTCTTCTTTAAAATAAGCATAAATCAAGGCCATTGTGTCATCAATCCCAACATCCCCAAAAAGCAGCACTTTTACCGACATGCACATCCCCCTATTTTTGTAAGTATTATGTTTCTTTACAATTTATTACACATCGGTATTATCTAGACCAAAGAAAAAGCACCACCTATCAGATAAGTGGTGTTTAGTGAAAAAATCTATGGATAATTTACGCTTTAACTACTTTCGCCCGAGTAGTCTCGTCCGGCTATAGCACTCAGCGACTAGTATGCTTTCTTTACTTCTTCAAATTATAAAACGCGGTAACTCCAGCATATTCACCCATGCCAGCCAATTCATCTTCAATACGCAGCAGCTGATTATATTTCGCCACGCGATCTGTACGAGAAGGGGCACCCGTTTTGATTTGCCCGGCGTTTGTTGCAACGGCGATATCGGCAATGGTTGCATCTTCGGTTTCTCCTGAACGGTGAGAAATAATAGCCGTGTAGCCAGCACGCTTTGCCATCTCAATCGCTTCAAAGGTTTCAGTTAACGTACCAATTTGATTTACTTTGACGAGAATGGCATTGCCTACTCCCTGTTCGATTCCTTGAGCAAGCCGGACAGTATTTGTAACAAACAAATCATCACCAACTAATTGAACTTGATCACCGAGTCGATCCGTTAACTTTTTATGACCTTCCCAATCGTTTTCGTCCAATCCGTCTTCAATCGAAATGATTGGGTAGTTTTCCACCAATGAAGCATACCAGTCAACCATTTCATCTGATGTACGGACAACACCTTCTCCTTTAAGATTATATTTACCATCCTCATAGATTTCCGATGAGGCAACATCCATCGCCAGCTTTACTTCCTCACCTGGTTGATAACCAGCTGCCTCAATTGCTTCCACAATAGTTTGCAATGCTTCTTCATTGGAACCAAGGTTTGGAGCAAATCCACCCTCATCACCGACCGCTGTATTATAGCCTTTAGCCTTCAGTACGCCTTTTAATGAATGAAAAATTTCTGCTCCCATCCGCAAAGCTTCCTTAAATGAAGGTGCGCCAACGGGCATGATCATAAATTCCTGGATATCTACATTATTATCCGCATGCTCCCCGCCATTTAAAATGTTCATCATCGGGGTTGGAAGTGTCTTCGCATTAAAACCGCCTAAGTAATTATATAAGGATACTTCTAAATAATTGGCTGCGGCATGGGCGACTGCCATTGATACACCCAAGATGGCATTGGCGCCTAATTTGCCTTTATTTTCGGTCCCATCCAACTCAATCATTAGCCGGTCAATAATATTCTGCCGGGTAACGTCTAAGCCAAGTAATTCAGGGGCAATCACTTCATTGACATTCTTAACCGCTTGGGTAACTCCTTTGCCAAGATAGCGTTCCTTATCCCCATCACGTAATTCCACTGCTTCGTGTTCCCCTGTAGAGGCTCCACTTGGAACGATTGCCGAACCAAATGCGCCTGATTCGGTAAATACTTCTACTTCAACGGTTGGATTGCCACGCGAATCTAGTACCTCGCGAGCATATACATCTGTAATATATGGCATGAAAAACTCTCCTTTGTTTTTGAAATTCATCTTATTTTTTGATCAGTGATGTACCCGTCATCTCTTTTGGCTTGTCCACATCTAATAAGTCAAGCAATGTTGGTGCAACATCGGCGAGAATTCCGCCGTTTCTTAGTTCAACGCCTTCTTTCGTCACAATAACCGGCACCGGATTTGTTGTATGAGCAGTCATTGGATCGCCTTCTGGTGTCACCACTTCATCTGAGTTTCCATGGTCAGCAAAAATAATCGCATATCCGCCCAGCTCTGTAATTTTATCCACTACTTTGCCAAGACACTCGTCAACTGCTTCAATTGCTTGAATCGTTGGCTCCAACTTTCCGGAATGGCCGACCATATCAGGATTAGCAAAGTTGAGGATAACCGCATTTTCCTCACCCTTATCAAGTTCCTCCAGCAAGGCATCCGTTACCTCATAGGCGCTCATTTCCGGTTGTAAATCATAGGTAGCTACTTTTGGCGAATTAATTAATATTCGTTTTTCCCCCGGAAACTCCTGCTCACGACCGCCACTCATAAAGTACGTGACATGCGGGTATTTTTCGGTTTCCGCAATTCGCAGTTGTTTCATATCATGCTGGGCCAATACCTCACCAATGGTATTATCCAGGTTTACCGGTTGATATGCAACATAGCCATCAACCGATTCACTGAAATTCGTCAGCATCACAAAATCAAGATTCTTTGGCACCTTGTCTCCCCGGTCGAAGTCATGAAAATCTTCATCCGCGAATGTGCGGGAAATTTGGATCGCCCGATCTGGACGAAAATTGTAAAAAATGATGGAGTCCTCATCTTGGACCGTTGCTACAGGATTGCCATTTTCATCGGTCAAAACAGATGGGATAACAAACTCATCATAGATCCCATTTTTATAGGAATCATCAACTAGTTCATAAGGGTCTTCATATTTCGGACCTTCGCCATAGACCATGGCGTCATAGGCTTTCTTAACGCGATCCCAGCGTTTATCCCGATCCATGGAATAATAACGGCCGGAGATCGTCGCAAACGCTCCAACCCCATATTCGTTCATTTTATCCTGTGTTTGTTTAATAAATTGCTTCGCCGTTTGCGGACCAACATCACGTCCATCCAAAAACGCATGCACATAGACCTGATCGAGTTCTTGTTCTTTGGCCAATTTCAATAAAGCAAACAAATGATTAATGTGACTGTGCACACCACCATCAGATAATAAACCAAAAATATGCAATTGCTTATCATGTTTTTTTGCATGCTGCATTGATTTGACAAATGCACTGTTTTCGAAAAAGTCCCCTTCCTCTATGGACAGGTTCACGCGTGTCAAGCTTTGATAAACAATACGTCCTGCACCAATATTTAAGTGTCCGACCTCCGAATTTCCCATTTGTCCTTCGGGAAGTCCTACTGCTTTTCCACTTGCTTGCAGTTGATTATGCGGATACTTCTTCCAAAGCATGTCAAAATTTGGTTTGTTTGCCTGTTTGACCGCATTTCCTTGCTCTTCCTGACGAATCCCAAATCCGTCAAGAATAATAATCGCCCCTAGTTTGTTACTCATTTTGTACCAGCCTCCACGAGCTCTAAAAAGGAATCAGCTTTTAGACTTGCACCGCCAACCAAGGCGCCATCAATATCCGATTTGCCAAGCAGTTCATCAATGTTTGCCGGCTTGACGCTCCCACCATATTGAATGACAACTTTTTTAGCTGTTTCCGTCGATGTCATCTCGCTAATCACATTGCGAATATGGCTGCATACCTCATTCGCTTCATCGCTTGTTGCTGTCTTTCCCGTACCAATCGCCCAAATTGGTTCATAGGCAATAATCGTTTCTGCAACCTGGTCATTCGTTAAACCAGCAAGTGCTTTTTCGACTTGACCTTTGACGTGGGCCATCGTTTCATTTTGTTCCCGCTGCTGAAGTGTTTCCCCAACACAAACAATCGGAACGAGATGATGCCTGAAAGCCGCGTGCGTTTTCTTATTCACCGTTTCATCCGTTTCAGCAAAATATTCCCGGCGTTCGGAATGCCCTAAGACAACGTGGGTTACTCCCAAGTCGTTCAACATAACCGGGCTAACTTCACCAGTAAACGCTCCATTCTCTTCAAAGTGCATATTTTGAGCGCCAATTTTCACAGGTGAATTGGCTGCCTTTTCGACAAGAGACGCCAAAAATGGGAATGGAGCACAGACAATTGCTTCCGCCTGTTGATCGATTGGTGTTTTTCCAGCTATTTCATCAAGGAATTGATCGGCTTCAGATAAGATCTTATGCATCTTCCAATTACCAGCAATTACTTTTTTTCGCATATTATCACCTCATAAAATTAGTTATCATCTAGTGCTTCGACACCAGGGAGTTCTTTTCCCTCCATAAACTCTAATGATGCTCCCCCACCTGTTGAAACATGATCCATGTCTTTAGCAAAGCCGAATTTCTCAACAGCGGCTGCGGAATCACCACCACCAATTACTGTGTAGCCTTTCGTTTCAGCCAATGCTGCTGCAACTGCCATCGTTCCCCCGGCAAAGGCATTCATCTCAAATACCCCCATCGGCCCGTTCCAAATAATTAGTTTGGAATCCGCAACAATCTCACTATACCAATCTCTTGTTTTCGGACCAATATCGAGTGCTTCCCAATCAGCAGGAATTTGCTCGATAGCCACGATTTTTGTGTTGGCGTTTTCTGAGAAGTCATCGGCGACTACTGCATCGATCGGCAAGACAAAGTGAACCCCTTTATCTTCTGCCTTTTTCATGAATTGCTTGGCCAGATCCAGTTTATCTTCTTCCAGTAAGGATTTGCCGATTTCATACCCTTTTGCTTTGATAAATGTGTAGGCAAGGCCACCACCAATAATTAAGTTATCAACTTTATCCAGTAAATGGTCAATGACATCAATTTTGTCTTTTACCTTTGCCCCGCCAATAATTGCAGTAAATGGTCGTTTCGGATTTTCCAATGCATTTCCTAATACCTGAAGTTCCTTTTCCATTAAAAATCCAGCCGCAGCAGGTAGCTTTTTGGCAATACCTGTAGTTGATGCATGGGCACGATGAGCCGCTCCAAAGGCATCATTAACGTACAGATCAGCCATTGCAGCAAAGGCATCAACTAATATAGGATCATTTTTTTCTTCACCTGGATCAAAACGAACATTTTCGATTAGTAGCAAATCGCCCGCTTTTAGCTGGGAAAGGGCTTCGTCGACCTCGTCCCCATAGACAGCATCCGTTTTCAGCACTTGTTTACCTGTCAAATTGCTTAAATGCTCAGCAACTGGATCCAAGCGCAGTTCTTCAACTACTTTCCCCTTAGGGCGGCCAAGGTGGCTCGCTAGAATAACAATAGCTCCTTGTTCGGTTAAATAGTTAATCGTCGGCAATGCAGCCTTCATCCTTGTGTCATCCGTCACTTCCCGATTCTGCATTGGCACATTAAAATCCACACGACAAAAGACCTTTTTCCCTTGCACATCAAGGTCTTTCAATGTTTTCTTATTCACAGCATCGTGCCTCCCTCGAAAAATATGTATCGATGTTGTTGTTCCCTTAATTTCTCATTTTAACCTATAAGAAAAGGGAGAGGAAACATTATCCTCCCCCCATTATATCCTAACTTGATCCTATAGTCCTTTTTCACCTATAAATGCTGCCATATCAACGCAGCGGCTGGAGTATCCCATTTCGTTATCATACCAGGATACAACCTTCACCATATTATCTTCCAGAACCATTGTCGATAAGCTATCGAAAATAGACGAATGCGGGTTACCAACAATGTCTGACGATACAAGCGGATCTTCTGTATACTCCAAGATACCTTCCAATTCCCCGTTTGCTGCTTCTGCAAACGCCTTGTTCACTTCTTCAACTGTTACGTTTTTCTCCAGGTCGGCTACCAAATCAATGATGGAGCCATCTGGGGTTGGTACACGGATAGCCATACCGTTCAGCTTGCCATTCAGTTCTGGCAATACCTTTCCAACTACTTTGGCTGCCCCGGTTGTTGTTGGAATAATATTCTGTGCTGCTGCACGGGCACGACGATAGTCTTTGTGCGGTAAATCAAGAATCTGCTGATCATTGGTATAAGAGTGAACCGTAGTCATCAAGCCATGTTTCAAACCAAATTTCTCATGAAGTACTTTGGCCAGCGGTGCAATTCCATTTGTTGTACAGGATGCATTTGATAGTACATGGTGTTTTGCCGGATCGTAATCCTGCTCGTTGACTCCCATTACCATCGTTAAATCTTCTTCTTTTGCAGGAGCGGAAATAATTACTTTTTTCGCACCGGCATCAAGATGTTTTTGGGCGTCATTGCGTTGTGTGAAACGGCCTGTCGATTCGATAACAACCTGAACACCAAGATCTCCCCAGCCTAAGTCTGCTGGGTCGCGTTCTGATAAAACTTTGATTTCGTTACCGCCAACAACCAAGTTCCCGTTATTCACCGTAACCTCTTCATCCAATTTTCCATGAACAGAATCATACTTCAATAAATGTGCAAGCATGTTCGCATCGGTTAGATCATTTACTGCTACGACCTCTACTGCATCATTTTTTAATGCCTGGCGAAACACATTGCGTCCAATACGTCCAAATCCATTAATACCTAGTTTTACCGTCATATGATAGTCCTCCCATGAACTTATATTTAAATATATTTAAAGGGATTTCTCCCTCAATATCGCTTCTGCTGCGGCCTCATCCGTAATAAATAGATCGCTTTTGTCATGCTCAAAGTAAGATGTAATTGCCTGGGCCTTCGAACGGCCACCAGCTACAGTGATGACATAGTTCGCATTCTGTAAATCATCAATCTGGATGCCGATCGTTCGTACTTTATGAACAACTTTACCCAACTTATTAAAATAATAACCAAACGCTTCACCAACTGCTTCTTTGACAACTAACTGCTGCATAATATCATCGGCAGTCTTCCGTCGTTTTGCCATGGTGAGTGCATCGCCAATTCCATGTAATACGATATCGGCATGACGAATCAGTTTTAGCGTTTCTTGAATGGATGGTTCATAAAGCATCGTTTGATACGACGTTTCACTTAACGGATCGGGAACATAAAGCAACCGATAATCTCCATCCGCTTTTTGCGCCATTTCAGCGGCAATGGTATTTGCCTGATTTTCCACTTTTTCACCGATTCCACCCCTGGCAGGTACAAACAAACACGTGTGAGCATTGGCAATCGGATACATCGCTTGGGCAACAGCAGCCATTGTCGTACCACCAGTCACAGCAATAGTCTGTTGCTCCGTGATAAAACTCTTCAAAAACGAGACACATGCTTTTCCCATTTCTAGCTTTACCCCGTTCTCATGATCACTATTACCAGGTACCACGATGGCTTTACCGACATGTAATGCGTCTTGCAGGCGTTCTTCTAATACGGTTACACCTGCCATTTCTTTCATAAAAGCAGTTAGTTGATCCACTACTACTTTTCCCTCTTCACTAATAAGCATTCCTTTTGTCGTTACGAAAAGTAAACCCTGGTCGTGCAGCAAGTCTACCTCAGCCCGCACGACTCGTTCGGTAATCCCTAACTGTTCTGCAAGACCTCGCCTGCCAATTGGCTGCAATAAGCATACACTATTTAAGATAGTATACCGTTGTTGCATCACCTCAAGCATGTCTGGGCATAATTGTTTTTGTAAATCGATTAATGCTCGCATGGCTAAGCTCCTTTGCTGGATAAAAAATGTCCCGGCAGGTCATATTATGTCCCACATGGAGCAAAAAAATTACACAAAGTAACTTTGTATAATTTAATTTTACCATAATACACGATTATTTCAACTTTTAGACCTCATCAATTGAAGTGCATCCTCAAGCGTATCGTAATTTATTTGCTCACAATTCAATTCAACCGTATTTACCTTCACATATGGAATAAGCAATTGATATTTTTCCAGCCATTCATCATTTGTATAGATATCCCGTTCTTCCATGGTAAAGGAATAGTCTTGTTGTAACAATTTTAAAAGTGCACGTGCATCTTCACATAATGGACAATTATTCTTCGTGTAAAAAATAACATGGCTCATCATCGTTCCTCCAATGATTTATTATGGCTGCAACTATTTCCATAATCTCCACTTGTTATTGTGACACATAACCAGATATATATATAGTGATATGCTTTTAAGCTCAAATGATGTACTCATCCAAACCATTCAAATCAAACTCATCACATTTTGGTGAACATCCCAATTTCGTGATATTTGTCACTACAACAGATGTTTAACAGGATTACAATGAAGACAAAACAAAGTGAAAACAGGTGATTTGGGATGACTTGGATAATGCACCAAATCCTTTTAGTGCTACACATTCTTTTAGCAATTGTTTGGGTGGGCGGTATTTTATTTGTTGGTTGGGGTGTTTACCCTGTCGCGAAGAAGTTTCCATATCCACAACAGCGACATTGGCTTCAAGCTTTAATGCAATGGACCCACTGGCTGTTTACTGCGGCAGGACTTGGGGTTATTATTACAGGAATTTTACTTGGAACGGTGTTGGGACCAATTCAGCAATGGCGCCATGTATGGGAAACAAACTATGGACACATTTGGCTGACAGCATTGATTATTGCGGTTGTCACCTTACTGTGGGGCATATTTATTGGTTACAAGCAATCGATGAACGTTTTCACAAATGACGCCCTTTGGGAGCGAGCGGAACATAGAGACACAAAACCGCTTGCGAAAGCCATGCTTATCACTGCAGCATTGGAATCTGTTGAAATCATTGGATTTATAGCGTTGATTGTTTGTATGGTTTTACTAGGAAGTTAAAGGGGTGGTTTACATGTTATCTATAAAGAAAGAAATGAATCTGATCAAGGTGGAAAAGGAACCATACGTTTACCGATTTTCCTGGATACAGCTTGCCAGACCGATGACCTTTACTGGAACGATCTCCCCCATACTTGCCGGGACTGGTTTAGCTGCGTTAAAAGGACAGATCAATCTGGGCAATTTCATCATCTTATTACTTGCCACGCTCTTGATTCAAACTGCTACCAACATGCTTAACGATTATTACGATTTCCGAAACGGGCAGGATCAAGAAAAATGGACGGTAAAATCCGAAACTGGGCCTGCCCATCAAGCGGTTCCAGTAATAGCGGGAACATTGCTTGTGATTGCCGCCTTACTTGGCATGTGGCTAGCAATCCACAGTACACCATGGATTATTCTCGCCGGAGTATGTGGCATCATTTTTGGTTATTTGTATTCGGCCGGCTCACGTCCATTATGTTCACTAGGTTTGGGAGAGTTTGTTGCCGCCATCTTCCTGGGATTTATGACTACTAGCTTGGCATATGTGGTTCAAGGGTTTCCAATGGATAGCGACATTCTTTCCGTATCATTACCCTTTGCACTTTTAATCGCATCCATGATCTTGACAAATAACATTCGCGATATCGAAAAAGACCGTCCATTCCGCCGTACATTGGCGATCGTCTTTGGGCGTAAGAAGGCTGTATTGCTACTCGCCATGATAGTAGCACTTGCTTATTTGTGGATAGTTACTTTAATTCTAACCAGTGCAGTTTCCTGGCTATCGGTCGTTGTCATCCTTGCCCTTCCTATTGCTATTAAACTGGGCTGGAATTTACGAAACAATGCAAGCAAAGCGGAAAAAACAAACAGCATGAAACTAGCTGCCATCCATCATTGGGTATTTGGGCTATTATTTGCATGTAGTATATGGATGGGTTTGTTGTGAATACGTAAACAGACTGGGACGATGAGACCACTAAAGTAATCATTTGGAAGAAAATGGACTGAATGTGCGAGGGCTAGCCTGAATCGTACGGGAACTGGCTTGTGGCGTGCAAGGGCTGACCCGAATCGTGCGAAGGCTGACCCGAATCGTGCAGGAACTGGCCCGAATCGTGCAGGAACTGGCCCGAATCGTGCGACAGCAAAAACGAAATGTGTGAGATACATAGATTTTCAAAACGAATCTATGTCACCTTTTCAGCTGCCTCAGGGGCAATGACGCACATTTTTTTCATTAGAATTTGCATTCCGTTTTCGTTATGCCCAGCCTTTATTTAATTTGAAAAATGCGCGCCCCTTAATCTAGTTGTACTTTTCCTCAGGCAATATGGAACATTTAAATAATGGTCCACATTTCGAGCACGAAAATATTCGCATATTAAAAACCCTTTCAATAACTGCTAGTAAACTTGACCCATATTATTCCATTCCACTCCTGGAAGAGCTGAATTATTGGAATCTATCATCATTTTTCTGCTACGTCATTAAAATATAATATGTTATACTATTTAAGATTCATAACATGAACTTAAAGGAGGAACTTTATATGGTCACCGCAACATGGAATTGGCTTTGGGACAAGCATGATGAGGTAAAAGACATGCTGCGTTTTTTCACCAAGACCAATTCATCTAGCCTGGCAAATGGACAGCCAGACAAAAATGCCAAGCAAAACCAAGCCACACAAAACGGCAGCAGAGGGGGAGGTGGTAGTGGTAACGGCAACCAGCGCAGCTACAAGCCAGCCCAATGGATCGGTCTATTTGCTGGACCAATACTATTCATACTGACATTATTATTTTTTTCACCGGAGGGCTTGTCCAAACCGGGTCTTGCTGTATTGGCAAGTACAATCTGGATTGCCATTTGGTGGATGACTGAAGCGATCCCGATCCCGGCAACATCTTTATTACCGATTATATTATTTCCGTTGACAAATGGACTGGATTTAGGCGCCACAACATCTTCCTATGGCAGTGATACGATCTTCTTGTTCATGGGTGGATTCATGGTTGCGTTAGCTATGGAAAAATGGAATTTGCACAAACGGATTGCATTAGCCATTATATCTGTCATTGGCACGAATATGAACTTGATTGTGCTAGGTTTCATGGTCGCAACAGGATTCTTGTCCATGTGGATTTCCAACACCGCCACAGCAATGATGATGGTACCAATCGGGTTGGCAATCACGTATCAAGTAGCTGATGCCTTAAAAGATAACCCATCAATCGACACTTCTGAAGGAAATTTCGGCTTCGGTAAAGCATTGATGCTCGGAATTGCATACTCAGCATCGCTTGGTGGAATCGCTACATTGATTGGAACACCACCAAATGCCGCACTTCATGGTGTACTAAAAAAAATGTATGATATCGATCTTTCATTTGCAACCTGGATGCTATTCGGTGTACCAGTTGCCTGGATTTTCATCCTGTTTACATGGATTTACTTAGTTAAAATTGCTTTTCCGCAAAAAGTGAAAGCGTTGCCAGGAGGAAAAAGAATCATTCAGTCTGAGAAGGATAAGCTTGGCGGGGCTTCATATGAAGAGAAAGCGGTATTTGTCGTTTTCATCATTACAGCGCTGGCATGGATTACCCGTTCATTTGTCCTTGTCAAAATCAATGCAAATATTGATGACGCTATCATTGCAATGACAGCAGCAATTGTGTTGTTCATCATCCCATCCAAAAATAAAAAAGGCGACTTTTTGCTGGACTGGAATACCGCCGTCAAGTTGCCATGGGGCATTTTACTATTATTCGGCGGTGGCTTGGCCATTGCAGCCGGTTTTACGGAATCTGGATTATCCGAATGGATTGGAAAACAATTGGCTGGACTTGAAGGCATGAACATTATCGTTGTCTTGCTAATTGTTGCTGGCTTGGTTATCTTCCTGACTGAAATCACATCCAATACAGCAACAGCAAATATGATGTACCCGATTATGGCAGCACTAGCTGTAGCACTTGGTATTCATCCATATGCAGTCATGATTGCTGCTGGCGTTGCATCGTCTTGTGCGTTCATGTTGCCGGTTGCAACACCGCCAAATGCAGTTGTTTTCGGTTCAGGTTATCTGCGCATACCGGACATGGCCAAGGCTGGCTTTGCACTGAATATTTTCGGCATCATTCTCGTCACAGCGGCAGTATATATACTCATTCCGCTCGTCTGGGGGATTGACCTGACACATATACCAAATACGTTCAAATAATCATACAAAAGGGAGACCTGTTTATATTAGCAGTCTCCCTTTTGTAATTTATCAGGCGGTCTTCCAACATACGATACTATTCATCTACCACTTGTCTATTCCTCTTCTGCACAAATTGAATAAAAATAATATAAACGACTGGCAATACACCCGCAAATAAGACCAAGCCAATCCAGCCGCCTTTTTCCCATATTGGTGCGGCTGCAGTGCTGCCAAAAGAAACACCAATGTAATAGGCGACCAGGTAAAGACTCGAAGCACTGCCTTTGTGATGTGTCGCCGCCTCGCTGACGGATGTCGCTGTCAAGGAATGGGCTGTAAAAAATCCCAGGCATGCCACACATAAACCGATGACAATCATCATCAATGGTGTGCTAACCGTCATGAAAATACCAATTGCCAAAACCACGATACCAATAAGGCGCAGCTTTTTAAGGCTAAATCTCCCTGCCAGCCAGCCGGCAATGGGTGAACCGACGACACCCAGGCCATAAGCCAAATACATATTGGAAATCGTTTGCAGTGATAGATGATATGGTGCTTCTTGCAAATGAAACGGCAAATAAGTCCAAACGCCCGTAAACGAAAATTGCAATATGATTCCCAAACCAAAAACGAGTAACATGGAAGGATTTTTTAAATGATATAAAAATCCCGCAATATCCTGTTGAAAAGGAAGATTACTAGGAGTGAAGAAACGTGATTTAGGCAAAAGCAGCAAAATAGCAAGAAATACAACCAGACCCAAAAAAGCCAATACATAAAAAGCAGCTTCCCAGGAAAACCGATCAGTAATATACCCTGCGACCACCCTTCCTACCATACCACCAAGGGCGTTACTTGAAATATACAAGGCAGTTGCGACGCCGACACTGCGTGACTCAATTTCCTCACTCAAATAAGCCAATGCTGCAGCAGGCAAACCAGCCATTGCAAATCCTTGGATAAGGCGGAAAACAAGTAGTAATGAAAATGACGGAAATAAAGGCATGATAAAAAACGGAATCACCGAACCAAGCAAGGAAAGCTTAATAAATATCGTACGGCCACTTCTATCAGATAGGAAACCAAGTATGATCAAGCCGATAATTAACCCAGCAATCGTAAACGACATGGACAAACTTGCAGTTGAAGCGTTTACTGCAAATTCATCCACGAAAACGGTCAGCAGTGGCTGCACGGCATACATCGATGCAAAAATGAAGAAAGATGCCAGAGCAAGGCAAAAAGTAATCTTCCAAAAGTAATGTGATTGTATTGTGTACGGCTGTTGCTGCTCTTTCATGAAAATCACTTCCAGACATTTAATGGTTACGGACAGGTCCAATCTCCTATTAAAAAACCTCCCTGATGAATCATCGGGAGGTACAGCCATCTTTGTGATTTACACTGGCAAATAAACATGCATGTCTTTTTTCGCCATATCAACAGTTTTATAAATTATAAGCGCGCCCGGAGGGATTCGAACCCCCGACAGACTTGGTACCGGAAACCAACGCTCTATCCAGCTGAGCTACGGGCGCATGTCAAAAGTAATTAACGCACAATTGCTATTATAACCTCCCTTTCACTTTGATACAAGTCTTTTTTACAAATTTGTCTCTTTTCCTTTTCATTCCACGCAAATCAATAATATTATTAATTATCCTACAATATCTTGAAAAGCATAAGTATTTTTTTGCAAGAAATGCAGGATATATCCACCCCCATGTCAAAAAGGTAAGTATAGTTAGACATTTTACTTTACCAAAATAGTTTAATATTCCATATAATAGGGAATGATGGAAGGGTGAGTTTTCCGTTGTAACAGCAACAGCATGTGTTCATCACATGCGAAGAAATACATCCAGTGTAAAACTGACCAAGATCGATAGAAAGACGTGCTTCAGCAAAAAATGCGATTTCAGTCGATCGTTTTTGTTTGACCTTTTTTGACCTATTCGTTATGATGAAACTATCCAATCCAAATGGATCAATTTGAATGAAGGAGGATTTACACATGAATTTAATCCCTACAGTTATTGAACAAACCAATCGTGGAGAACGTGCATATGACATTTATTCACGACTACTTAAAGACCGAATCATTATGCTGGGAAGCGCCATCGATGACAACGTAGCTAACTCCATCGTCGCCCAATTACTCTTCTTAGAGGCTGAAGACCCGGAAAAAGACATTTCGATCTACATTAACTCACCAGGTGGCTCCATTACAGCAGGTATGGCTATCTATGACACTATGCAGTTTATTAAGTCGGATGTGTCAACCATTTGCACTGGAATGGCAGCATCAATGGGAGCATTCCTATTAACCGCCGGCGAAAAAGGAAAACGCTATGCACTGCCAAATAGTGAAATTATGATTCACCAGCCATTAGGCGGTACACAAGGTCAAGCAACAGATATTGAAATCCATGCAAAACGCATCATTGAAATCAAGAAGCGAATGAATCGAATCATGGCCGAACGTACAGGTCAGCCATTAGAGGTCATTGAACACGATACAGAACGGGATAACTTTATGTCCGCACAGAAATCAGCCGAATACGGTTTAATCGATAAAGTGCTGGAACGAAACACAGATAAAGATAAATAAACGAAATAAAAACATGAAGGCAGACTACTTAATTGGGTCTGCCTTTGTTTTCTTTATGAATAGTTGTAGATATAAACGCTATAACAGAAAAAAGCCATGGCTCCTAGCTTTTCTATTTTGATACTGTAACAAACGAAGCCAAATGATTAATAGCAGATTCCTCGTCAGCACCTTCAGCAATTAACGTAATTGTTTCTCCAGTTCCAACAGCCAGACTCATAAGCCCCATAATACTTTTGGCATTGATCCGTTTTCCATCCTTTTCCAAAAACAAATGTGAGCCATATCGATTTGCCTCCTGAACGAAACGTGCTGCCGGTCTTGCCTGTAATCCTGCTTCAAGCTCCACTGTCACAGACCTCTCAACCACTACCATCATCTCCTCTTTTTTTGTAAACGCTGTCATCATCTGAACGTAGCACCCTTTTTCAAGAAGATGCTACTGAATTATCACATAGTATACCATGAAATACGTGAAAAGTGCATGACATTTAGCTATTTGGCATGCCCAAATTTCCTCCACTACGCAGTTTTTCCGCATATTCATCAATTTTCTTCAAGCGATGGTTGACACCAGATTTAGATATTTTTCCACCCCTGACTAATTCTCCTAGCTCTTTTAACGAGACGTCTTCGTGTTGAATCCGTAAAACCGCTATTTCCCGGAGTTTTTCGGGTAAGACCTCTAATCCAGCTGTTTGTTCAATAAACTTAATATTTTCAATTTGTCTGAATGCCGCACCAATCGTTTTATTTAAATTTGCCGTCTCGCAGTTTACCAAGCGATTAACTGAATTACGCATATCACGAACAATTCGGACATCCTCAAACTTAAATAGCGCATTATGTGCCCCAATTAAATTTAAGAACTCGGTAATTTTTTCTGCTTCCTTAATGTAAGTAATATAACCATTCTTCCGCTCCAGTTTACGTGCCTTCAAATCAAAACTATTTAACAGTCCACATAATGCATCATTATGCTCCTGATAGAAGTTAAAGATTTCCAAATGATACGAAGATGTTTCTGGATTATTGATCGATCCTCCTGCTAAAAATGCTCCCCGCAGATAAGATCTCCTGCAGCAGGTCTTATTTAAAAACTGATCGGAAATCGTCCGTACGAATGTATATGGCCCCTCAAGGATATCCAGATCAGACAGCAGTTCCTGCACATCCTCTTTCAACCTGACAATATAAACGTTATTTTTTTTTAACTTCATTTTCTTACGCACAAGCAATTCTACAGGAAGGGCATAGGAAGATTTAATTAATGTATAAATCCGCCGGGCAATTGCAGCATTTTCCGTTTGTATATCAAGCACATATTCCTGTTTTGAAAGTGAAATAGCTCCATTCATGCGAATCAATGCTGCAAGCTCAGCTAGTTTACAACATGGATCTATTTCCATGGAAGTCAGTTCTTTTTTTATTTCTGACGCAAAGGACATCCCCTCACCTCCCTCTTTCGGTACATCCTCACACGGTAGCTATGCATCCTTTGATTGTTCCAGGATAGTAAAAAGCAGTTTCGCAATCTTATGGGTATCATGCCTTAACGTGAAGCGCGAATGATCGATAATATCTCCTTCAATAACCTGCAAATTCATGGCCAACAGCTGATCGATGTCATAAATAACCGGTTTCGCGTTTTCTTCCGCGTAGACGTTACGCACCGATTCGCTAATTGGTTCATTATGAACAATGATGGAATCCACACAGCCTTTTCCAACATGCTCATATATTGCTTTGACATGGTCACTTGCCGTATATCCTGTTGTCTCCCCTTCCTGAGTCATCACATTACAAACATAGACCACCTGGCCCTTTGCTTGCCGAAGGGCGGTATCAATTTGTGGAATGATCAAGTTTGGCATAATACTCGTATACAGACTTCCTGGAGAAATGACAATTAGATCTGCCTGGTGAATAGCCTTTACTGCATTTGGCAATGGCTTTATCGGTTGGGGCTGTAAAAATACCCGTTCAATTTTTTTATGTGCCAGTGGAATAGCAGATTCTCCAGAGACTATCGAGCCATCGGTCATTTTAGCATGCAATGACATGCTTTCATTCGAAATTGGGTAAATTTTCCCCTTCACATTTAGAACACGAGAGATTTCTTTGATCCCGGTATAAAAATCACCGGTAATTGACGTCATTGCGGCCAGCAGCAGATTTCCCATCGAATGACCGGACAACCCATTCCCATTTGCAAAGCGGTGCTGAAACAAATCTAGCAGCATTGGTTCCGCATCTGATAAGGCAGCAATAACATTGCGAATATCTCCCGGTGCCGGGATTGCCATCTCTGAGCGCAATCGGCCAGTGCTACCACCATCATCGGCAACCGTTACAAGTGCCGTTAACTGAATTGGAAAATCCTTCAACCCCCGCAGAATAACCGGCATTCCTGTTCCACCGCCAATGACCACTACTTTTGGCTGATTATTTCTGCTCATATATGATGTCCTTTCCGTTTATCAATATCCCGATGGGTAATGTGGGTAATATACCCAGTTGATAGTTGCTTGGCAAAATACTCCGCCAAGGCCACCGATCGATGTTGCCCGCCGGTACATCCAATCGCCACAACTAGTTGTGACTTTCCTTCCTTTTTGTATTGTGGCAGCATAAATTGTAATAAATCGAGAACCTTATCATTAAATTTCTGGGTATCTGTCCATTTAAATACATATGAAGCTACATCCTGATTCAGTCCAGTTAATGGCTGTAAATGTGGAACATAGTGTGGATTCGGCAAAAACCGCACATCAAACATTAAATCCGCATCGATTGGAACACCAAATTTAAAACCAAATGAAACCAGATGAACAGAAAAAATCTCCTGTTTATCCTCTGCATAGGCCTGAAGAATTTTTTCACGAAGTTCCCGTGGCTTTAAATTGGTTGTATCAATAATGCGCTGCGCTCTCCCTCGTAGCTCATCTAAAATCTTGCGTTCCTGTTTAATCCCTTTCAGCGGCAGACCACCAACCGCTAATGGATGGGAACGACGTGTTTCCTTATACCGAGTCACCAGTGCTTCATCTTTGGCATCTAGAAAAATAACATGCTCCTGTAGCCAATCCGCCTCTCCCAATATATCAAGTGCTTCAAATAGTGAGTCAAAAAATTCGCGTCCCCGTAAATCCATCACAAGAGCAACACGACGAATGTTATTTGTAGCATCCCGCATCAACTCTAAAAATTTTGGCAGTAAAGCTGGTGGCAGGTTATCAACACAATAATAGCCAAGATCCTCAAAGCTTTGTACAGCAACCGTTTTCCCCGCTCCAGACATCCCGGTAATAACAACTAATTTTGTTTCCTGCTCCATTTCACTCATTACGCATCCCCCTTGCTTGATGTGGTCGGGTTGGCTGAATCCAGCCGCATATCAAGCAACTCATATTCGCTTGTATACGAAAAGGCACCATATAATAATTCATTCGATCGAAGTGCATGCTGAAAGATTTTGTGGTCTCCCTCGGCCATTGGTAATTGCTGCACCCGGTGCAATGGGATCCACTCAAGCTCACCTTCTCGACAGTATGAGGTGATCTTTCCGTTATAGTTATAACAAACAAAGGTAAACATCATCCACTCCTGAACGATCTTCTCCCGTTCATATATATTAAATGTAAAAACTCCCGTCAAGCGTGGATATTCTAAGACTAATGACGTTTCTTCCAAGAATTCTCTTGTTACCGATTCCCTAATGGATTCACCTTGCTCCATTTTCCCTCCAGGAATCGCATACCATCCACGCCTTGGCTTCTTAATCACCAATACATGATCATCATGTATTAATATACAGTTTGTCACTCGCTGCATATATACACCTCTTTCTTAGAGGGAATCATTTAAATACACCACTTCTATTATACAGGAAAAGATGAATGAGCAACAAGAATATGATTAGAACAGAATTAACTGGAGGAGGACAAAACGACATAATTGGACAAGTACAGAACAAAAGCGGAAAGCGCCGTTTAAAAACGTAGAGATTGGAGCGGCGTAATTGAGATAAAGGAAACATGCCCCTGCAACAGGGATATGCCGACTTTGGGCGGCAAGCCCGTTCTTAGTCGGCCTTCCTTTGTCCCCTGAGCCGATGTTGACTTATCGCAGGGCGCCTCTTTTTGGCGCTTGGAGCTGGACGTGGTCGTCTATCTATAAATAGTTAACCACAGGCTTAAAAATTTATAATTTCCTAGACGATAAAAAAAGCACAGACAACAAGTGTCTGTGCAAGAACTAATTTATTTATTAAAAGGGGGTCAATTAGTTATATTTTATTATACCCCTAGAATGTTTCGAGCGTGTTACAACAGCGTTAAAATGAAATTACTTCTTTTTATGATTTTTTAAGACTTTGCCGTTTTTAATTCTTCCAGCAGATTTTCAATATAGCCTTGAGCCGATTGGGCTGCAATACTGCCATCGCCGGTTGCTGTCACAATTTGTCGAAGTTCTTTTTCACGAATATCGCCAGCAGCAAATACGCCCGGGACACTTGTTTCCATGTTTTCATTTGTTGGAATATAGCCATCCTCATTCGTTATACCAAGCGACTTGAATGGCTCGCTTAATGGGACCATCCCAATATAAATAAATACCCCGTCAGCAGCGAATTCACTTTTTTCCCGATTGTCTTTATTGCTTAACGATAAACTGCTCACTTTTCCTTCTGGACCATTAATGGTATCCACAACTGTATCCCAAATGAATTCGATTTTATCATTATCGAATGCGCGCTGTTGAATTATCTTTTGCGCTCTTAGTTGATCGCGGCGATGGATAACCGTTACTTTATTGGCGAAGCGGGTTAAATAAATCCCCTCTTCCACTGCCGAGTCACCGCCACCGACTACTGCTAGGTCTTTCCCTTTAAAAAAGGCTCCATCGCAAACGGCACAATATGAAACACCACGGCCGCCCAGTTCCTCTTCACCAGGTATTCCTAATTTTTTATATTGCGCACCTGTTGTAATAATTAGGGCACGTGTCTTGTATTCATGTTTACCAGCTTTGATCAATTTATATTCGCCATGATCTTCTACATCTTTAATATCACCATACGCATATTCCGCACCAAATTTCTTGGCATGCTCGAACATTTTATTAGATAAATCCGGCCCTAGCACGTTTTCAAAACCAGGATAGTTCTCCACATCTTCCGTATTAGCCATTTGGCCGCCGGGAATTCCCCGTTCGATCATTAATGTGTCTAAATCTGCCCGCGATGCGTAAACCGCTGCAGTCATACCAGCAGGACCAGCTCCAGCAATGATTACATCATAAATTCGTTCTTCGGACATATAATTCAGCCCCTTTATATATATTTAATTCAGCCAACCCTTATCGTATAAGAATCGGTACCTTTCGTCTATTATTCTGCTCAATTACGATTTCCAAGGTCACCTTCACGTACAAGCTTCGGGTGTTTTTTACAGCCTTCTTCCCACAATTTTAAGGCTTTTTCTGTATTTCCTACTTGAGATAGCGAACGACTGTACCACCGATAATACGATGGATGGTTCTTCACGATCCCTTTCGCCAGCATGTGGAATCGGGGTACCGCATCAGCATGCAACCCAATTTTTGCTAACGTTACTGCTATACGTAACTTTTGCTGTTCTTGAATAGGATATACATGTAACAATGCTTGCACATATGTTTCGCATTCTGCTCGCTGATTATGTGCATGACAAAAAATAGCCAGATTGGACCGGCTTACCAATGAGTTAGGATCTTCTTTCAATAAATCATGTTCGATCTGAATCGCCTTTTCAGGAAAACCGCTATGAAACAGTGCCTCGGCATAATCATGCCTGACCGCTGTATACTCTGGAAATACCGTCATCATTTCTTCAATTAATGGCAGTGCCTTATCCCATTCCAAATTTTCCATATGATAAAAAACGGTTTCTTGATAAATCAAGAGTTCGTCCTCTTCCTCTAAGTCCCACTCTTCCTCATCTTCATCGATATCAATCAGCTCAAGTAAACTTTTCGCTTCCTCGCTGAAATCACCATCTGGTTCCTTATCAAGATATGATAACGCATATTTCTTTGCATCCTGTAACAATCCTAAATGGGCATAATTATTTGCCAATAAATAATAACAGTCCATGTATTCTTCTTGGGTAAATTGTATTACCTCGGTTAATAACTGGTTTGCCGCATGATAGGCACCAATTTCTGTATATACAATTGACATTTGACAATGATATAACGGATCGTTTGGTTTCTGTTCAATCGCTTTTTGAAACCATTTTAAGGAAAGATCAAATTTCCTTTTCTGGAAGGCTTCCACACCCTTTGTAAAATAAAAATCGCCTTCAGGTATAAACGGAAGAACGTTATTTGGTTTATTATTTTTTTGTATTTTACTTTTTAATTGCTGCACACTTACTCCCTCATTCTTCATCGACATACAACATACCGAACAAAGTATACCATATATAAGCATAGAAAGGGATTAGTTTTCCTAACAAAATGAAAAACCCCTATTTCTTTTTACAATAGGAGTTTTTTCTATACGTGTTACTTTTCTGGTGTTACTGCTTCATGAAGTAATTCATCCAGTTCATTACGATATGCTTCTTCCGTTTCCTTTGTCCAGTTTAGACGCTTTGCCATATAGGAAATCACTTTATCCTTATGCGTCCGAACCCAGTTTATCTCAAAGAATAATCCTCCGGTACGACGGATGAAAAAATCAACTGGTTTATAGGTTAGTTCATATTCCAGTGCGTAAATAAGCTGCGCAAACACAATTGGATCAATGGCTTCTTCCTTTGCTTCCGCTTGTTTGGCTTGATATATCTCAAAAATCGTATCGATATTTGCACCGTACTTCTTCACTAACATTAACGCTGTTTCTTCATCCATGCCTAGCGCTTGTGCTTCTTCAACTTTCCGCTCCTTGAACCGCTGAAATCCTTTAGAGCCACCAACTTCCCCTCCGGATATTGGCAAATCATGCGTTTGCGATGAAGAATATAAAATTCCCTCTTCTGCTTTTAGTTGTTTAACTACCGTGTTTACCGCCTCTTCGGCCATTTTGCGGTAGCCGGTTAATTTTCCTCCGGCCATCGAAATTAAACCAGAATCGGAAACAAATATTTCATCTTTTCTGGAGATCTCATCCGGATTTTTGCCATTTTCTGCGATTAATGGACGTAAACCAGCCCAACTTGATTCAACGTCTGTTGCTTTCATATCCATGGTTGGGAACATATCATTAATCGCGTCAATTAAATAATCGCGATCCGCCTCCGTTATTGTTGGATGGGCGATATTCCCGTCATAGCTCGTATCCGTTGTCCCAACATACGTTTTATTATCACGTGGAATCGCAAAGATCATCCGGCCATCAGGAGCGTCAAAGTAAATTGCTTGTTGCAACGGAAAACGCTGTTTCGAAAACACTAAATGAACGCCTTTTGTCAGATGTAAGGTTTTACCTTTTTTTGAACCATCTAATTCACGAAGATCATCCACCCATGGGCCACAAGCATTGACAACCTTTTTGGCGAAAATTTCATGCATGTCCCCGGTTAATTGATCCTGAACACGTACACCGGTTACTTTTCCGGAATCGTCATAAATGAATTCCGTTGCTTTTGCATAATTAATCGCATGAGCACCTTTTTGCACAGCCTTTTTAATGACTTCAATCGTTAAACGTGCATCATCCGTCTTATATTCCACATAATAACCCGCACCTTTTAATTCATCTTGTTTAATGAGTGGCTCTTTCTTTAGCGCTTGATCCGGGTTCAACATTTTTCGTCGTTCCCCTTTTTTTACACCTGCAAGAAAATCATAGACACGCAACCCGATATTTGTTGTCAACGGGCCAAATGTCCCTCCCTTATGAAATGGAAGCATCATCCATTCTGGTGTCGTTACATGTGGACCATTCTCATAAACAATTGCCCGTTCTTTACCAACCTCAGCAACCATTTTTACCTCAAATTGTGCTAAATATCGCAAACCTCCATGGACAAGCTTGGTGGACCTGCTGGATGTACCTGCAGCAAAGTCCTGCATTTCAATCACACCTGTGGATAATCCTCGTGTTACGGCATCCAGGGCAATACCTGATCCAGTGATCCCACCGCCTATCACTAAAACGTCAAGTTGTTTATCAGTCAGACGTTCCATAATAGATTCCCGGTTAAAGCTAGAAAAATTCGTCATGTTCCATCACTCCCTATAACTCCATTCCCGTTTATAGATATCATTACCCGTTTATCTTCGGATTATGAGGAACTGGAATTTATTTGCAGTGGACGGAATCCTATTCATAAAAAAAACCACAAATCACACTAATGATAGCCATTAATGATTTGTGGTTTCTCCGTTTCTCCGTCCAACTTCTATTAACTTAACTACAGTGTAACATATATATGCGCATTCGAAAAGAATTTTGGACTCACTCATCCATCTGCAGCTGTTCCATTTCATCCTTTGTATAAATAAGCTGCATTGGATTTCCACCGACAAACGCACCGGCAGGCACATCCTTGTTAACCAGTGTCCCAGCCGACACAATCGCCCTGTCGCCAATTTGCACTCCCGGTAATATCGTTGAATTTGCACCGACCATTACTTCATTACCAATAACAACCTCACCAATTCGATATTCCTTAATTAGATATTCATGTGCTAAAATCGTTGTATTGTAGCCAATCACACTATTCGTTCCGACCGATATTTTTTCCGGAAACATAATATCTGGCATGACCATTAAAGCAAAAGCCGTTTTATCGCCAACGGTCATATGTAAAAATGTTCGATATAACCAGTTCTTCATCGCCAAAAATGGAGTATAGCGAGCTAATTGAATGATGATAAAGTTTTTCATCACCTTCCAAAAAGACACTGTATGATAAATTTGCCATAAGGCGTTGGCGTTTTTAACAGCATACCGTTTCGTCCTGCGCATCGTTTACACCTCTATAATCGTTAACAATTCTCTGATATCATCAAGCATATAAGTAGGATGGTACGCTTGTAATTTATCCTTTCCTTTTAACGACCATGCAACAGCAGCTGTTAAGACACCAGCATGATGACCTGCTTCAATATCGTGGGAATTATCCCCAACCATGATCGTTGAATCCGCCTGTGCATCTAGCCGCTTCATCGCCTGAACAACCGGCTCAGGATGTGGCTTAGCATGAGTAACATCATCAAGCGTGATAATGGTATCAAAAAATGATTCTATTGACGTTAATGTGATTCCTTTATCAACGGTCGGGCGCATTTTAGTTGTAACAATTCCCAATTTTAATCCACGTTTTTTCAGCTCTTCCAATGTCTCAACTACATATGGGAATGCTGTTACATAAGAATCATGATGTAACAAATTATGTTCGCGATACGTTTCAATCATGGCGGGAACCTGCTGCTCGGGAACCACGCTGGCAAAGGATTCTATCAAAGGCGGCCCTATAAATTCAATTGCCTGTTCTCTTGTTATGGCATGTCCATGATGCCCGAATGTATGTTCAAAGGAAGCAATAATTAATTCGTTCGTATCAATAAGTGTTCCATCTAAATCGAACAAGATTGTTTCGATACTCATATGTTCATTCCCTCTCTTCATGTTGCAGATGTCTGTTCAACTACTTCTTTTTCGGCGTTAATTTCGTCCCGTCATAACGATGGTTTGCCATTCCAGATTTACGGCGGTAGACAATCAAGGCAATACCGACAACAATGATGACAATAGAAATGACTTGTGCCGCACGAAGTCCTCCGGAAACCAGGCTATCGGTGCGCATCCCTTCTACAAAATACCTGCCAACGGAATAGGTCATGACATAGGCCAGGAATACCTCTCCACGAACTGGATTGAATCTACGGAGTACTAACAGGAAGATAAACACCAGAATATCCCAGAATGATTCATAAAGGAATGTCGGATGGTACATGATTCCGTCAATACACATTTGATTCATAATAAAATCAGGTAAATATTGATGGAAGTTATGATAGGCAGCTTCTGAGATAGGTCCACCATGTGCTTCTTGATTCATAAAGTTACCCCAGCGCCCAATCGCCTGTCCTAAAATAACGCTTGGTGCTACAATATCCGCCAGCTGCCAGAAAGATACTTTTTTCACTCGGGAAAATACGATGGCGGTCAATACGGCACCAATCAAGGCTCCATGAATCGCAATGCCGCCATTCCAAATTGCGAATACGCCCCACCACGGCCCATCTTTATATTGATCCCATTCAAAAATAACGTAATAAATTCGCGCACAAATAATGGCAATGGGAATGGCAAAGACAACCAAATCAACAATGATATCCTTCTTAAGCCCAAGTCGGTCGGCCTCTCTCGTTGCCAAATATAAACCGATAAATGCTCCAGCCGCAATAATGACGCCATACCAGTAAATGGTTAATGAGCCGATTTCTAAAAACACACGGTTAAGTGCAGGTGCATTGCAAGTCAACAAAATCACTCCTGTTCCAGATCATCTTTTTCTTGTTCAATCATGGAAGTTAACCGCTCCGAAAACTCTTCGGCAGCATTTACCCCCATTTTCTTCAAGCGAAAATTCATAGCAGCAACCTCGATAATAACAGCAAGGTTTCTCCCCGGGCGAACCGGAACTGTCGCTTTAGGAAGTTCGACATCCATAATTTTCATTTTTTCTTCATCGAGACCAAGCCGATCATATTGTTTCTTTTCATCCCAGAGTTCCAAATTGATAATTAAAGAAATCTTTTTATAACTTCGCACGGCCCCAGCACCAAACAATGTCATCACATTAATGATACCCAGGCCTCGGATTTCCAGCAGATGCTCAATGAGTGACGGGGCATTCCCGATTAACCGATCATAATCTTCCTGTCGTATTTCAACACTATCATCGGCAACTAGTCGGTGACCGCGTTTTACCAACTCCAGCGCTGTTTCACTTTTTCCTACACCACTTTGTCCGGTTATTAAAACACCAACTCCGTATATGTCAACCAATACACCATGGATAGCGGTAAACGGAGCAAATTTTGCTTCTAAATAATTGGTCAGCCTGCTGATTACCCGGGTTGTCTTCCTAGGCGAGTGCAGAATAGGTACCCCAAACTCATTAGCAGCATCGATTAAAGGTAGTGGAATATCCATACCACGGCTAATAACAATTCCTGGTGTTATGTCCGTACATAATTTGTCGGCTCGATCCTTTTGCTGACTATTGGTAAGATCTAAAAAATAAGCCATTTCTGTTTTGCCTATTAATTGCAAGCGCTCTTTTGGATAATACTTAAAATAGCCGGTCATTTCGATGCCTGGCCGTGAGATATCGCTTGTCGTTATTTCTCTATGTATGCCATCTTCACCCGCTACTAGCGTCAAATTAAAATTTGCTAATAAATCTTTGGTCCGAACGATTTCCATATATTCTTCCTCCAATCAGCAGCCATGAAACGTGATCATTCCGTTAAGGTTCCATACTGCGTCGTAAGGGAGCCAAAATCAGCTTGTACACGGAGCTGATCTGCCTTTAGCCTGTTATTTTAACTTGCTCAGATAGAAATGTGCTTATTGTAAAACAGATAACTGCTTTTCATTGTAGCATATTTTTACAATACCGTAACCGAAAAAGTGACACCCTCCATTGTGAGCATTTAGTATTTATTCTGTATCCTTTAAATACAAAACATCGCAGGCTAAAACCTGCGATGCCGAAAATCAGGAAAGCAGTTACCGCATCGTATCTTTAATCAACTGATTCAATAGTAGATTTAAAATCGAAATGACAATCGATGCAATGATGGCGGTACCAAATCCGTCGATAACAAATGAAGCATCCATGAGTCCTTGGGCAATCATCAGCGTGATCGCATTAATTATAAACAAAAATAACCCAAGAGACAGAATCGTAATCGGCAAGGTGAAAATGATTAACAAAGGTTTAACAAGCATATTTAAAATAGCCAGAATGAAGCTTGCTAAAATTGCAGTACCAAACCCCTCTAAATGAAAGGATTCAAACAACTGGGCAACGGCAATAAGTGCCACCGCATTTAAAAAAATGGACAAAAGCCATCGTAAAAGCATTAATACACCTCACCATCATTCGGCACAATCATAATTGCCAGTAAATAAATCAATGACAGCGAGAAAAAACTGAAAACAAGCAAGATGACAAATGCCAGTCTAATGATCGTCGCATCGATATTAAAATATTCCGCAAGTCCACCAAGCACACCAGCAACTTTTCGATTCCGAATCGACCTAGTTAACCGTTTGGACATTCTTTTCCCTCCTCCGTATTCATTCTCTATGCTTCTACTCCATATATACGGTCTGGAGCAGGCGAAATGTTCTTCTTTTTTAAAATATCCCTGCCATTTTGTGTTGACAGGGATATTCCAGTGTTAATAATTCATTAATAATTCCAAATGAAAAATCGTTCTTTTCCTAACGACTGTTTCGCACGTTCCATTATATCAACGTCATTTCCTGTAGCATGATGGAATTGACCGAGCACACCATTTGCTTGTGATTTATGGGACATAATGGCCGCCATTTTTTTGGCAAAAACAGATGTTACATCATTACGTATATCTGGTTTGCCAAGGTCTTCATCATAATTATTGGAAATCGCCTGGGCCCATACAACTGGCCGCTTTGCTTCATCCATTTGCCGGACAGCCTCCACAGCTGCCGCCCCCAGGGCATTATGGTCAGGATGGACAGCATAGCCAGGATAATGCGTGATAACGAGACTCGGCTCGATTTCTTCCAATATAGTCTTCAGATGACTTGCCACCTGCTGCCGATCTTCAAATTCAAGCGTTTTGTCACGATATCCGAGCATACGCAGATTCACATCGAGTGCGTTACAAGCGGCGATTAGTTCTTCTTTACGAATTTCCGGTAATGTTTCCCGGTTAGCAAATGTCGGGTTACCCATATTGCGGCCCATTTCACCTAATGTGCCACATAGATAAGTAACAGGGACTCCTTGTTCACGAAATTGTGTAATAGTTCCTGCAGCACCAAACGACTCATCATCGGGATGCGGATAGATTACCACCACGTGTTTTTCCATCATTCTCATCCTTTCATTAGAGGATTTTCAAAGTGAGGTGTTAACCGACCTCGTTCATACTTGCCACCTATTTTAATAGCGAAATGGGGTTTCACTTAGTTCCAGTGATACCATTAAACGTCCTTCTCGATCGTGACCAGCTAGCAATAACTGGTTGTCCTGGTGGATTGTCCAGTCGGTCAGCCCTTCTGCATAAATCCAGCCAATTTCCATCTTTAATCCGGCACGATATGATTTACCATCACCAATAAGCTTGGCCTGTGTGAATTTCACTTTTGCGTTGCGAATATATGCGCCAACTGTATATGCCTTTTCATTCACATGACTGGCATAGGCACCATTTGTCGTTTCTAAATGAATATATACATCTTTGTCAATAAACTGTTCCAGTTGCTGCTGTACAGCCTCTTTGTCAATCGGTACCATCTACCTGCTCCTCTCTAAAGCCTACTCTTTAACATTACCGAACGAAAAGAAGCGCGTCAAAAAATTTGCCCGCTTTTTCCTCCATGGACTCTGGTTTCATTAATTATTCTAATTCGATGGATGGATACTTTAACATCCATTTTAATTGATCGATAAAGTATGATTCGGATAGCATTTGATTGACAACCTTTCGATAGCTAGAAAGTATTGCCATTTTTCCTCTTCTCTAAGAGATTTAAAATATCTAACCATCCAATTGGGGTAGATTCGTAACGCATGTTCATCCCGGAAAACAAAAAATTCTAACGCTTCCAAACTTGATAAATTTGGTGGATGACAAAAGCACACGTTCTTAGTTTTTAGCGTGTGCTTCGACTTGTCACCGCTCCTCCTATGAAGCAAGCATAAGAGGAACAAGCAAAAAAATTAGTAGTTTTTTTCAAAGTGTCTTTGACATGGGGTCCACTTTACTTAGTCGTATTATTTCGGATCTGGATTGTCCTTTATATATTCTACAAGTTTTTCAAAAGATGTAGTTTGATATTTTAAATCTTTAGTATCAAATACAAAATAATTAGGTTTATTATCTTCTATTTTTAAAAAAGGCATACTCTCTTTTGCATCATCATAATTAGAATTAGTTTCTATTCTAAATATAGATTTCATTAAATTTGCATTTTCTAATTTATTATCTATTTGATCATCACCTACTACTGCAAGAGAGTATTTCCCTTTTTGATCTGACACTAATCCATAAACTTGTGCTTTGTTACCACATCCAATAGTCCCTATTGATATAGAAAGCAATAAAGTTACGATTAGGCATAATTTCTTCATAACCATCACCTATAAACATAAAATCTCCTGCCTTTCTGTAACTTATTCTCCAAGGGGAACCAATTTCCTTCAAAATTTTTTTACCATTCCATAGAATATATTATATTTACTTCCAAAATCACCTTATTTTTCGGTAATCCCAGGTTTGCCAAAAAACAAACTCCGTCCCACGTTAATTGGAACTCTGAACAAAGGAAAAATCCGAACGATTACAAATTCCACATAAGGAAATTTGAATCATCATTCGGATGTAACACTTTTTTCCGTGTTTCATGTCGGTAATCGTTAGTTTGACCCTACCTTTTCCTTCTCTTCTAGCATGACTTTCATTCGTTCGCGGTCACGTTCCAGCACTGGTTTCAAGTAATGACCAGTATAGGACTGTTCTATTTCAGTTATTTGTTCCGGCGTACCCTTTGCAATGATTTCTCCACCACGGTCGCCACCCTCAGGACCCAAATCGATAATATGATCGGCGGTTTTAATCACATCTAGATTGTGTTCGATAATCAGTACCGTGTCCCCATTATCAACCAGCCGTTGTAATACACTTAACAGCCGCTCAATATCAGCTACATGCAGCCCTGTTGTTGGTTCATCAAGGATATAGAACGATTTCCCATTGGAGCGGCGGTGTAATTCACTCGCCAGCTTTACCCGTTGTGCTTCCCCACCAGATAATGTGGTGGCGGGCTGTCCAAGCTTAATATAGCCCAAGCCTACATCGTAAATGGTTTGCAGCTTGCGTTTTATTTTTGGGATATTAGCGAAAAAGTCCAATGCCTCTTCAATGGTCATGTCCAATACATCAGCAATGCTTTTCCCTTTATACTTCACTTCCAACGTTTCCCGATTATACCGTTTACCATGACACACTTCACATGGCACGTACACATCCGGTAAAAAGTGCATTTCAATTTTAATAATACCATCGCCGTGACATGCCTCACAGCGCCCGCCTTTAACGTTAAAACTGAATCGGCCTTTTTTATAGCCGCGGATTTTGGCTTCGTTCGTCTGGGCAAATACATCCCGAATATTATCAAACACACCCGTATATGTGGCCGGGTTGGAACGAGGGGTTCGGCCAATTGGCGATTGATCAATATCAATTACCTTTTCAATATTATTGATCCCATTTATCTTCTTATGTTTCCCTGGTTTAAGCAGCTTGGCCCTGTTCAGCTGCTTCGCCAATGTTTTATACAAAATCTCGTTTACTAGTGTACTTTTCCCTGAACCAGATACACCGGTGACAACGGTCATTAGTCCGATTGGAAATGCTGCCGTTACATTTTTTAAATTGTTCGCTTCGGCACCAACGACTTCGATTTTCTTTTTGGTTGGCTTGCGACGCTTAGCTGGTACAGGGACAAATTTTTTGCCTGATAAATAATTACCTGTTAAAGAATGGTCGTTATCCATGACTTTTTCCGGGGTTCCGCTCGCAACAATTGTGCCGCCATGGTCACCTGCACCAGGGCCAATGTCTATCAGCCAATCAGCGGCAAGCATGGTATCTTCATCGTGTTCTACCACAATCAGCGTGTTATCCAAATCACGCATTTGCTTTAATGTGTTGATTAACCGATCGTTATCCCGCTGGTGGAGTCCAATGGATGGCTCGTCCAGAACATATAATACACCTGTCAGCGCCGAACCAATCTGTGTTGCCAAACGAATCCGCTGAGCTTCCCCGCCTGACAATGTTCCAGCCGCGCGTGACAGTGTTAAATATTCCAATCCAACGTTATTTAAAAACGTGAGCCGGTTATCAATCTCCTTAAGAATCATCCGGGCGATTTTTTCTTCTTTTTCCGTCAACTCAAGATGACGGAAAAAGTGATTGGCCTCGGTAATCGAAAAATCGGTAACGTTGCTGATATGCAGTCCATTAATTAATACAGCAAGTGCTTCTTCCTTTAGCCGGTACCCATGACACGTTGGGCAATTTTTATTCGCCATGTACTTTTCCAAGGTTTCCCTAATAAAGTCTGAGGAAGTCTCCCTATACCGTCTGGCTATATTATTTAATACCCCTTCAAACATAATATCGTTATCACGAACTTTCCCAAAATCATTGACATAATGAAAATGGATTTTTTCTTTTCCACTGCCATGTAAGATAATATCTATTTGCTGTTTAGGTATTTTTTTAACCGGTATGTCCATATCGATTCCATAATGCGTACATACACTCTTAAGCAACTGTGGATAATACTGCGAACTGATGGGCTCCCATGCTGCAATTGCATGTTCATTCAATGTCTTGTCCCAATCCGGTATCACCAAGTCTAAATCAACTACTAAATTGGTTCCTAATCCGTCACAGGTTGGACATGCACCATATGGACTATTAAACGAAAACAAGCGCGGTTCCAGTTCACTGATGGAAAAGCCGCAAATCGGACAGGCATGGTTTTCACTGAATTTCAGTTCTTCTTCCCCAATAACATCAACAATAACATTTCCTTCGCCAAGGCCCAGGGCAGTTTCAATGGAATCACTGATTCGCCCCTCCACACCTTCTTTGACAACGATCCGGTCCACGACAACTTCAATCGAATGTTTTTTATTCTTTTCTAATTTTATTTCATCGGTGACTTCACGCATTTCACCATCGACACGAATTCTTACGTATCCCTCCTGCTTCAACTTTTCAAATATCTTAACATGCTCCCCTTTACGTCCGGAAACAATCGGGGCCAAGATCTGCATTTTCGTACGTTCGGGATATTCCAGTATACGATCGACCATCTGCTGTACTGTTTGCGAACTGATTTCAATCCCATGACGAGGACAGGTTGGCCGTCCCACGCGAGCAAACAACAGTCGCAAATAATCATAAATTTCCGTAACCGTTCCAACGGTTGAACGCGGGTTTCTGCTCGTTGTTTTCTGGTCGATGGAAATCGCCGGGGATAACCCTTCAATGGTATCAACATCTGGCTTATCCATTTGTCCTAAAAACTGTCTGGCATAGGCCGAGAGTGATTCCACATAGCGACGTTGCCCTTCTGCATAGATCGTATCAAAAGCAAGTGACGATTTTCCTGATCCGGATAAGCCGGTAAGGACGACAAGTTTATTTTTGGGAATGGTAATGTCGATATTTTTTAAATTATGTGCTCTGGCACCCTTAATTTGGATTGTTTTACTAGGCATGAAACAGTCATCCTTTTCATTTTAGTTATGATATATCTGCTTTCAATTCGAGTATAACGTCACGCAGCTCAGCCGCTTTTTCAAAATCAAGCGCTTTGGCTGCCTCTTTCATTTCTTTCTCCATATTCGCTACGGCTTTTTCCTTGTCTTTCTTCGGCAGCTTTGTCAGATTTGCTCCCTTTTCATCATACGTTTCCTGATCTTCTGCTGCCACAGTTGCTTTTATGACATCACGGACCTCTTTGCGGATCGTCATCGGTGTAATATGATGTGCTTCATTATAGGCCATCTGTTTTTCCCGGCGGCGATACGTTTCCTCAATCGCGACCTGCATGGAATTTGTTCGGTTATCGGCATACATGATAACCTCGCCATGTTCATTTCTTGCCGCCCTGCCCATCGTTTGGATTAGGGAACGTTCAGACCGTAAAAATCCTTCCTTGTCCGCATCAAGAATAGCCACAAGTGACACTTCAGGGATATCCAATCCTTCCCGCAATAAATTGATGCCAACGAGGACATCGAATTTGCCGACACGTAAATCGCGAATAACTTCGATCCGCTCCAGGGTTTTTATCTCTGAATGCAGGTAAGCAACTTTGATGCCAAGCTCTTTTAAATAATCTGTCAGATCCTCGGACATCTTTTTCGTTAAGGTTGTTACCAATACACGTTCATTTCGCTCGGTCCGTTTATTAATTTCGGCAATTAAATCATCAATTTGGCCTTTGATCGGACGTACATCTATCTCAGGATCGAGAAGTCCTGTTGGTCGAATGATTTGTTCGGTCACATCCGGCGAATGTTCCATTTCATATGGTCCGGGTGTTGCAGATACATAGACAAGCTGATTAGACAGTTTTTCGAATTCCTCAAATCGCAATGGCCGGTTATCAAGCGCTGACGGCAGACGGAAGCCATGATCAATTAACACCTGTTTCCTCGCTCTGTCCCCATTATACATCCCTTTTATTTGCGGCAGTGTAACATGTGACTCATCAATAATGGTTAAATAATCTTTTGGAAAATAATCGAGTAATGTATACGGTGTTGATCCCGCTTCCCTTAAAGCTAAATGACGAGAGTAGTTCTCAATACCGGAACAAAAACCCATCTCCTGCATCATTTCGATATCATAGTTGGTTCGCTGCTCCAACCGTTGTGCTTCCAATAGTTTATTGTCGTCACGCAATTCTTTTAAACGTTCTTCCAATTCCTTTTGGATGCCTTCAATTGCTTTTTTCAGTTTTTCTTCACGGGTTACATAGTGGGAAGCCGGAAAGATAGCAACGTGTTCCCGATCTCCAATGATTTCACCTGTCAAAGCATCCACCTCACGAATCCGGTCAATCTCATCACCAAAGAATTCGATTCGTAAACAATGCTCTTCATTCGATGCGGGGATCACTTCAACGGAATCCCCACGCACCCGGAAAGTACCGCGTTTAAAATCAATATCGTTTCTGGCATATTGAATATCAACCAGTTCACGCAGCAATTTATCACGGTCTTTTTCCATCCCCATGCGTAATGATAATACCTGGCTGCCGTATTCCTCCGGAGACCCTAAACCAAAAATACAGGACACACTGGCAACGATTAACACGTCATTTCGTTCAAATAACGCTGACGTTGCGGAGTGTCGCAATTTATCTATTTCATCATTAATACTTGCATCTTTTTCAATAAATGTATCAGACGAAGGCACATAAGCCTCCGGTTGGTAATAATCATAAAAGCTTACAAAATACTCTACTGCATTATTTGGAAAATATTCCTTGAACTCACTATAAAGCTGCCCCGCTAATGTTTTATTGTGAGCAATTACGAGGGTTGGGCGATTAATTTCTTTTATAACGTTTGACGCCGTAAATGTTTTCCCTGTCCCCGTTGCCCCAAGCAATGTCTGGTGCCGTTGTCCTGCTAATATTTTATTAACTAACTCCTCAATCGCTTTAGGTTGATCCCCTTGAGGTTCATAGTTCGCCACCAGTTCAAATTGATTTTCCATACGGCAAGCCTCCGATCTATCTTCTTCCCATAGTTTAACATAAAGTGAAACTTCATTCAGCGGAGTGCTTTCCCCCGCTGAATGTTAGTTGAACAATTGGACCTTTACGGGCAGTTGAATACCATTTATCCTTTTTTGTTTCACCTCAAAATCTTGAAGTGGGAGTCTTACTGCCCGTTAAGAGTGGAATAAATATATTATTATTTTAACACATGAACGAACAAATATTCTATTATTTTGCTCAGGGACTTTTATATAAGTATTTCCACGTTGGCATTAAGTGAAACACGTGAGGTTTCCACGGCAAGAAAAAAGCCTGCAACCATCTTGGTGCAGACTTTTTTCTTGTGTTTACATTTCTTTTATCTTATAATCTATATACGTTTATTTGTCAGGGAGAAAGTTGCTATATTTTCTCCTTTTTTTATTTGGTTACCTCAATAATACCAGCTGCACCCTTCGTCACATGGTCAAATGCGTGTGTGACAAATTTGTATGTGCCAGGTTTTTTGACAGTGAATTCGGCGACAATCGAGCCGGATACTGGTACCATCGATGTCTGCAAACCTTGTACGACATTTCGAGGATCCCCGTCAATATAAACTGTTTCCAGTTGAGAACCAATCACATGGAAGCTTGATACCTCATTTGGTCCGACATCAAGGAAGTTAATGCGAATCGTATCGCCAACCTTTGCTTCGATTGTTTCATCCTTCATTGCGGGTGTACTTCCATTAAATACGACATATTCCGGTTGTCCATTAAGCATTTCCTCATGATCTCCATCCTTATAAAACTCGCTTTGCACAACGGTAATTTCTTTATCAATCGCATCATCGGTTGGGTAGCCATCTTTTGGTTCAACGATCATGGTTCCATACATGCCATTTGCAATATGCTGCAATACTGGATCTGTGCCACAATGGTACATATAAACACCAGGTGAACCCACTTCATAGCTGAACGTTCCTTTTTCATTCGGTTTCACATCCGCGTAATCCTCACTTGGTGCAGCATATACCGAATGGAAGTCAACCGAATGGGGCACTTCCGGATCCATATTATTAAGTGTGAAATTCAGTGTGTCTCCCTCTTTTACCCGAACGACCGGACCTGGAACGGTACCGTTAAACGTCCAAGCTTTATATATTTTACCCTTGTCAATTTCAACATCAGTAACTTGAGCTGTCATTTCAATATTTACTTCATGATCGCCAACCCGTTCTGTCTTAATAGGTACAGGCTCTTGATTTATCCCTTCATGTGGACCGACATTTTCAATAACAGCTTCATCCTGTTTGTCCTGGTTCACGTGATTTGCCGGTGGCTCGTTTGCTTGTGTTCCAGCCGTTCCGCATGCTGACATAAAAGTACCGAATAAAAGCAACAAACCTGCTAAGACACCTACTTTTTTCTTATACATTCTCAACACCTCACCATTATTTTTTCAAGGGGATTGGTTGTACAAAAATATTAGGTTTATCATCCCTTGTACCTTAATTCTACGTCTGATGAAGGGTACCCCTTGTGATTCGTATCACTATTTTCATGTGCAATAATGAACGAGGTTTGTCAGAAATCCTAACAGCCTGTGACAAAGCACTATACACATCTTGTCTATGATACATACGTTACAAAAACGGTTATTTATACCCTGATATACTGACTTTTAATAATAGGTTTTAGTCGTATTCTTATCCAGCAAAAAATTATTTGTCCCGCTTTAACGAACAGTAAGACCCCCACTTCAAGATTTTGAGGTGGAACTAAAAAAGATAAGTGAGGGTCAACTACCCGCCTGTGCGTCGAAACCCCCCCACTGAATGAAGTTTCACTTTATAAATAGGATAAGATAAGAATTTTGATTTATTTATTTGTGATTAATTGAACATATAAAAAAGCTATCTTTATCCAAATTGATCATGGAATAAAGATAGCCAGTCATTTCATTATTGTGGTTCTGATGAATCAGTAAATACTTTCTGCAATAAATAAAGAATCATGCCGGTCGTGATGAATAAGAATCCCCATCCTAGTATCTTTTGCTGTCCAGCTAAATAGTTGTTGCAAATTTGTATTGGTGAATCAATATATAGCCATGCCATTAGCCCGAACATTGGCACGTAATTTAAATAGACAAAACTCTTGCCAACGGTTTGCAGCTTTTTCCAACTGTCACGCAACAATACCCCTGCTAACAACGGAAGACTCACAAACTTAAACAATTCATTGTACCAGAGGGTAAGTGCTTCATCCAATGCCCTTGGCAGCATCCAGTACATCGTAATCATGATAACAGTCAGTATACCCGGAATCCCGTTATTATTGAATCTATCGAAAAAGCTATGGAATCGTTCCATTATATAACTACCGATCAGCCACCCGGACATAATTAATAACGGGAGCTGGACAAGCATGTGAAACAGCATAATCGATTCTAGAAACTGCACAGTCGGAGGCAATAGCAACAAACAATATAATACAATTCCCGTTTTCATTTGGCTCATTTTTGTCACCACACATTCAAATAACGATTACTTTGCCCTATGCAAGCTGTTTGTCGTGATAATCATGAACGGTTTTTGGTATCTTCCGTTGTGATAAAAACCGGATAAAATGAATGACAAATATCACAACCGCAAGAACGAGAAACATACCAGAAACAGCGCCAAATTGAGCCGGTCCCATCCATTCCGGAAAGTGGGTTGCCCAGCGCCTTGGTGTGCTCAAATAGCCAGATACAAGAAATGAGCCGCTCACTCCGATGAATCCTAATGTATAGATAATGAATGCGAATTTATCCAATATCGTAATTGATATATTTCGTTCTTCTTTTGCTAAATAGTACATAAACCCAAAAATCATTGCCAACGCACCGAGTCCCATATACATATGAAAGTGACCTGGTACCCATTTCGTATTGTGCATCACATGGTTAACGACAATTGTTGCATCAGTAATCGCCGGTACCACGCCAAGCACCCAACCGAGCATGGCTACATACATTAAACCTGATGCCATATCCCACTTAATTCCGGATTTGTACACAATCATCAATGCACCATATGCGGTAACAACCAGCACTGGAAGTCCATTCGAATAGGATAGAATTTGTGCAAGAATGAGTGTCCATTTTGGCATAACGGAATCCATTAATAAATGATGTGTATAAATAAACAACGTAAATGTCGTGGACATTGTCCAGGCCACCAAAAATGACTTACTTGATTTCCATGGGCGGTTGGTATATTTTTGCAAAATTTCATAGACCGCAATAACAGCCATGTAAATAATCGCATTCGCAAATATATGTCCAAACGCATAGGTTAAATTCTTCGCAAGCAACGGATCAAAGGTGTAACTAGGATTGACCACATTAATGATATTCATAATCAGTACAATTCCGCCAGCAGTAATAGCCGTTGTATTCACAATAATGACCATCGTACTCGCTACAACGGCTGCTGGTGGTGCATCCTGTTCTGCTTTTTTACCGGAAATGACATCCCAGCCAAGTCCTTTTCCCAAGCTGCCATATCGTTTCATAATCGCCCGTGCAGCATCCAGGTAAAACAGGAGAAAACCAACACCAAGAATAAGCATCCCGACAAGATAAAGAAGCGCTCCCACTGTTCCCCACGCATTCGCCGATATTGCTGGTAATGGGTATAAAAATGTCCAGGCACTTGCATATTTGAATGAAAATACACCAATAACCACCATCACAAGGCCAATGAGAAACAGGACTAAGTTGATCCGAAAAATCCTTTCTGACAAGGGAGCATATTTATTTAAGAAATAGCTCATAATCGCAGTGGCTGCCAACGCCGCAGCACCGACCATTCCCGTCCCATGTATCGTTAAAAATTGATAAAAATTGGCGGCATCAATATTAATAACCCCACCTTGCTGTAAGAGCATTAAAATTCCAAAGACCATCATGGCAATCACGATTATTCCACTGATCACCAAATAAGCAACTACTTGGTTATTTCCGGGTTTTACTGTATTTGTTTGATCTACCGTATAACGCATGATCTTCACCTCTTTATGATTAGCTACTTAACTTCAAATTTCTGAATCATTGCATGATGGGCAAGTCCGCAGTATTCCAAACATAGAACTTGATATGTCCCCGGCTTGTCAAAAGTGATATAGACGTTATTAGTATAGTCGGGCATAGCCTGTGTCTGTGCAATTAACGTCATATCCTCATCATAAATCCCAAATCCATGGTTCACATCGCGACTTGTCACATGAAATTCAACCGGCTCTCCCACCGTAAACTCTGTCTCACTCATCTGAAACGCAAATTGCATCGCTTCTACGTCGACAACGATTGCTTCTTTTTCCGCTCCATATACCGGAATATCATATGGCAGCTCACGTAACGTATAAATGGTTATAACCAGCATGAACACCACTAGTGTCATACCGTAGAACTTACGGGCTTTATACCATTTCTTTTTAATTGGCTCGTAGGCTTGCCGCTCCCGCGATTTGATCGCAACATAACCAAACACGATCACAATAATGAGCATAAATAACAAAGATGTTACCCATGCTACTGTTTGCACACTCATCATAAAACCTCCCTTTGCTTTCATTTCTCTCGACTGTTAAACTCTGACATTCATAACGTGATAACCGCCTTCATCATACACAATTCTACATAATGACCTAGTGATGCAGATCACGAAAAGGCGAATATTGATACAATTTTCAAATTATTATTGTTTCCACTGTTAATATAGTGTTTAAGCAAGATGTTAGGAAGGCATAGCAATGTCGTTTTGACAATAAAAAAAGATAAAGCACCACATTAACAAGTAACGTGTCGCTTTATCTTTATGTTAATGAACGTTGAACACATCATGGTTTATGCTTCCTGGTTCATACGTCCGTGTGTTTTACTTTTTTGTCGGTACTTCTCCTTCGTAAACAAAATACCCAATTCATGGTGGTCCCCCTGGTAGAATGCACTCTGGACAAAGCGAATCTCTCCGGACTCATCAATTACTTCCATCTTAAAATATGCCCCACTTGTCTGTAGTGCCTGATAAAAGTCGGCTAGTTGATTGACTCGTTTGCCATTCACCTTTTGAATCGTTTCACCTGCCAAAACATCCAAACGGGCAGCCGGTGTACCTGGAATAACGGCCAGCACCTTCAGTCCTTTTCCCTCTCTATTAAAATAAGGGATAGACGCATTATCATGAACCCGATGTTTATACCGAATAAACTCGCTGCCAAAAATAGCAATAATCACCGTAGCAAGCGATACCCATGGGAACAACACACTCACCAAAGCCAGTATCAACACCACTGCACCAAGAGTACCAATAGAAACGGCTAGTTTCTTCTTCGTTTGGTTTGGCGTACTTCCTTTTATAACATGTTCAAACCCAAGCAGAAAAGGAACCAGTAACAAACTATATGTATCTCCACCAAGTGAAATTGATGGCCAATACGAGACAAATGAAGTAATTGCTCCTGACGGTACTAAGACAAAAAATGGAATAATACTTGCTTTTTTCAAGCGATGTTGCCCAACCCATTTTCCGCGTTTCCCCATCTCCAGTTCCGGAAACGAGTCGTTTTGTTGAACACGTTTGACCATAACAGATTCAACAATTAACAGCACACCAAGCAGCACTGCCAATCCGGAAAAATTCGTTGTTGAGAATAATTCAGCATTCAAATTTACATCGAATTCTTGAGCCCTCAGAGCTGGAATAAACAACAATAGCAAAAAAGTAAATCCAATCGTATAGCTTGGGGAAAGATAGGTAAATCGTAAGGCAATACTGATGATAATACTTACAACACTTACTAGAAAAATGGTTTCATAGGAAAAGACCATTCCCCCTGCTAAACAGACGATCGATACAATAAGTCCGGAAAATAAGGATACCAGCCATGTGTGCTTCCATTCCGCAAAGAGACCAAAAACTTTTGTCCCGAAGTTATTACGTTCCCGTTTGATTCTTCGGATACCGCTAAATAATATTAAGATAATTGCCCAGTACAGGAGCGGGTTCAAAAATAGTTTACCAGCTCCTTTAGCTAATTCAATAAACCATGCTTCTACCAATCTGATCACCTTCCAGCATAGCACCACGTACTACATACTTTTATTCGCCATGAATCAGCCTATTCCCTGCATATCATTTCTATTTTATCACGTTATCGACTATTAGACACATTAAAGTGAAACCTCATTCAGCCAGGTGCTTCTTCCGCTGAATGTTAGTTGAACAGACGCGACCTTTACGAGTAGTTAACTCCCATTTATATTTGGGTTTCGCTTGAAAATTTAAAGTGAAGTCTTACTGCCCGTTAAAAGCAGGAAAAATCCGCGAGTTTCCCCGCGGATTCATCGGCTAATTTAATATAGTTCGTTTAAAGCCTTTTGCATTTGCAGATCATCATTGCCATCACGAATATGTTCAACGATTTCTGTTTCGATCATTTCACCCGTTTTTTTATCCACTTGACCAGTTGCTTTCAAATCGTTATCCTGTTGGAAAGCTTTTACGGCCTCTTTGGTTTGCTTGCTGAAATACCCATCTTGACGGCCAGTGTCATAATCCAAACCAGTTAACATAATTTGAATGTTTTTGACATTGTCACCTGTATGGTTATACGTCAATGGCTTTTTAATTTCCACCGGATTCGAATAGAAATACGCAGGCTGTTTCACTTTAATCGTCGGTTTAATGCCTTTTTCATGGATCCAATTGCCTTTAGGAGAAAGCCATTTATAAAAAGTTAGCTTAATGGTACTGCCATCTCCCATTGGGACAGCTTGCTGTACAGTACCTTTTCCAAAGCTCTTGGTGCCAACGATGTCATATCCAGCTTCTTTCATTGCCACAGCTAGAATCTCTGACGCGGAAGCACTTCCTTCATCGACAATAACACTAATTGGATAATCTTTTTTCTGCTTCAGGTCCGAATAATACGGTGTTTTTTCACCATTTTGATCCTCTATTTGTACGTATGGCATATCCTTGGTAATAAACTGCTTTAAAATATCCTCCACAGCATCAAGCAACCCTCCTGGATTACCACGTACATCAATAACCAGTCCTTCGATTCCCTGTTTCTCAAGCTTCAGCAATTGCTCCGTAAACTCTTCTGCGGTGTGCTCAGAGAATGTTGTGATTTCCAATACACCAGTCTTTTTGCCATCCACTTTTTCCACTTCCGAATTCACTGTTTCAACAGGGATCTCATCTCGTTTAAGGGTCACATCAAATGGATCAGAAACACCCGGACGCTGTACGTTCAGGGTAACCTTGGAACCTTTTTCTCCCCGGATTTTTTCAACCGCTTCATATAATTCCAATCCTTCGACGCTTTCATCATCAATCTTTACGATTTGATCATTTGGCCGTAACCCTGCATCTTCAGCTGGAGAATCTTTGATCGGAGCAATAATGGTTACCTTTCCATTCACCATACTTACTTCTGCTCCAATTCCCTCAAAAGATGATTCGATTGTTTCATTAAAATTCTTCATCGTTTCAACATCCATATATGTACTGTAAGGGTCATCCAATGTATTTAGCATACCCTTCACTGCACCATCAATTAAGTCCTTGTCCTTCACATCCTCTAAGTAATTTTTCTTTATTAAGTTGAATGCCTGGACCACTTTATCCATGTCCTCCGGTTTTTCTGCTTTCTCACCATCCGAACTAGAAGACAGGCCAAAAGACATTTCGCCATCCTGCTTATCCTGATGTGGCTGAGCCAATTTAACACCAGCATAGGCCCCCGCAAACCCTAAAATCAGCGCTGCCAGCAAAATAATAAGATATTGTTTTTTGAAATTCATTTCGTCACCCCAATATTATTTTTCTGATTGGTGGTTCATATATGTAAAGCGATAAACGTCATCATACGAATCCTAAAAAGCTGACGAAGATTACGCTCATTTACGCTTATATGAAAAGGCATCACACCGTAATGTGCGATGCCTCTAATAATATAGTTTATGTTTAATAGAGTCAAATCATGCAATCAGCTGTTATTGCAAATATGGCATTGGATTTACCCCACTATGATAACTCCATTGTCCCTCATGAACCTCAAAATGGCAATGGCTTCCAAATGACTCACCTGTATTACCCATTAAACCTACCTGTTGCCCTGCGCTGACCTGGTCTCCATAGCTAACGGAAAGACTAGACATGTGTGCGTACACGGTCGTTAAGTTCAAATGCGGATGATAGACATAGACAACATTACCATAACTGTCCGAGTATTCCGCTCTCGTTACTGTTCCAGCTTCCGATGCGTGGATTGGCGTGCCAGCCGAATTGGCAATGTCAATACCATAATGGAAACCTAAACCGCCTCTTGCACCATATCCCGATGACAGTCGTCCATCCGCCGGCCATGCTAATTTTCCGCTGCCACCTGTCTGAATTTGATGGGACCCGCCTCCGGAATTAGTCGTTTTTGTTTGTGCATTTGCTTTTTTCTTTGCTTTAGCACGTCGTTCGGCAGCCTGTCTTTCCAAATCAGCTTTCTGGTTGTTAGCTGATTTCTTCGCTTTTTCAATGGCCGCTGCTTGCTCGTCCATGACCCGTTCTTGTTCTTCCAAACTCATCTTATCATCTTCTAAATGTTTATGTTCCTTTTCCAACTTTTTCATTAGCTTTTGTTTTTTAGCTGCTTGCTTGTCCAATTTTGATTTCAAAGATTCTAACTCCTGCTTTTGATCTTCCAAAGCAGCTTTTTTATCTTCCACATCTTTTTTATTTTGTTGGACTTCAGTTTTCTTTTTCTCCATCTCTTTGCGATCCGCTTCCAATGCTTCCATGATGCCCCGGTCAGAATCCATAATCGTATTAACTGCAGAAGATCGGTTGATAAAGTCTCCAAAGTTTTGCGAGCCAAGAATAACTTCCATATACTTCATATCACCGCCATTTTTTTGAATGGCACGGAGTCGTTCTTTCAGTAATGCTTCCCGTTCTTTAATACTTTTTTTCAATTTTTTAATTTCCTGCTTTAACGTTTTAATCTTAGCGTTCAGCCGCGCAATCTCTTCATTCGTCTTGGTAATTTCCTCTTCTTTGGAATTAATTTTTGTTTTCGTATCCGAGAGCTGATCGTCCAGCTTATTTATTTGGGTTTCCACATCGTCCTGTTTGGATACATTTTCATCTATTTTTTGTTCAGTATCATTTTTCTTATTACTGACGTCCCCTTGTTTTTCCTTTAGCTGTTTTTCTTCTTTATCTAACTGGTTAAGCTGATCATTCAAATCATCCAATGATTTTGCATCAACATGACTAATCGTAGAAAAACTAGTCCCAACCAAAAGCGCTCCAATAATTATGTATGATGCTGTTTTTTTCATTTCCTAACCTCTTTCCCTTCTTTAGCGATCAATTTAAAAATTTAATCAAAAAGTCACCAAATCTCATCTGCAATCCCAATACCACTTGCTTTAAGAATTTGGCAACTTTTTGATCGTCCTTTCTCTACTAAACCTTCAAGAATTTGCGGACACTCATGACACTTCCCCAAATACCTATCAATGCACCAATTACTAGAATAATAAGTGATAGTTGCCAAGCAAATGGATTATATGGAAGTAATGTCACAAAACTATATGAGAATTTCAGGCTGAGCACATTCTCCAAATAATAGTATCCACCCAATATTACAGCGATCGGGATTGCTGATCCGAGAACACCTAACAACATCCCTTCCACGAAAAATGGCCAGCGAATAAATCCGTTTGTTGCTCCAACCAATTTCATAATGCCAATTTCCCGGCTTCGTGCCATAATGGTAAGTTTAATTGTATTCGAAATAAGAAAGATCGCTGTGAATAACAAACCAATAATCAATACGACACCAATACTACGTGCGTATTTATTAAATTGGAACAGGCGATTGACCACATCTTGACCATAATTCACCTCATAAACGCCATCCATTCCGTTAATTTCATCGGCAACATGGACGGTCTCATGTGGATCTTTTGTTTTCACCACAAACACATGGTTAAGCGGGTTATCCTGTTCAAATAATTGCCATGATTCCCCTTCTTTTCCCATGCTTTCAATAAGTTCTTCCAACTGTTCGTCTTTTGAAGAGAACCTTACGCTGTCTACCTGATTAATTTCATTTATTTGCTCATTTAACTGCTTAATTTGATTTTCACTCGCCGTGAGATCAATCAAAACATTAATTTCCACATCGCCCTCGATGTTATCTGCCATGTTATTGAGGTTCAGCATCAGCGCAAGAAAAGCACCGACTAAAATTAAAGTCGTGGTGACAGCACCGACAGAAGCTATGGTCATCCACCCATTACGAAAAATATTTTTAATCCCTTCACGAATATGCCGCTTTAATGTTCTAAATTTCATAGCCGTACTCACCTCGATGCTCGTCCCGTACAATTAACCCATCTTCTACCGCAATGACGCGTTTTTTAATTGTATTGACAATTTCTTTGCTGTGTGTGGCCATGATAATCGTCGTACCTCTGGAGTTAATTTCCTCGAATATCCGCATAATGCCCCAGGAAGTATCAGGATCCAAATTACCTGTTGGTTCATCTGCAATCACTATCTTCGGCTGATTCACTATTGCCCGGGCAATAGACACGCGCTGTTGCTCCCCCCCGGATAATTCATCAGGAATAAATCTGGCTTTATTTTTCAATCCAACCAGTTCCAGCACTTCCATGACCCGTTTACGTATAATACGGGGTGACTCTTCAATTACTTCCAATGCAAATGCAATATTTTCATAGACTGTTAGTTTCGGTAATAATTTAAAATCCTGAAAAATAACGCCAATGTTGCGACGCAAGTAGGGAACCTGACGTTCTTTCACATGTGCAATATCTTTATTATTGATAATGATCGATCCTTCTGTCGGTTTTGCCTCCCGATAAATCAATCGAACAAAGGTAGACTTTCCCGCACCACTTGGTCCGACTATGTAAACAAATTCACCTTGTTCAATCGATATATTAATGCCGTTTAATGCCGTTACACCATTAGCGTACGTTTTATATACATCTTTCATCGTTATCATTTTACAAATCACCTTTTAAAAATAGTTTTATCCCGCCTTAACGAGCAGTAAGACTTCCACTTCAAGATTTAAGGATGAAATCATCAATAAAGATAAGAGGAAGTCAACTGCTCGTAAAGGTCCGATTCTGTTCGAACTTGCATAATACAGGTCACAAAGGCATTGCCACTCAGACGCCTGAGAACTTAGCCTCTGTTCCTCTATTTCAATGGAAAAAGCACCCACTAAATGAAGTTTCACTTTATCTACGTTGTCGATTCATGGTACAAACAAAACGATATTTAAGGTTCATTTCATTTATACTTACCTAGTATAACATCTTTCGCCAACATTTTTAGACAAAAAAATATTACATTTTCATTTCAAATGCTGTTATTTTCTTACACTTATCCAGCTGCTTCTTATGATTGATACATTAAACGTCAATCCATGAGAATGATAATACAGAAAAGTTATCTGTTGAGGATTGAAGATGCCATTGCGAGGTTAAAAAACATAAGGAAAGCTTGGCCCACTTAATCGTTTGAGCCAAGCTTACTTTTTTATTTCTTTTCTGCTAACCATGAAGCGATTAAGTCAACATCGTCTCCAGAAGCCATTCCTGGAGGCATTGTGCCTTGGTCGCCTTCTTTACCGTTTTTAATAATATCAGCGATTTCATCCTTGTCGTATTTCGATCCTACCTTCGTTAAGTCCGGACCGGATTGACCAGATAAGTCTGAGCCGTGACATGATGCACAATTACTTTGGAAAGCATCTTCTGCAGCTGATGCATCTACATCACCGCCATTATCCGATGTGCCGCTGTCTTCCGTGGCTTGATCGCCGTTGTCGTTATTGTCGCTTGCATTGTCATCCCCACCGCCGCCGCAAGCTCCAAGTACAAGTGCGGTACCAAATAGAACCGCTAGTAACCATTTCTTCATAGGTTTAAATCCCCCTAACAAAAAGAATTTTAATATCAATGTTATTATAACCCATTTGTAGCGTTTTAAAACCCTTGAATTGTCGGTTTATGTCGCACAAATCAACCAAAATGTACCAATGCCAATAGTTATACGGATTGTGACTATTTCATGAACATTTTATATTTGTGATGAATGGACGCTATTTACTTCATTTGTGACCGTAAAAATGCATCAATGAATGGATCCAAGTCACCATCGATAACCCCTTGTGCGTTTCCTGCTTCCTCATTGGTTCGATGGTCCTTCACCATCGAATAAGGGTGGAATACGTAGGAACGGATTTGACTTCCCCAGCCAATTTCTTTCTGTTCACCGCGGATATCATTTAATTGCTGCTGCTGACGTTCAATCTCCAATTGATATAATTTTGACTTAAGCATTTTCATTGCCTGTTCCCGATTTTGAATCTGGGAGCGTTCCGATTGGCATGTCACCACAATGTTTGTTGGCAAATGCGTTATCCTGACAGCAGAATCCGTAGTATTGACATGCTGACCACCAGCGCCACTTGAGCGGTAGGTATCAATTTTCAAATCTTCATTTTTGACATCAATTTCAACTTCATCATTAAATTCCGGCGTCACATCACAGGAAACAAAGGAGGTATGTCGTCTTCCTGATGAATCAAATGGGGAAATCCTTACCAGCCGGTGAACACCTTTTTCTGCCTTTAAGTAACCATAGGCATTATGCCCTTTAATAAGCAAGGTAACACTTTTGACTCCCGCTTCATCACCAGGCAAGTAATCAAGTGTCTCTACACTAAAGCCTTTGCTCTCCGCCCAGCGCTGATACATTCGTAATAACATACTGGCCCAATCCTGTGATTCCGTACCACCAGCCCCAGGATGCAATTCCAACAATGCATTATTGGCATCGTACGGTTCACTCAATAGCATTTGCAATTCGAATTGATTCATATCTGCTTGTAAATCATTTATCCCGGTTTCCAGTTCGGCGAAAAGGTCTGGATCGTTTTCTTCCTTAACCAGTTCATAGCTAACTTCAAGATCATCCAATTTTTCCGCCAATTCGGCAAAACGATCGACATATCCTTTTAAGCCATTCGTTTCATTGATAACCTTTTGTGCTGCATTTTGATCATCCCAAAAACCGGGCTCAGTCATCTGCAGTTCTAATTCCTTTACCCGATCTTTTTTTGTTTCTAAGTCAAAGAGACCCCCTAAAATCGGCAATACGCGCCTTAATTTTTTCCATTTCATGATTGATTTCTACTAATTCCATATTGTCACCTCATTAGTTATTTCTAATTTTCAGGAAAAGAAGCTGGAACAAAAATGGTTCAGTTATAGAGAAATCCGAACGATAATTCAAGTTTCTTCCATTAGAATTTGTATTCGTTCGGATTTTTGCTTGGGAACGTATAAACTTTAGCAAGGAAGTGTCTCGATGTAGATAAAAGTTTTCAAGTAATAGATATAAGAAAAACTTTAATGCTGATTAGATGTAAAATGCGACGTAAGGGGCTGTGAATTTTTAAATACATGTACGGATGCCGCCGTCCGGGATCGCTCCGGGCGGATGCTTTCCGCGGCAGACCCTTAGCTCCCTCGCCCCTGCAACAGGGGTATGCCAACGTTGAGCGACAAGCCCGTCCCTAGTCGGCCTTCCTTAATAACCGCTGCGGGGTCTTCGGACTCGTGCAGTTCTGAGCAGGAGTCACCGCCCTCCTCTCACCCGGACTGGTATAGCTGTTTATAAAAAGTTGACATACACTATACGAGCGGAGGAAAAACACGGAGACTCCAGCGGGTGGAATGGCATAGGTGAGACCCCGGAGTGCGTCACAAGCAAGGATGAAAGGCTAAGTGCGCGACGTCCTGTCGCAACGCCTTCATGACCAACATCGTGTTGGCCCAGGGCTCACCAACCGCCCGCTAAAAAGTGTAGTGTTTTTCCATAGCGGCAATTCAACCACCATCTCATTTTACATCGCATTCTATATCAACTACATGTTACACTTCACCTGAAAAATTAACATTCAAAACTTTCCATCTTATAATCATTCGTCTTTAGTGTGCAACGTTTCCGTTATGTCCCAACTTCTTCTTACAAAAAAGCATATAAAAATCTTGTGCTAAAGACAATCACCAGCGTCTAGCGTCCGTGACAGTTTTTATATTTTTTGCCACTGCCACATGGACATGGATCATTCCGACCAATGTTTTCTTTTTTCACATATGGTTTTCGTGATTTTTTCTTTTCGTTGTCGTCTCCACCGGAAACTGCTTGTGTATTTTTAACAACTTCCTGACGCTGCAGGTTTTCGCGAATTTGGGCTTTCATAATATATTTGGAGACCTCTTCCTCAATCGAAATTACCATTGCCTCAAACATATGGAAGCCTTCCGCTTGATATTCCTGTAATGGGTCGTTCTGTCCATATGCCCGCAAATGAATACCTTGTCGCAACTGATCCATCTGATCAATATGATCCATCCATTTTGTATCAACGGTTCGTAATAAAATGACTTTCTCAAATTCACGCATTTGTTCAGAAGAAAGTTCTTCTTCCTTTTGATCATATTTTTCACGAATAATCTCCATGATTTGTTCAACCATTTCTTCTGGCTCTTTCCCCAACAAATCATCTCGACTGATATCTTGCGTATCTAACAAGTTACCATGCAGGTACTCAACGATCGCGTTTAACTCCCAATTTTCGTCCAAATCATCAGTCGTATGGGATTGAACCTCACGTTCGACTGTCGATTGAATCATTCCTTCAATGATTTCCCGCAGATTATCGGAATCGATAACATCAAATCGCTGTTTATAAATGATCTCCCGCTGTTCCCGAAGCACATCATCATACGATAAAACTGTTTTACGTGCATCAAAGTTATTCCCTTCCACACGTTTTTGTGCGGATTCAACAGCCCTGGAAACCATCTTACTCTCGATTGGCTGAGTATCATCCATCCCAAGCCGTTCCATCATTGAACGGAGATTATCGGATCCGAATCGGCGCATTAATTCATCTTCCATAGATAGGTAAAACTGCGTAATTCCGGGATCCCCTTGCCGTCCAGACCGACCGCGCAACTGGTTATCGATTCGGCGTGACTCGTGTCGCTCCGTACCAATAACCGCTAATCCGCCCAATTCTTTCACACCTTCACCGAGTTTGATATCTGTACCACGACCAGCCATATTGGTTGCAATCGTAACGGAACCCTTTTCCCCAGCATTTTCAATAATCTCGGCTTCTCTAAAATGATTTTTAGCATTTAATACATCATGTCTTACCCCTGTTTTCTTTAGTAAATTGGAAATCAGCTCAGAAGTTTCAACAGCAACTGTCCCAACCAAAACAGGTTGTCCTTTTTCATGACGTTCTTTGATGTTTTCCGCTACAGCACGGAATTTACCGTCCATTGACTTGTAAATTAAGTCAGCTCTGTCATCACGGATAATTGGTTTGTTCGTAGGAATGGCAATAACGTCCATATTATAAATATTACGGAATTCCTCTTCCTCTGTTTTAGCCGTACCTGTCATTCCGGAAAGCTTTTGATACATTCGGAAATAGTTTTGAAAGGTGATGGAGGCAAGTGTCATGCTTTCGTTTTGAATTTGCAGTCCTTCCTTAGCCTCAATCGCCTGATGCAGTCCATCGCTGTAACGGCGTCCTTTCATCAATCGACCGGTAAATTGGTCGACAATCACCACTTCACCCTCTTGCACAACATAATCTGTATCACGATGCATGGAAACATGAGCTTTTAACGCTTGATTAATATGGTGTGTTAACGTTACATGATTCAAATCAAATAAATTTTCGATTGAAAAGTAACGTTCTGCCTTGTTAATTCCTTCTTCCGTTAACTGTACACCTTTTGTTTTTTCATCATACGTATAATCCGTTTCATTTTTTAACGTACTGACAAATGAATTTGCCTGGGTATACATGGATGCCGATTTTTGTGCTGATCCCGAAATAATTAGTGGGGTTCTTGCTTCATCAATCAAGATGGAGTCTACCTCATCAATAATGGCAAAATTAAGGGGTCTTTGTACCATTTGCTCTTTGTAAAGCACCATGTTATCACGCAAATAATCAAATCCATATTCATTATTTGTTCCATACGTAATATCACAATAATAGGCATCCCTTTTTTCTTCCTTTGATAACCCATTACCATTCAAACCGACTGTCAACCCAAGAAAACCAAATAATTCTCCCATTTCTCTAGCATCACGTTCGGCCAGATAATCGTTAACTGTAACAATATGAACGCCATTTCCGGAAAGTGCGTTTAAATAAGCGGGCAAGGTTGAGGCTAATGTTTTCCCTTCCCCTGTTTTCATTTCGGCTATATTACCTTCATGTAGTGCAATTGCTCCCATCAATTGGACCGGAAATGGTCGCATTCCAAGCACCCGTTTCGAAGCTTCACGAACAACAGCGTATGCTTCCACCATCATATCGTCCAAGCTCTCACCATTTTGATAGCGCTCTTTAAATTCATTGGTCTTATTTTTCAAATCATCATCGGTCAATTTTTCAACTTCTGGTTCTAATGCATCTATCTTATCGGCAATCTTTTGATAGCGATTAAGCTGTTTCTGACTTCCATCACCAAAAATTTTTTTCAATAACCCTGGCATAATAAAACGCTCCTCAAATAAAAATCGTCATACAAAACACGATAGTCATAGTCCAACACCTATATTAACACTATCTCCATAAATGTGACAACTGTGCTGTATTCCCAAGTGAAATTTGATCCAAACAGTAACCACTGCATTGTTGGTTCAAATAAAATAAAAGAACAGTTCAAGGCTGAACCGTTCTTTCCATGTGAAGAGACCTTTCGAGGAAACGTTGTGGAAAACTCCACGGAGCCACTGTTGCGGGGAACTCATGAAAGTGTATATTGTTGCTCTTGCTCATATTTCCGCGACAGCTCTGCCATTTTTCGATTTGTTGCTGCAACAATTTCCATTAGTTGTGCGATCGTTTCTTCATGTTGCTGTACCTTCATCACTAGTGCGTCAAATGCATAAGCATCCTGTTCATTCATATGTAACTCCCCCTTGTATTTTTCTTTCATTTTATTTATATCATGAAACTTATTTAAAAGACCAATTGCCATTTTTCAATTTTGGCATTCTATTCGACAAATTTTTTGGCTAATTTTGTAATATTTATCACGTTTGTTTCGATAAAACGCGACTTTTCCCGTATTTTATCATACCAAAAATCAATTTCTGCTTTTCGTTCGACAAATTACGACAAAGATGCTGTCACTTTTTCATTGAGGTACATATTTTCCATACAAAAAAGAAGGCCAATTATTATATCAGCCTTCTTCCTTTTAACTGTTATCCAAACAAGTATTTAGCTATGCGGTTCAATCAACCCATATTTTCCATCTTTGCGTCGATACACGACATTTGTATCACCAGAAACGGCATTGGTGAAGACATAAAATGCGTGTCCAAGCATATCCATCTGCAACACAGCTTCTTCGGAATCCATCGGTTTAAGATTAAAACGTTTCGTTCGCACAATATCTATTTCATCTTCATCGAATTGGTCATGTATCGCTTCTTTTTCCAGCTCTGCAAACACATGCTTTGGAGCGCTATTTTGCCGGAATTTTCGATTTACTTTTGTTTTATATTTTCGTATCTGTCGTTCTAGCTTATCAACCACAAGGTCGATGGCAGCGTATAAGTCAATATGTTGGACCTCTGCACGAAGAAGCAGGTTGGTCATCGGAATTGTTACCTCAATTCGCTGTTCATCATTGTAGACACTTAGATTTACATGTACATCAGAAGTTGGTGTAGTATCAAAATATCTCTCCAATTTGCCGATTTTCTTCTGTACATAGTCACGTATTGGTGCAGTCACCTCAATATTTTCACCACGTATACTGTATTTCATAAAAGTGTCCTCCTTTCATCCTTATGTATTTACTATTCTACGATACCCTGTCCAATTCCTGCTTAAACAAATAAATAAATGAACATGTGTGACAAATTTTTGTCGAAAAACACCGAACCACTGTTTAGCGCTAGCTTAGAAAACGAAAAGCTCATTTCGCAAAACAACTATTTTTTTCGATCTAAAAACATTCCATCAATTGCCTGGACATGTTGATATGGATTGGTATAGGTATTATTTGATTTCTGCTGCTGCTGGATCTGCTTCATTTCCTGTTTCAAAACGGTGAAAAGCATACTCATTTTTTGTTGAATCATTCGATTGCTTGCCACGATTTGCTCGCCCAGTTGCTTTTCTTCCACGGTAAATGGCGGATGTATTTCCCGTAAAAGCACACCCCGTTCTGCAATCAACCGATTAATCTCCTGAATTATACTTTCCCGGTGTTTGGCGGGAATTTCTTGTTCTAATAGGGTTTCCAATTTATTGGTAAGTTCATATAACGGCTGCAACCGATTCATTAAATGCTAGCTCCCTGCACATACTGGTTTTTTCGTGTTTTTAGGATAACCTGTTTCCATGTATCACGAAAGTCCGTTGCAAATTCCAGTACTTCCTGTAACAATGCAACGTCATTTTTGATATTTCCTTGCTGCAGTTGAAATTGCATATATTCGTACAACGGTAATATTTGCTGGGAAATTTCAACCTCAGGATCCAGCGTAATCATTAATTCCTGAATTATATTTTGAGCCTTTTGGATGTTTGTATTCTTCGCTTCGTAGTTGTTTTCGTTCATTTCCTTTATTGCCTGTTTAATAAACTTTATACACCCATTGTAAAGCATTAATGTCAACTCTCCGCCCGATGCTGTATTGACAGCATTATCCTGATATGCTTTGTATTTGTTGATTGACATAATAAAGGTCACCTCTTTTTTTATGTTTGGTCAAAATGTGTCTGAAGTTCCCGAACTTTATTGACCCATACCTCCAAATTGCTGCATGAGATAGTCCGATTGCTGGTTCATTTGCTGAATCGCCTTTTCCATCGCACTGAATTGTCGCCAATACCGATCTTCAATCTGAACTAACCTGTCCTTAAACGAGTCAATTTGTTTATTTAAACCCTTCATCCGTTTCCCCAGTGTATAACTTTCCAATGTATCGGTACCTCTTGCCGCTCCGGCTCGTTGTTCGATTTTTTTCATTGTCGAATCAATCGTATCATCAAGCCGATTAATAATCCCGCGTTCGTTTCCTTCGCCGCTGTTAGAAAACAATTTATACACATTGTCAGGATCGTTTTGTAATGCTTCCTTCAATTTAGCCTCATCCTTGACAATTAATTTCCCACCATCTAAATAATCGCTTGACGTAGTAATGCCCAGTTGGGTGAGTGAAGTGATGTCGCCGCCGGTTTCCACTTTGCCATACCAGCCTTGACGCATGGCAAATAAACCATCCGTAATAGCTGACTCACCGCGAAGAATACCACTCTTGGCCTTTTCCTCCCATTTTTCAATCTCTTTTTCCGACATTTCCTCTTTTTGTTCATCGGTCAGCGGCTTAAAATCACGATATTTTTCCTCATGCTGCGACCCATTCAATTTTTCCACTACCTCATTGTACTGATCAATAAATTCCATGATCGAATCGAACGCAGCATCTACATCATTTGTAATCGATAATGTCGCATTTCCAACGGTTATGTCTTTGAATTGGAAGGTAATGTCGTTTAGCTTGTATGAATTGTTCTTAGAGCTCATTTCGACGCCATTATATTTAAATACCGCATCTTCACCACCAGTTTCTTCACCAGTCAATTTTAAAACTTCGGTAAAAAATGAATTGTTCTCAAATTTAATTTCTGGACCATTTTCTTTATTGTATTTCCCAGTCCGTGTGGTTTCCATAAACACTTTTTCCGATTGGGGATCGTAAAATGCTCGAACATTTTCATCAGCATCATTGATTTTCTTTAGAACACTGGTCAGGGTATCGTCTTTCGTGATCTCTACAGAATTACTTAGTTCTTCTCCCTCGGCATCATATGTAGAGAATGAAATCTCTTTGCCAATGTAATCCTTAAACCTTTCTTGCTCCTCAAACGTTTTATCCGGGTCAATCTCCAATTCTTCTTGGCTAACATTAACTGCTGATGTAGCAAGCTTAGTTACCTCAATGTTATACGTCCCATTTGGCGCACTGGACAAGCCAGTAGCTGTAACCGCATTCTCCTGTGAGGAACTTACCATTTTGGACTTATATGTACTGCTTAATTTCATATTGAGAATCATGTTATCCAACTTTAAAAGCGACTTGTTCATATCACGAAACCCGTCCCGTTTCCAGGTAAGGTTTGTTCGATCCTGTTCCATCCGGTCCAATGGCATCCGTTCCGCATGCATCAGCTTACCAACGAGTTCGTCAATATCCATCCCTGAAGCTAATCCGCCTATTCGCATCCAGTATCTCTCCTTAAATCTTTTTGTCTACTAAAATCCCCATGAACTCTGCCATGGAAGCATACATATCCAGCATTTTCTTTGGTGGAATTTCTTTTAGCACTTCATCTGTTACTTGATCTACAACAGTCACATAATATTTCTCTAATTTTTCATGGAAAACAAACTTCAAATTCGTCCGTAATGGTTCCATGATATCATTTAATTTCGTTACCGCGTTTTTTACATCCTGTTTTGAATGGTTTATTTCATCTGGATTTTCCCGTACTTGTACCTTGTTGATCATGGACCTGTCCGCTGCGGTTGCTATGTCTTCGTTGTGTACTCTACTTTGCAAGGGGTGGGATCCGTGCGTCACCATTTCTAACCTCATTGCCCATGCAACTCCTCTAGCTTTTCAATTCATTTACCCTTATATCGGTTTGACTCATAGAATATTAAAGTTATCTGCCCTCATTATTTTGCTGATGTATAAGCTGGAGCAGATCTGATGAAATATTAGCCGCTTGATTATTTTGTTGCTGGATGTCAATGTATATTTCTTTTCGGTGGATATCAATCGATTTTGGAGCATTAACTCCTAATTTTACTTGATCTCCTTCTATTGCTAACACCTTTATTTCAATTGAATCGCCAATTTGAATGGATTCGTTCATTTTCCTTGTTAAGACAAGCATCTCCTTATTCTCCTTTCCCATTTGCGGCGTTAGGAGTGATCACAGCTTTTGACGAGTAGTCCGTTGTATTTAATATGTATTGTTTTCCATATCTACTGGTGACATTAATAACAACTGGTGCTTTTAAATTTAATGTGCTTTGTTCCAATGGGCTTGCCAGTGTTACAATCACCAGTATAGCAACATCCTGTTCGTTGGTTATTCTCAATGCTTCTATGATACTGTCATCTAGATTAACCGTATACTCTTTGTAAAAATGGTGCGGATTCGTTACAACAAATGCAGTTGTTGGTGTCTTTAATGATTGCAATAATTGGAAGACTGAGTTACCTGGGAGATCCAATAACATAAATTCCGTTTCTTCCAGAAATCCTGGTAAGCCTGCTGGAAACTGAATACGTTTCGATTCCTCAACCTCTATTTCACCAAAATACTTTGTTTGTATATTCATTTTCTTCCCTCCCTGTTATCGTCTCTAAGTTCTACGAAACCTACCGCCTATTTATTCAAATAGGCAACATCAATCTGTAAATCGGGATGCTGCTTCATTTCCGTATGGACTTCACCTGACTGATAGTGATGGATTGGCTGCTGTGGCTTAATGTCAATGTTTGGCTTATGTGTTTGCACATTGATTTGCAGATCTGAAGGTTGATACCTGACTTTCACAGCAAATGGTGACGGTATAAATGTTATACCTAATAATTTCTCTTTAGCAAATGCATTATCTGTCACCTGGGTTACCAGCGGATTTTCACCATTTTCAATTTGCATCAGCTCTTTCCCTTGCTGTACACGACGATTTATCCCGTCCATAAGAACTTGACGCCCTTTATCCGCAAACTTCTCAATTGACTTGAATACCGACATCAGGTTCATGTCCTCCCATGCTTTCGTCTGATCAATCGTTAATTTTGATGGGGTGGTGCGCATCGTAATTTCTGCCTGTGGCTGCTGGATCGAAACTTCTGCCTGTGGTTGCCGAATTTCCTGTTGACCAGTAGTATGCTGAATATGAATTTGTGCCATTTGGGAATGCATCCGAATTTGCGGTGCATGCATCATTTTTCCCTCCCGTTAAAAAAACCCTGTACCAATATGTGGACAGGGCTAATATACTACCGTAAAAAATCGACTAATGATGGCTGGATGATTCGTGATCCAGCTGATAAAGCAGCACGATGCATGCTTTCCTGTGTGATCAGCTGGGTAATAACTTTTTCATAATCGATATCTTCATTGTCTGACATTACTTTTTTAGAAATTACTTCTTGTTCGCCAAGCCGGTTTTCCACCAAGTCCAAACGGTTCATTCTTGCGCCTAGGTCTGCCCGACTGTTGATCGTATCGTTAATATGATCGTCCAGTTTGTCAATGTGTTGCTCAATGGCAGATTGATCATTATCTCCCAAGGCACTAAGTAAGGAATCAATATCCTGAAATAAACCTTCACTAAATACAGATGAAGGGTCTACATTTGCTTGTAACTTTGTGCCGCTTGCGACCTCGATCATTACTGGCTTGGTTTTGCCTGGAACAGTCAATTCTCCAGCTTCATTGATTGTTACCGGTTTTGTATTTGTATCCGTTCCGTTAAAAATATACTTATCATTGACTTTCGTATTCGCAATGTCAATTAAGTACTCTTTCAATTGTTCCGCTTCTTTTCGAATACTTTCCCGTTCTTGCGTATCGTTTGTCCCATTACTGGCCTGTACTGCCAATTCCCGCAATTTTTGCATGGCCTGGGTTGCTTTGTCCAACGCAGCATCAGAATTATCCATCCAATTATGAACTTCCCCAGTGTTACGCTTGTATTGTTCAATCGCAGTGGCTTGGCTTCGGTAATTCATCCCTTTCATCGCAATTACCGGATCGTCTGATGGGCGGTTGATCTTCTTGCCTGTGCTCAGCTGATCCATATATGTATTTAACTGATCATAGCTGCTCGATATGTTGCGTAGCATATTATTGGATAACATACTTTGGGTAATCCGCATAAATCGTAACCTACCTTCCTACCAATCCCATATTATTGATAATACGATCGAGCATTTCATCGATCGCGGTCATGCTTCGCGCTGCTGCGTTATATGCATGCTGAAATTTGATCATGTTGGACATCTCTTCATCAAGTGACACACCACTTACTGACATCCGCTGCTGCTCAATTTGGGATCGAATGATCGTCGTATTTTCGGTCATTCGGTTGGCCTTTTCTGATTGCACACCCAATTCACCGATCAATGATTCATAAAAACTCTTTACCGATGTTTTCTTGCCAAGCCCAGGCAGTTCCTCATGAAATACAGCCCCTAACGCTGATGCATTTTCACCGTCACCAGATTTTTCATCTTTACTGGCGGCAGCAATTAAATCAGGATTATCGACAATTTGCTGATTCACGGTAATTGTTCGTGCTGAATCGGCATTGACGAAGAAATCCTCTCCGTCCTCCCCGTTTAAATCATTTCCCGCTTTATGCTGTTTGTTAAATGCCTTTGCAAATTCGGCTGCCATTCGATCCAAATCCGCAAGCATATCCGGAAATTCACCGACCACTCTATCTTCCGGGTTCACATATCCATATGCTTCTACAAAAGCCTTCAAAGAACCATTGGAAGCTGTAATATCGATTTTGGTATCACCAACAGTTATATCCGTAACGGCATTCTGTTGGTCTTCATTGGCATAAGACACATCAATGGTCTGGTGTGTTCCTTGTTCACCATCCACTAATTTCACAGCTGGGGACAACGTTTTCCCGTCGTTATCAACGACTTCAATTGTTGCCAGACCATCTGCAATCGCGAGTGATCCGCCACCACTACCGGTGTACGTCACTTTGATATTGATCATTCCTGATAACTCATCAATTAACCGATCCCGTTCATCATACAAGTCATTCGCTAAGTAACCGTGCACCTCAAGATCCTTGATTTGCTTATTTATCGAGTCAACCTGCTCAATGATCGAATTTGCGTCTTTAACTGTCACATTAATTTGGTCATTCTGGTCGGAGCGAATCGAATGCAGGGAATCCGATAAATAATTAAATGTTTCCGCCACTGCAAGTCCCCGCTGGGCTACAACCGAACGAGCACCAGAATTCTCCGGATTCACCGCAAGATCCTGCAATGATTGCCAAAACTGATCCATTGTTTTGGATAAACCATTTTCAGATAGTTCGTTCATCAATTCCTCCATGCGGCCTAGTGCTCCACTCTTCGTTTCCCAATACCCGTTTTTGCTGTTTTCTGTACGATATTGATAATCCAAATATTGATCACGAATACGCTGTACAGTGCCGGTATCTACACCTGTTCCCATTTGTCCAGGCATTTGCGGCCGATTTCTTGACGCAGTTGGAAAGCCTGGGAGCGTTTCAAAATTTACCCGTTGTCTGGAATACCCTTCTGTATTGGTATTTGAAATATTGTTCCCCGTAGTGTACAGAGCTGATTGCTGGGCAAATAACGCACGCTTGGCCATTTCTAGGCCATGAAATGTGCTCATTCTATCCCTCCTTTTCGAATCATCAGACTTAAGCTTTCGAATCGAAAACAGATTGTTTGTCCGTATCGATCAGCTGTGCTTGGCCATAATTTAATTTCTTTAACGATGGGTTTATCATATCCAACGATATATCGACAAATTGCAGCGACTGTTGAATTAATACTCGATTTAGTTGCTCCTGCCGTTTTAAAGCAGTAACGACGTTCGTCAGCTCAGTCGTTACGTCCGCTAACTGTTCTTTATCCTGTTCATCCGGGAGTTGTTCCAGGATATCCGTTATGGTGACAGATTGTTGCTGAAATCCACTTTTTGCTGCCCAATCAGTTACGGTCTGTTGCCGAAACGCTTCCGTTTGTTCCAATGCCTGAATGTGACGCCGCTCCTTCATTAACAATGGTTGTAATTGTTCCGTATCACCATTTTTAACAATCGTTGTTTTTTCAGTGGATATACGTAATAATGACTTGTGGATTGTTAACAGCTTTTCAATAGCTTGAATCATTTGTTGAACGGACAACATTTGGTCCCCCTTATTTGTTCTTTGACCAAAAAGCAATCATCTTTTGTGCCGTTTTTTCAGGATTGACACGATATTCTCCGGAATCAACTGCTTTTTTAAGATCCTGCACATACTTTGCTCGTTCAGCACTTGGCTGACTGTTCTCTTGAAGCTGTTTCGCCTGATTGGATATTTCCAGACGATCGGATTGTTTCGGATCTTTTTGATATTCTGACTGTTTTTGGATATGATTTTTATATGGATTAAAATTCGTTTGATTGGAACCATGGATTTTCAAATTACCCCACCTTCCGTCTGGTGCTATTATCATTTATTATCGGCACGTTCTCCATAATATTAAAGTATTAATCCTTAATCTGATGCTGATCCAATGTATAATAAACACGCGCTTGTTTTTCTAATCTTTCTTTTCGTTCTTTTGTTCGCCGCTTTATTGCCTCTCCGGTCTCCAATTCTTTCAAAAGCTCCCGCGAGCAAGTCGCACATAATGTACCGGAAATAATGTTTGTACCACATTTTTCACATGGATAAGCAAGTTTTGGAAATTCTGAGGGACGCAGTCGCTTTTCCTTGATAAATTTAATAATAAGCTTCTCATCGATCCCTGTTGCTTCAACGATTTCTGGTAGTGTTGCTTCCCTGTTTTTTTGTTCCCGCAAAAACTGATAGACAGTTGTAAATGCCTGCTCCTCTTCTCGATAACACGTTTGGCAAATATCGCGAAATGTTTTCACAAACACTGCATCACAACGCGTGCAATTTGCTAATTCCGCCATCATAGGTCCCTCATTTCTATTATTATACCATACCCGAACAAGCCCTTTATCACCCGCGAATCAATGTTAACGCGAACACACCCGGGCAACCGTTCTGCTTTAATAGCCCGGCAGCATGGCGTAATGTTGTTCCAGTCGTATATATATCATCGACAAGCAGAACAGGTTTGTTAACCCTTTTCGTCAAGTTAAATGGATTTTCCGCCGATAGTCGTTCTTTTCTTGTTTTCTTGGATTGTTTCTCTCCATGCATACGGCTGAGCAGCTCTGCCTGTTGTAACGGGATAAAATCCGCCAGCATTTTCGCTTGATTAAATCCACGCTCCTGTAGCCGTTGTTCACTTAAAGGGATCGGGACGGCGATCATCTGCTTGTGCAGTGAACTTAGTTGCTGCCGGTAGGTTCGATAAAAATAATGTTTAAATATGTTGCCTAATATGTAATCCCCTCTATATTTCCATTTAGCCACCATCTCCTTTATCGTCTCATTATATGCAAATACAGAATAATTGCGGTTTAATACATCGTCCTGGTCAAATTTCTGTGCCCAACGTTGACAATCGTCACATAACAACGCATCAGACACACGACTACACTGGCTGCAACGATTTCCAGTAATCCATTGGAGTTGCTTTTCACAAGTTTGGCAAAGATTGGTCGGCTTTGATAAGAATAATAACTTGCTCCAGTTTAATTCGGGATTCATCGGCTGATTACACCATAAGCAATACATTTTATTGAAACCCTCCTCGTTTATTCATCGCCACAATCGACCGTACTGCTTCAATCATCGCATTTGTTTTTCCATCATGAAGGAACAAAACCTCTCCAGTTGGATCATCGGGGCTTCGACCTGCACGTCCAGCGATTTGCACCAGGGCTGCTTCGTCAAACACCACATGCCCTGCGTCCAAGATGACAACATCAACGGACGGGAAGGTTACTCCCCGTTCTAGAATAGTAGTTGTAAGCAGCATGAAAATCTCTTGACGTCTAAACTGTTCCACCTTTTTTTCACGATCAGGATCCACTGCATGAACGAACGAAATTGGTTTGTCGGTTGGCCATCCAAGCGCGTGCATTCGTTTGTTCAGCTCCCCTGTCAGTTGTTCAGCCAAAGCAATGGTCGGGACGAACAGCAGCAATTGACGCTTTGCGTTCGAGCGATGATCGAGCCATTTCATCAGCTCTTTTGGCGGTCTTGAGGCAGCCAACTCCTTTTTCAGGGATCGACACAATTTCATCGTTGGTACGGGTAATGGAAAACCATGAAAACGAACGGGGACAAACACATTGGATAACTTGTGGGTGGCCATTTGCAGGCGTTGTTTCTTTCGTGGGGTTGCAGTCAAATAAATGGTTGTACTGGAAGGCTTTCTTGCTCGGTTGGTAGCAAATGGAAGAGCGGGATCAGCATGATACGGAAAGGCATCAACTTCATCAATGATTAATACGTCAAAGGCATGGCGAAAGCGAAGCAGCTGATGGGTTGTAGCTATGATAAGTTGTGCTGGCTTATCCTTTTCTTCACTGCCGCCATATAATCCCTGGATAGATGTACCTGCGAAGGCATCACGTAACCGAGGCAGTAATTCCCTGACGACATCTGCTCTTGGAGTCGCGATACAAACACGCTTACCCGATTGTAGCACGTTGGTTATTCCCGGAAACAGCATCTCTGTTTTACCAGCGCCACAAACCGCCCAAACCAAGATCTCCTTTTCCTTTTTATTCATTGCCTCTGTGATGCGGTCTGCTGCATGCTGTTGACTGATGGTGAGTTCCTCTTGCCACGAACAAGGGTCGTATAAAGCTGGCCAAACAGGCTGATCACCATTCCAATAATAAAGCGGCTCACATTCCATGACTCGTCCCATTTCAATACATTTTCGACAATAGAAATGTTCGCTGTGACAGATCTGACAAGGAATTTTAGCAAACAAGGCAGTTTCCCGGTTCCCACACCGATTGCATTGACAACCAAAAAAGTTTCGCCTAATGGAAGGAATCGAAGTAAAATTCCCAGCTGAAACATGCTTTTGGAACACATCTTCAGACAAGGCGATCTCCTTTTTCAGTAATAATTTACCTGCAAAACGATAGGATAAATCGGTTGAAAACATGTATATTCACACTCCTATATTGTTTTTAGTTATTGATAGAGAATAGTTAATACATAAGACAGGATTTTAGACATGTCAATTTATCAGGTAAAGTTAGATATGATATTGCATAATATCACGTGTTTTGGAACTCTCGGATCTGTGGTTTTTTATAATTGTACAAAAGGAATTTGCTGTTTCTGATTGGTAGTTAAACCGCTTTATGGAAGTTATACTTCATTAATTTAGATTTTCTAAAGGATCGTTACCTTCCTCAAGTAATAGTGGTTATCATTCGTAGTTGATGGAAAATGCGACGTAGTGACAATTGATTTCCGACAAGATGTGTTGATGCCGTCCGGGATCGCTCCGGGCGGATGCTTTCCGTGGACACGGCCTCAGCCTCCTTGCCCCTGCAACAAGGGTATGCCGACGCCCGAGCGACAGCCCGTTCTTAGTCGGCCTTCCTTATTATACCGGGAGGAATGGCATATGTGAGACCCCGGAGTGCGTCACAAGCAAGGATGGAAGGCTAAGTGCGCGACGTCCTGTCGCAACGCCTTCATGACCAACATCATGTTGGCCCGAGGCTCACCAGCCACCCGCGAAAAGCGTAGAGTTTTTCCGCAGCGATCGCCAGAGCACCGAACATAACTTCAAGTTACGTCGCATTTTATGGAAATTGTGGCAACTATAAAAGCTTTTTCGATGTCTTAATCTCTGCATTAAGAAAATGGTAGGAAAATAATACAAGAGGTCCTCAATAATTATAGTGAAACATTTTCACGAGCAGCTAATCCTCCGCTCCATTTTAACCGTTGAAGCGGGGGGTGACTGATCGAAAACGGGAAATTTACGAGGGGAAAGGTTATTTCACATACCACGCCATACCGATGGCACCTTCTCCCAAATGGGTGCCGATGACCGGGCCAAAGTAACCGATGGAAATGTCCAGTTCAGGATAATTCATGGTTATCTCATTTTGCAATGTTTCAGCAGCATCTAGGCGATTCGCGTGGATGATGACAACCTTGAGTTCTCCTTTGTTGGCAAGGTCATCTTCCATCATACCAACAATTCGATTTATTGCTTTCTTACGCGTGCGTATTTTTTCAAATGGCACGATAACTTTATTTACAAAATGAAGCAGTGGTTTCACTTGCAGCAGACTGCCCACAATAGCTTGAGCACTATTGAGTCTCCCGCCGCGTTGCAGATTCTTCAAGTCATCTACCATAAAGTAAGCACGCATCTGTTGTTTCATTTCGTCGAACCTAGCAAGCATTTCTTCCGGTGTCTTTTTCGCCTTTACCATTTTGACCGCTTCCAATACGTAGAAGCCTTGTCCCATACAGCTCAGTTCAGAGTCATACGTATACACGTCAATTCCATCTACCATTTCACCGGCGCTGGCAACAGCTTGAATGGTTCCGCTGATTCCGCTGGAAAGATGGATCGAAACAACAGCATCATAACCGCCCGCAAGCTCTGTTAACTTTTCTGTTATGTAGCCAATGGATGGTTGTGTGGTCTTCGGCAATTCCTCTGCATGTCGCATCTTTTGATAGAATTCTTCCGTTGTAATATCTATTTCCTCTTGATAAGCAGTATCATCAAACACGACACTTAACGGGATCATATGAATATCCAGTTCTTCCCTGGTCTTTGCAGGTATATATGCTGTGCTATCGGTCATTACCGCAACCTTCATGGTACCTTCCCCTTTATCATTATAAAAATATATGAAGTTCAATTTCACTCCCATTGTACATTAAGCAGAACCAAAATGCACCTTAAAATTGCAGTATTAGATAATAAAAATGTCTTGCTGTTCATGACAGCAAGACTTAACTGAAACTAAAAGGAACAAAATATAGCTGGTTATTTTTATCCCGCCTTAACGGGCAGTAAGACCCCCACTTCAAGATTTTGAGGTGGAACTAAAAAAGATAAGTGGGGGTCAACAGCCCGTAAAGGCCCGATTCTGTTCAACTAACATTCAGTGGGGAGAAAGGGAAACCCCCACTGAATGAAGTTTCACTTTATAAAACTTCTACCCAGCCTTTACGAATAGCAGACACAACAGCTTGTGTGCGATCATTTACATTCATTTTTTGCAAAATATTACTCACATGGTTTTTGACTGTTTTTTCACTAATATACAACGATTCAGATACAGCCCGATTACTTTTTCCCTCTGCAAGCAGCTGCAATACTTCACATTCCCGTTTGGTCAATAAATGAAGTGGTTTTCGATATTCAATGCCATATTCCGCGATGCCCAACACATTTTCATGCGCTAAACGGCGGTATTCCCGCACTAAGTTGTGGGTGACTTTGGGATGTAAATAGGAGCCACCCTCACCGACAACCTTAATCGCTTCAATTAGGGCGTCAGAATCCATCTCTTTTAATAAATATCCTTGTGCCCCTGTTTTTAACGCATGTGTCACATAGCTTTCATCATCATGGATCGACAAAATGATCACCCGGGTTTTCGGAAAACGTTTCACTAAATCTGCTGTTGCCTGAACTCCATTCATATTCGGCATATTAATATCCATTAATACGACATCTGGATGGTGTTCCTTTACAATCTGTGCGGCAACGAGACCATCATCCCCCTCTGCAACAACATCAAACGATGGTTCAAATTCCAATATGCGTTTTACCCCTTCGCGAAATAGCTTATGGTCGTCAATTAATACGATCTTCGTTAATTTCGTTTTATTCATACTCTTTGTTCCTCCTAGAGATCTGATACGATATCTATTACCCCATTACTAATACTCTATTACCCTATAATCTTATCGTTACTATGATAGATTAATCTTATTCTTTATTTCGGTATATATCAAGTAACTATATACATGTCGATAGTCACGAATTTCATTAAATATGTAGTCAAATAGTCACTCTAAATTATATGGCAAGTTGATTAAAATGGTTGTACCATCACCAATAACAGAATTAATTTTCATCGTTCCTTCCAACATTTCCAGTCGTTCCCGCATCCCTATTAAACCAAATGATTTATCCTTTTTAACGGTTGCATCAAATCCCTTTCCATTATCCTTAATCGCGACTGTCAGGCACTGTTTGTTAATCTCCATTTTCACCTTAATCAATGTTGCCTCGGCATGCTTGATTGCGTTTTGAACCGCTTCTTGAACCAGACGAAAAATAGCAATTTCATATTTTTGATGTAACCGTTTTTCACTTCCAATAGAAATGAACTCTGTTTTCACCGTATGATAGTCTTCGATGGTTGATAAGTATTTTTTTAGCGTCGGGACTAAGCCTAAATCATCCAGTGCCATCGGACGCAGGTCATAAATGATCCGCCGTACTTCATAAAGGGACGAGCGAATCATTCCGCGAACACTTTTTATTTCCTTCAACGCGTTCTCGACACTTCCCTCACGAAAGGTCCGATCGACCAATTCAGAACGAAGTAATATGTTAGCAAGCATTTGTGCAGGACCATCATGAATTTCGCGGGATATTTTACGACGTTCTTCTTCTTGCGCCTCAATGATTTTTAATCCGAATTCTTGCTTTTCTTTTGCTTCCTCGATCATCTCGTTTACTTGTTTAAAATCATCATTCAAATAGGTTAGGATAACGGAGATTTTACCTGCTAGTCCTTCTGCACGTTCAATCGTCTGGTCCAAGGAAATTAACCGGCGCTGCAAATCATCACGACGTTCACGCAATACCTTTTCTTCCTGACGCAGCATCGCCAATTCGGTTTGCATTTTATGTGTACGTTCGTATACTTCTCGTATTTCCGTTTCCGAATACCGATCGAAATATTTGCTGACTTCAGATAAACGCTGTCGGGAAAATCGAACTTTTTGTTGAAGCTTATCACCATCATCAATATGTTTAATAACCTTTTCCTTCGTTACTTCTAATTGCTTTTGCAGTTCTTCATAATCATTTCGAGCCGCTTCACTTATGTTAAAAATTTCATCTTTACTATTTTCCACCACATCGATCATTTCATCAATGACTGTATCTAACGCCTTTTCTGAAGTTTTCAGTACCATTCTGTAAAACCACCAACCTATGCTATAATAGTTCGCAAGTTCCGTTTATTTTTATAGGGTCTTTTTACATGCCTTTTTGAAAGTTTGTCCAAGCGCATAATCGTAAACATCACATTTACTTAGGGGGCCAAATGTAATATGTTATCTTCATATTGTACCGTAAAAAACGAAGGTTCTGATCAGCAAACGATTCAGAAATCACGTTTTATCGGTCATATCAAGCGTGTCGAAACTGAAGATGCAGCACAGCATTTCATTCAAGATATAAAGAAAAAACATCCAGACGCTACACACAATTGTTCCGCCTATCTTATTGGGGAACATGATCAGATTCAAAAAGCCAATGACGATGGGGAGCCATCCGGTACAGCAGGAGTTCCTATCCTTGATGTATTAAAAAAACAACACTTAAAAGATACCGTTGTTGTAATTACCCGCTATTTTGGCGGTATCAAGCTTGGTGCTGGCGGCTTAATCCGTGCATACAGCAGTACAACTTCACAAGTAATCCAAGCGGTTGGCGTGGTAGAACGTCAATTAACACAAGGATATTCCGTTACCATTGATTATACCATGTTAGGCAAAGTTGAGAACGAATTACATCATTCACCATACTATTTATCAACCATTCATTATTTAGAAAAAGCAGAACTGATTCTTTATGTAAAAATAGATGAGGTAACACAGTTTCAAGAATGGATCATTAATTTAACAAATGGTCAGGCAATTATTCATGAAACAGATTCTCGTTATCTAGAAACAGGCTTGTAAAAATAAGTGCTATATCAGGGATAGATATAGCACGGTTGTAAACTATACAAAAAGTTAGGCGGTTCCCGTTATTTCTAACACTCTACACCTTGAAAAGCTTCTTCATCAGCGATGACAATCACATTTTCATGCTGTTGTAATATGGAAGCTGGAAAGTCTTCAGAAACCTCGCCATTAATCAGCTTTGCTACCGCCTCACGTTTCTTTTCACCTGAGATGAGGAGAATAATTTGCTTGCTTTCCATGATGGACCCAATCCCCATGGTAATAGCTTTTGTCGGAACATCTGCTAAAGAGTCAAAGAAACGAGCATTCGCCTGACGCGTTGAATCATCCAACGTGACAATATGTGTTCTGCTGGAAAAAGATGTTCCCGGTTCATTAAAGCCAATGTGTCCATTTAGCCCTATCCCCAAAACCTGTATATCAATATTTCCCGCAGATTTAATTAATGATTCATACGCGTTACAGGATTCGGTCAAATCATCGCTTCGACCATTTGGTACATGAGCACGGTCTGCTGGAATGTCAATATGCTTGAACAACTTTTCCTGCATATAATAATGATAGCTGTTTGGATCCTGTTGCGATAGCCCAACATATTCATCCAAATTAAACGTGGTTGCATGTCTAAATGAAACTTTCTCATCCTTATGTTTGGCAATTAATTGTTGGTACAACCCCTCTGGTGTAGACCCAGTTGCCAGGCCTAAAACCGGTTGATCAAGCTCTTTCAGTTTATCAATAATTAGTTTACAAGCCTTCTCGCTCATTTCCTGATAATCCTTTACTTTCCATACTTCCATTATTTATTCTCCCTTCTATACGCTATTCCGCCACGGCAAACCGTCATTTCGATGGATAAATCATCGTCAACCAGCAGTATATCAGCATCTTTTCCCACAGTGATACTACCTTTATCATCATATACTTGCAGCTGTTTGGCTGGATTAATAGCGGTCATTTCAATTACCTCTTTGATTGTTACGTCGCGTAAATTCAGCATGTTTCTGGCTGCTTGCGCCATTTTTAAGATACTTCCAGCCAACGTCCCATCATCAAGCACAGCACGATCCTCGGTAACAAGTACCGGCTGTCCGCCAAGCTCATAATTTCCGGGTGGCAAACATTTCGCTCTCATTGCATCGGTAATTAGAAGCAACCGTTCACTACCCATATTATCATATATTAATTGTAGCATTTCCAGTGAGACATGAATTCCATCAGCAATTAACTCCGCACGTAAGTCATCAAGCTGAAATGCAGCCCCTACAACACCGATATCCCGATGATGAATCCCAGTCATCGCATTGCATAAATGAGTTACCTGTCTGACCCCGTAGGAGATAGCTAGTTTCATTTCAGAAAAATTCGCAAGCGTATGGCCCGCTGAGACATTTACCCCCGTTTTCATTAAATAGGAAATAAACGACCCATCCGGATCATGCTCAGGAGCCAGTGTAATCGTTTTAATTTTGTTTCCAGAAAGTTTCTGCCACTTTTGAAATTGGCTAATGCTCGGATTCATAATATAAGCTGACGGCTGGGCACCTTTTTTACCTTTTTCAATGAATGGGCCCTCTAAATGAATCCCAATGATCTCCGCCTGCCCAGGTTTGTTCGTATAGTTTGCTACATTCTCCACCGCCCGGTCAATATTTGCTGGAGACTGGGTGATCGTTGTTGCTAAGAAGCTGGTCGTCCCCTCTTCCGGTAGCACACCCGCTATTCGATCCAATGCATCTTCTGTGGCATCCATCACATCCGCTCCATTTGCACCGTGGATATGTCCATCGATAAAGCCTGGAATAACATTGGCATGCTGAGCATCGATGGTTTGCATCTTATCTGAGAGGCCTTTTGGTTGTTGCCCTTCCATCATTAGTTCCTTGATTTTACCATTCTCTATAATTAAGGATCCATTTACAATCACACTTTTATCGGTAAATATATTCGCATGCTTTATGTATAGTGACTGTCCATCCTGCATTTTGATCGTGTCCTTTCCAACAGCATTGAAAGTTTATTATATCATAATAGCAATAATAGATCGTTTTTTGTGTAGCAAAGGCCGTTCTTAGTCGGCCCTCCCCTATAACAGAGCACTTTTCCTGTGGGGTCTTTACACTGCGCATTCCAACAGGAGTCTTAAGTGTTTTTCCTCCGCTTTTATTTATTAATTTCAAACTTAGATTTTGGTGTTGATCCTCTTTTTTACCTGTAAAAAAAACTACACTGCCATAGCTGACAACGTGTAGTCTACTTTTTTCATTTTATTTATTTGCCAAGCTGTTACTGGGAAAAGAAGTCCTGCTTAGTTCGTTCACTAATGCTTGAATTAATTGTTCTGACGACTCAATTTTAAGATTTTCCGTTTGATCAATCAGCTTCTTTAAGATTCGTTTATATTGCTCTTGCTCTTTCACAATATATTCCCGCCCTTTTCGTAAAATTCGACCCATAATGGCATCATACCACAAAGTGAACCATAGCGCTGTCGAAAATTGTTATTTTTAATAAAGGGAAACTTCATTTATTGGGGGGGTTTTTCTACTGAATGGACAAGTGCCAAATTCTCTAGGTGTCTGAGTTGCAACGTCCTTGTGATCCGCGTTCTGCAGGCCCGAACAGAATCGGGCCTATGTTATACATTTAACGTCCACTTATTATTGATTCCCTCTCAAAATCTTGAAGCAGGAGTCTTACAGTCCGTTAAATGGGACAAAATTAACGGGCTCTAATAGCTATGTCCACAAACATTCTAATGTAGCATATGCAATTCAGCGGGAGAATGATAAGGCAGCAGACTTACCAATTTGTTACCTGCTCTGTTTATTTCTCCATTTATTAAATTCGAGGTACTCTTTAAATTGTTCTTTTGATATCCCTGATTCCATTGCCTCTTGAACTATCTTTAACCATTCATCATCCAACTGGTCTTCTGTGTGAACATTGTCATCGCGTATTAAATCATTAACGGACACATCTAATACCGCACCAATTTTTTCAATAAATTGAATTGATGGGTTTGTTTGAAGGTTACGCTCAATGGAACTCAGATAGGACTTTGCTACCCCTGCTCGTTCAGCTAATTCCGAAATAGACATTTTTTTATCTTGACGTAATCGTTTTATTTTTTCACCAATCAAGTCCACACACCTTCTTTCTGTGAAGATTATAACACAAAAGGATGAATGGTTCTATATAAAGCACAATTTGTTCAAAAAAATTATTTCGTCTTCTGCTTCTTGCTAGTCAATAAGAATACACGGATTTCCTCTCTGGTAATACCAATCGTCTTCGCTTCTTTAATTAACTGAATCCATTCAGCATCCATTTCTTTTTTCTCGACGTATCTTTGCATCGGTACATCCTCCATCCATGATAGATTAAGATCAATGATTCTATATACCTAGTAAATTGCATCCTTTTTATAGGAATAACGATTGTCACTATGTATAATATACTATAAAATCGCACCCGTAGGACTGTCTTGTTTTGTCAGAACAAAACTAGTTTTGTAAAACAAGAGACGAAATACCTGTAAATGAAATTGTAAGACGCCAATAAGCAGCACACACCATGTCGCAATCGTTCTTTTAAAGTTACATTTTGTATCTTATTAAGAACAATTAATTAGATTATAAGTAATTTGCCCCATATTGAAAAATACTAAATTTGGTCAAATAATGCGTAATTAGCTATGTTTCCTTCAATTTCCTTCTGATATATCCTGTTTCCATACTGATTTAGTTTATTTGTGATTTTTATATAATGAAACTTCATTCAGTGGGACCGAAGAACAGGACGTGGCGTTCTTAGCCCGTCTTTCCTCCTTCAGATAATGGAGCACAAAGGCTAAATTCCCAGGACTGAATTGCAGCGCATTCGTGACATGTGTCGTGCAGGCTAAGAACAGAAAATGAACCTTTGTCATGCAGTTGACACCCCATTTATCTTTTTTAATTTCATCGAGATTAATGTGAATGAGTAACAAAAGAATAGAAAGATATGTTTTTCAGAATGAATTCCTTATTTAGCGATGTGCGAAGATAAAGAAAGTGTTAAAATAGAAGCAAGTCTATTGTATGATATAGAAGCTTAGGGGGATATATATGAAAAAAATAATGATGATTGTATCCATATTTTTATTTTTCTTTCTTCTGAGTGCGTGTTCAGATAAGGGAGCATCACCACAGGATCGATTGGATACCTATGTAAAACAATGGAATGATCAGAACTTCAGTAAGATGTACGATATGCTTTCGGATAAATCAACGAAAAACTATCCAACAGATCAATTCGTTGACCGCTACAAAAAAATATATCAAGACCTTGGTGTATCAGACTTAAAGGTTTCCTATAAAAAGTTAGATGAAGACAAGCTGGAAGATGCAAAGGACAATGGAAAAGCAACCTTCCCTATAACCGTAAAAATGAACACAATTGCCGGACCGATCTCATTTGATTACAAGGCCTCCCTCATTAAGGAAGCGGAGAATGACGATGATGACAAGGAAAATTGGTTCGTACAATGGGACCCAGGCTATATTTTTCCGGAAATAAAGGATGGTGGAAAACTTAACATTCAAACCGAGCAGCCTAAACGCGGGGAAATCCTGGACCGAAATAAAATGCCATTAGCATTAAATGATACCGTTCACGAAATTGGTGTGATTCCTGGCAAACTGGGAGATAATCCAGAGCAAATGAAAGAGAAAATCGCTGGACTTCTCGATATGTCCGTGGATAAACTTGATGCTAAGTTAACTGCTGATTGGGTTGAACCCGATTTATATGTCCCGTTAAAAGAAATTCCTAATTCAAAAGAAGATACCCTTAATCAACTGTTACAGCTGGAACCCGTGATGACACGTGATGTGACAGGAAGGGTCTATCCTTCTGGCAAAGCAACTGCACATTTAGTTGGCTATGTCGGTAAAATCACAGCCGAGGAATTAAAAAAGCAGGATCCAGGTGAATATACGGATAACGACATGATTGGTAAACGCGGCCTTGAACAGCTCTATGAAAAACGATTAAAAGGAGAGCCGGGTGTCACCATTAACGTAACATATGAGAATGACGAAGACTCAGCTACCAATGATGATGTTGTCTTGGCAGAAAAGTCGGTAAAGGATGGGGAAAATATTCAAACTACCATCGATATCGATATTCAGGAGAAAATTTATAAATCGTATGATGGAGCTGCGGGCACAGCGGCCGCAATTGATCCGAAAACCGGAGAAACACGGGCACTTGTTAGCAGTCCCGCATTTGATCCAAACGATTTTCTTTACGGGATAAGCGAAAGTGATTTGAAAAAAATGCAAGATGACCCAGCCCAGCCATTACTCAATCGCTTTTCGGCCACATTTGCACCAGGATCGGTTATGAAACCAATCTCTGCTGCAGTCGGCTTAAAGGCTGGCAGTATTGTTCCAGGTGAAGGGGTCGAAATCAATGGGTTGGAGTGGAGTAATGGTAAAGGATGGGGCGATTACAAGGTTCATCGCGTATCTGAATCGAATGGACCGGTAGACCTTACCGATGCATTGGTCCGTTCCGATAACATTTATTTTGCCATGAAGGCAGTTGACATGGGAAATGAGACATTCGCTAAAGGTTTAAAACAATTTGGATTTGGCAAGGATTTTCCGTTTGAATACCCGATTAAAAAATCAACAATTTCATCAAGCGGAAAATTTGATGATGAAGTACTGTTAGCCAATACCAGCTATGGACAGGGACAAATTCAAATCAGTCCCCTACATTTGGCAGCAGCTTATACGACATTTTTAAACGATGGAAACATGCTCAAACCAGTATTACTGGCTGATGAAGAAACGAGCCAAGTGTGGAAAAAAGAGCTTATTTCAAGTGATCAGGCAAAGGTTATCCGTGATGCGTTACGCAAGGTTGTTACTGCTCCACGAGGTACCGCCAAAGCGGCTAACACTTCCGACCTTGCCATCTCTGGTAAAACCGGAACAGCCGAACTTAAAAAGTCAGCTGACGAAAAATCAGGTCAAGAAAATGGCTGGTTTGTCGGTTATCCTACCGACGACAAAGATATCCTGATCGCCATGATGATGGAACAAACGCAAGACAAAGAAGGCGGCAGTGGAATCGTAGTTAAAAAAGTTACAAAACTGCTGAAGGATTTGCATAAGAAATAAAAGACAAACGACCCCGGATGTCAATTTCATCCGGGGCTATCTTTCTTTTTAATTTGAAATGTTCTGCAGCTAAAGACGATGAACCAACTTATAAAATGATTCTTCATCTCTTTCGTCCAATGAACGATCAATCAATCTCTTAATATTTTGTTGCTCTAACTCATCCATAATAGCGCTGATGTTAAATTTATTATCTTCCGCGGCCTGTAAATCTACCAGATAATAAGGACCGGCAATGGAGTGAAGCTGTATTAAAAACTCGGGAATAAATGTTAGGTCAGCCATCGCTATATGTATGATTTCCTTCCCTTTCTGAAATGCAAACATATCCTCCATATTCTTTATCTTCTTCGTCTTTCGATTTATCGTAATTTCCTTCGCATCAACAGGAACAAACTTGTAAACGGATTCGTCAATACTAATTGTAAAATACTGATAGGCCAATATTATATGGACATAATCTGAATCAACTTTAATATGATAAGGTTTCAGTTCTTTTACAGTAACCATTTGTTTTATCACCCTTTACATCAGATATTATAATGACGATTCCCTTTTTGTAAGCGTTTAAAACTCTTTTTAATGGGAGACATTTCTTGGTTGAAGTTTGTGTCGTCTTAATCAAATGAATAGATTACTAAAAGGCGAGAAATGTCTCCGACAAGCCCATTTCGTTCTGTTATTTAGAAACAAGCAATGGGACTAATGTATGAAATAGCGCTTCATCTCTTTTATCTAGTGCTATATCAATTAATCGCTTAATGTTTTGCTGTTCTAATCCTTCAATGATGGCAGCGTTTTCATTTATGTTTATATTGATTGGTTCATGGGATTTCATATACGGTTCTGTTATCTTTTTTAATTCTGTTTGAAAATCAGGAAGAGATACAAGTTTAGTCATAGGAATATGGATGATATCCTTCCCCTTTTGAAAGGCGAAATTAGCTTCGATATTATCTACCTGCTGTGTATTCCGGTTAATACGAATTTCTTTTGCTTCATTTGGCACAAAATGATACAGTTGATCTTGGATTGACACAGTGAAATATTGATAGGCTAAGATAACTCGGACATGCGCTTCATCTGCTTTAATATAATAAGGCTTCAACATCTTAACCGTAACCATCGTAAATCCCCCTTTCAGTTTAATTAAACTCATAATTTTCAGTTAACTAATTTTACACAATTTTTATGGAAATATCAAGTATAATTTTTTCCAAATTAGTTTTCTTTCGTTTTTATACGTTAGCCAAGCAAAAATTTTGATCTTTGCCTGGCTAGCGTACTTATTTTTGGGTTTAGAGGTACCATGTTTCAACCAATGTATTCAGTTGCTTTTTACTCGGTAGTGTGTACATTTTTTCAGCTTGATCACGATAAGAATCCGCTTTTTGCAAATCCTTTATCCCCTTTTTCATGTACGACTTATAACGGTTAGTTAATTCTGTTATCTCCTTGGAAAATTTTTCATCCGTACCCGGAGTAACAGCTTTCTCATATAAGTCAATGACATTATCGGATTCACGGTTTGGAAAAAATTCGTGCGGATCAGTGCTGTCAAAAATGCAAAAATCAAGCTCTCTAACAATCACCATATCTATACCCCTCGGGTCAAAACTGCAACGATATTGTTCAACATCAAGTCCTATCGTTGTCGCTGCATTGACTACTTTTTTCATAAAAGTAGATTTCCCTGTACCTGCACGCCCTTTAATATAACATACATTTGATATCTTCTGAATGATTTCAGGCACAACATTTACGGCACCTTCAGGAGTATTTGTGCCAAAAAGCCGCTGGCATATTTCGCCCTCTTTATCATGTTGCGTCTGGGACGGGAGAATATCTCGAATCAAGTTGACTGCGAGTTCATCGGCCCGCTTGAAATCCATATAATCAATGTAGATTTGTTCTAATTTATCGTGGATAGAAAGTCCTGTGGCAAAATTTTCGTACGACATTTGGGTTGCGCTTTGGATGTGTTTTTTTTCCTGGAGTTGCGCACCTACATCTGACGGGAAGTGTTCTTCTAGTTCAATAACCTCCGAATTCACGCTTGTAGGTGCTATCTGATCGATTACTACAGCCATTGATTCCTGTCTTAAGATGACACCATCCAAGTATTCACTGCCAAGCGGGCTTAATAAAATATCCAGATTGTTCGTTGCTTCATATTTTTTAATTATATGCTTCAAGACACTCGTCTTAACACTATCTGAATCATGTTTAAGTACAATTGTACGTTTAATACCCCTTATGTTTGAATCGATAAAGTTCAAAAATCCCTCTGCGGTGTTACCGGAAACATAATATCTATTTGTCAATGTGACACACCCTTTTTTAAAATGTGGTTAGTTAATTATATGTAATCAGCCTAGGGTTAGTGCAAATATTACGATGTTTAACGTGTAAGATAGGGGAAAGAAGAGGCTGCTGTGTTTTAAAAACACATCTTGAAACGGGTTTGTCAAATAAAGTGTGTAAATATCCCATGTTGATCCCATGAAACAAGTAATTCTTTCGTATGGGCCAACACCAAAATCTATGGTGAATGAAGTGACGATTTTAATCAACCATAGATTTTGGTAAGGCCCTTTATAAATTCTTTTTTCCAAATTTACAGGAAAGTGCTGAAGCCTAACATGATAAAGTGAAACTTCATTCAGTGGGGGTTTCCTTTTCCTTTTCTCCTCCACTGAATAGTGGAACAAAGGCTAAGTTCGCAACATCATGTTGCAACGCCTTTGTGACCTGCATCGTGCAGGCCCGAACCGAATCGGGCCTTTGTCATGCAGTTGACCCTCACTTATCTTTTTTAGTTTCACCTCAAAATCTTAAAGTGGGGGTCTTACTGTCCGTTAAGGCGGGATAAATTGGGAGTTGGAGTTCACAGTCCAACTTTTATAATCCCTCAAATTCATTGATACGGAATCTCCTTCAATTGATGTCTTAATAAGACATTTTTTCGCATCATTATTCCTCGAAACAATCTTTATTTTTGTAGATTATGATTAATATCGACAACCCTATTCTGTGAAACACCTGTAGCCTTGGCAATAGATCTGATATCCATTCCTTTGACCAAAAGTTTTCGTGCAGTTTCTTCGAGTTTTAGCGCTGTTAGTTGCTCTTTTTGTTCAACCTTCTGTTCTCTTTGTATCAATTTTTGCTCTTTCTTAGCAACATCTCGCTCTTTCTCAGCAATATCTTGTTCTTTCTTAGCAACATCCCGCTCTTTCTCAGCAATGTCTTGCTCTTTCTTAGCAACATCCCGCTCTTTCTCAGCAATGTCTTGCTCTTTCTTAGCAACGCTTTGCCCTTTCTTAGCAACGCTTTGCTCCATCGCTTCCAATTCTCTCTTCCTATTCTCCCGATCTTCTTGATCCAAAATCACTTTTAGCCTGGATTCATATGCTAAACGTTGTTCCTGTGTCATACTTAATTCTTCCCAATCATGAAAAGCGTCTCTTAGCATTTCATCATTCATGGCAATCGCCTCCAATTCGTGGTAAATATCATCATAGACTTTACTGTTACGCTGGTCTACCATTCCCAGCATTAGCAGCCACCTTGCCAGCATATCACTCCAAGGATCAAGTTCACTGTTTTTCCAAGCTTTGATCAATTTCCCCATTTCTATAAAGTGAAGTTCCATTACATCTGTCAATCGGAAAACATCTTGATCTTCAAGTAAATGGTACGTCGTATGAAAACGTTTTGTTCGAGGAAACAAATCAAAATTCAAGATATTTATCGTGATAACAGGATGCAATTCCTTATAATCCATACTCTTTTGCTGGTTAATGGTATACACCCTTGACCAGTAAAATAACGTGCGCTTAATCATATCATGTTCATTTGTGAATTGAACTTCAACATTGATTTTCTCATCATCATCCGTGGTGACTAACAAATCCAGTCTGGACTTCTTATCCCCTTCATATTCACCGCCAATTTCGATATTGGAAAACGAAATATCTTTAATTGGCTTCCGTCCTGTTTGCTGTAAAATTGCATTTAAGAAAACGACAGTAATTGCTTTATTCTTTTCGTTGCCAAAAAGCTGTTTGAAGGCATAGTCTACTTTTAGATCCATCAATCGTTCCAACGATATTCGCTTGAGCAATTCGGGACGCCTGCTTTTATGGATGCTATTGTTTATCTCTGCATAATCATTCGAGTTTTCTCTAACTAAAAATGGTGTGCTGGCGGGGCGTTTATTGTGGAGCTTGATTTGTGTCATAAGAACACTTCCTTTATGGATTTGTGGGGACTGAACGAGGAGTAAATCTAAGGAAAGTATAACATGTGATAAATAAACAAACAAGCGTTCTTTTTATTCTTTTAGGGGATTAGGATTCAGTAACAATTGACGTGTAACATGATTCGTCAAATTGTTACTGAATAGAATATACTAATAATGCCCCAGCAATCCCTTTCGCATCGCATACCGCTCACAAGCAATATAAACACCAATACCGATGATCCCGTATACAATAGTATTACCGATTAGCAACGCATAGTCGCCCGTTGAAAAATCGGCTAGTGTATAGTTGTCAATCATCACCTTCCTAGTCATATCTACACCCTTCACAAACGGTGCGATGACCATATATGGTGCAACAGACAAGGGTACAAATGTCAAACCGGCGACGATAAACTGCAGGATTTGCAAAAACGCATCAATTTGTTTAAAGATGATCGATATCCCGGCAATGACATAACTGGCTCCAACCATACTGCCAAGCGTTAACACGAGAATAGGGAGTATAGTTCCCGGATTTAAATTCAGCCATTCGCCAGCCGTCAGCATAGAAATAAACAATAAAAAAACCATTAGAATTAAATTGATAAAAATCATGCCGAATAACCTCGCTAAAAATATTCTCCAAGCCGCTACAGGGGACATATAAAGCTGTTCCAATGTCCCGCGCATCGCTTCATTCATCACTGTCCAGCCAATCGACTGCAGTGTCATCATGGCCAAGTACCAAAATACATAGTTAACGATAATGAATTGGGTATTTGTTCCAGCTTCAGCAGGATCACCAATAATTTGGATCCCAAAGAACATGCCAATGAAAATAATGTAAAATGTAAAAAGCAGACTCAATGTATTGGCTAAATATCGCTTCATTTCTATATATTCCTTTTTCGTATTCACCCGTAAAACATGCCAAAATGCGATCATGAAGCAGCCTCCTTTTTCACTAGTTTCATAAATACCTGTTCAAAGTTCACTTGCGTTTGGTTAATCGTTTCAATAGGGGTTTGATTCTGTTTAAGGATTTCCATTAAGTCATATATATCCTGACCCTGTCCCAGACTCACGTCCAATGTTAATCCGTCTAGACTATGTATGGGAAATTGCCGATTACATGCCTCTTGCTGCTCTATAGTGAATGCCTCTTTTAACTGAATTCGATAGGCTGTTGACTCAAACAAACGCAGCAACTGATCAACTCGTTCATTAACAATCACACGTCCTTCATTAATAATAACCGTACGCTCACATAAATCCTGTATCACCGGCATGTCGTGTGTACTAATAATGATTGTTTTACCATCACGGGCAATTTTTCGTAATAATTCACGGACTTCATAACCCGTTTCCACATCCAACCCTAATGTGGGCTCATCTAGTAAAATAACATCGGTATCCGCTAACATAGCCACGGATATTGCAAGTTTTTGTTGCATCCCGCGTGATAGGTTATTAACCAATTCATGCTTTTTATCTTGGAGCCGGAACAGGGTTAGCAGTTCTTCTACACGTGTTTTTATTTCTCTTTTTGAAAAACCACGGTTTCCAGCGAAGTATTCCAGGTTTTCTAAGACGGTCAGACGCCAATACAAATTACGATTTCCTTCTAAAACAGCACTAATGTGACGCAATGCCTTATTGCGCTGCTTGACACTGTCATAGCCATTGATGGTGACCGTGCCTTGATCGGGTACAAGTAATCCGCAAATTGTCTTAATTGTGGTCGTCTTCCCAGCCCCATTTGGCCCTAATAATCCAACTATTTCTCCTTTTGTAACGTGAAATGAGACATCCTTAACTGCAATAAATTCTGCTTTGACTTTTCGCTTTTTATATTTTTTGTGAATGTGGTTCACGGTGATGATATTTTCCATGTATGTAATCCCCTTTCCATTAATTCACTTCTTATTCTATCGATTTTTCTGAATAAAACATCGGTAATAAGATGTTTTCTATCTCCGCTTTAAGACGTAGTTCAGCTCCTTCCTTTTCTAGACGGGAAAGAAAAAAGCCATGCGAAGGCACTGCCTCCACATGACTTCATAACGCTTTTACCAAGCTTACGTCCGTTCTTTTCGCTCTTCGTCAGTAAACACTCGTGACCTTGTCAAAAACCGTTTTCCCTCAGGGCCTTCTAAGGAAAACATGCCCCCGCGGCCGTCAACAGCATCAATAATGAGCTGGGTATGTTTCCAGTATTCATATTGATCCTTTGACATATAAAAAGGAGTATCACCTATATGGCCAAGCAACACATCGGAATCGCCGACAATAAACTCATCTCTCGGATAACACATAGGGGAACTGCCATCACAGCAGCCACCCGATTGATGAAACATTAATGGACCATGAATATCTTTAAGCGTGTTAATCAGTTGTAACGCATCATCCGTAACCGTTACACGTTCAACCATGGTACACACCCTTTCATTTTAAAATAAGAAAAGCAGGTCATTGACGTCTTTCGTATAAGGTGCTTCCTTCCCCCTGTAAGCACGATATTTAAAATAGCCCCGCTTTATCTTCACTATAACTGATCAGCAGATTTTTCGTTTGCTGGTAATGGTCCAGCATCATTAAATGATTTTCCCTGCCGATTCCTGATTTTTTATAGCCGCCAAACGCTGCATGGGCTGGATACTGATGGTAGCAATTTGTCCAGACCCGTCCCGCTTCAATAGCGCGACCAAATCGATACGCTGTATTCATATCTCTGGTCCAAACACCAGCTCCCAATCCATACAACGTATCATTAGCAATTTTCAATGCCTCTTCGTTATCCTTAAAGGTCGTAACGGACAAAACAGGTCCAAAAATTTCTTCCTGGAAAATACGCATATCATTGCTTCCCTTGAAGATGGTTGGCTTGATGTAATAACCATCAGACAGGTCTTCATCAGCTAATTGATTCACTTCTCCACCGACCAGCACTTTTGCACCCTCTTGTTTTCCAATATCCAGATACGACTTAATTTTTTCCATTTGTTCGGCAGAGGCCTGGGCACCCATCATCGTGTCCGTATCAAGTGGATGGCCGATTTTTATTTCTTTAACCCGTTTGACAGCCCGTTCCATAAAATCATCATAAATTGATTCATGAACCAACGCTCGTGATGGACAAGTACAAACTTCCCCTTGGTTTAGTGCAAACATGACTAATCCTTCCACAGCTTTATCGAGGAATCCATCATTTTTATCCATGACATCGGCAAAGAAAATATTTGGGGATTTACCACCAAGTTCCAGTGTAACAGGAATAATATTTTCTGAAGCATATTGCATGATTAGTCTTCCTGTTGTCGTTTCACCTGTAAAAGCAATCTTGGAAATACGACTGTTGGTTGCAAGTGGTTTCCCAGCTTCTAACCCAAAGCCATTGACAACATTAATGACACCGGCAGGAAGCAAATCTTTAATTAAGTCAAGTAGAACGTGAATCGAAGCTGGTGTTTGCTCAGCAGGTTTCAATACAACGCAATTCCCAGCTGCTAATGCCGGTGCGAGCTTCCATGTTCCCATTAAAATCGGAAAATTCCATGGAATAATTTGGCCGACCACACCAAGCGGTTCATGGAAGTGGTAAGCGACCGTATCATTGTCAATCTGACTGATTCCACCCTCCTGTGCACGGATCGCACCTGCAAAATAGCGAAAATGATCAATTGCCAGCGGTATATCGGCGACAAGACATTCTCTGACAGCTTTTCCATTATCCCATGTTTCCGCTATGGCTAATGTTTCCAGGTTTTCCTCCATCCGATCGGCAATTTTGTTCAGTATATTTGCTCGCTGTGCTGGAGAGGTTTTTCCCCAATCATCCTTCGCTTTATAAGCAGCATCCACAGCCGCCTCCACATCTTCTTTATTCGACCTGGCAATCTCGCAAAATACCTTCCCTGTCACCGGACTCACATTTTCAAAATACTTGCCACTCGCAGGTGCCCTGTACTCACCACCAATGAAGTTATCATACCGTTCCTTAAAGGATACCTTTGCGCCTTCTGTGTTTGGATTCGCATACCTCATTTAGATTATTCCTCCTCATTTTTTGCAAGCGTTTTCATTAAGGTCGTGCTTAAAGATGTCATGATGCAAACTTGTCTACTTATAAGTATAACATTACATTCCGAATTATGCCAATAATCAGGTTGTACTTTCCTGTGCATTTAGGAAACTGGATATTGCATATAACAACAGATCTTACATTACGGATAAAGTGAAACTTCATTCAGTGGGGGTTTCCCTTTTTCCCCCACTAAATAGAGGAACAAAGGCTAAGTTCTCAGGCGTCTGAGTTGCAACGCCTTTGTGACCTGCATCGTGCAGGCTGAGAACGGAATCGGACCTTTGTCATGCAGTTGACCCCCACTTATCTTTTTTAGTTCCACCTCAATATCTTGAAGTGGGGGGGGGCTTACTGCCCGTTAAGGCGGGATAAAAAAAGAAAACAAGTCCGATGTTGGACCTGTTTTCCAGTGCTGAAGCTTTCTATTATTTTTAATTAAAAAAAGCTGCCGATCAGACATCTTCACCAAAACCCATGAACATAAAAAAAGACTTGTTTCGTTGATAAATACGAAAACCTTCAGCAGTATTTACCATGTGAAAGATTGCCAATTTAACTCAATTCTGGAAGTACCCGAACTTCCCTTTCCATGGATGAATGACAAAGTGGACATTCTGGTTCTTCCTCAAAGCTATAGGACTCGCGCATCCATCCCTGGCAGTCTTCGCTTGTACATGACCAAACATTGGTTTCTACTTCTGGAACCGGTTCTTTTGGTCCGCGTGAAAATGACATGATAGCAACCCCTTTCGTGATACTACATCCATTATACCCCTTTTCAGAACACAAAGAAAGGGCAGGTCATTTATGCCACAATAAGGGGCTCCTTTTTGAGAGTGCAGTATATCGGAATTCACACACTAAATAGCATGCCAATCACACCTTGGTGAGAGTCGCTTGACTAGTTTTTCGGCTTAATTTTGATTTTCATTCCCTTGATGACGTTTGTATCGTCATTTAGCTTCAATTAGGCTTTTATTCCCTTGATAAAGGTTTTTATCGTTAATGCTCTTTAAACTCTTGGTTCCTCACTTAACACGAACCGTTCAATTGCTTTCGCTACACCATCCCGATTATTTGTATCGGTTATGAAGTCGGCTACTTTCTTGATCGCCTCTTGGGCATTACCCATTGCCACACCAGTTCCAGCTTGTTGGATCATTTTAATATCATTCAAACTGTCACCTGCTGCCAAAACATTGTCCATCGTAATGCCGAGCCAGTCACATACCTTAGCAAGCGCTGTTGCTTTATTGACCCCGGCAGGATTTACCTCAATGTTAATAGGGTTAGAATTCGTTAGTTCTAACTCCGAATGGTGGGATAGCTTTTGGACGAGTTCGTTCAGTTTATCTTCATTATGGGAAGAAAAACCAATCTTCAGCCATTCATGATCGTAAAAGTTATCCGGGCGATTGTTATACCAAATATCGTCTGTGGACACCATCCAGCAATCCAAATCATTTTCCGCACCAAGTCCCCACATCATCTCCAATAACTGGGCATCAATTAAGTGCCGATCCTTTAGTTCTTTCGCAACCGTCCAAATTTCGCCTCCGTTAACAGTCACTAAATAAGATGATAAACTTAATGATTCGGCAAACGGGTGACACGAGCTAATCCAGCGCCCGGTACTTAATACAACGTGTACTTCCTTCGCAAGTGCCTGTCTAATAACTTCCCTAGTGTGCTTGGTTATCTTTTGTTCACTAGTTAGTAATGTTCCATCCATATCTAATGCCACTAATTTAACCTCTTGCCTGTTATCCATCATGTACGCTCCCTATTCCATGTAGTTGGTTTTCGAATACCTCTGTCATATAAATAAGTTGTCAAAAACGGAATCAGCATTAATCCTAATAAAATGTAGAACAGTAACTGAATATGGAAGATATCGACAATTAACCCGCCAAACACTGGTCCAACCATCCTGCCTGCTGCACTAACACTATTGACAAATCCTTGATAAAACCCTGCCCGACCTTTTGGAGCAAGCTTGCTCGCAATCGTTGGTACCGCTGGCCACATCAACATTTCCCCAACCGTAAGAATAACCATGGCTACAGCGAACATGGTAAATTTCTCTGCAAACATGGCAATGGTAAAGGAGATAAATAATATTGCATTGCCGATATATATATGTGCCTTTGGCGAGGCAACTTTTCCTGTTACCCATTTTACCAAAGGCTGTCCAATAACGATAAGGAAACCATTTATTGCCCACAGCTTACTGTACTGATTCAACGCAATACCAATATCCTGTGTATAAGAAGCAATGGTCGATTGCCACTGGCTATAAGCTATCCATGCGACAAAAAATCCGATACACAATACAATTAACGCTTTAAAAGCGGACATATTTTTTATCTTGCCACTTTGTTGAATAATCGTCGTATTCATTTGTCGATCTCGTTCTTGATCAATTCCTCTAAAAGCAATGAATACAATCTCGAAGAACACAGCGAATAAGGAAGCATTCGCAATAAATATATAATCAAACGAAAAACTTGCGACATATCCCCCTAGTGTTGCTCCAAGCGCCACCCCTAAATTTTGCGCAACATAAATCGCATTAAATGCTCTCCGTCCACCTTCTGGCCACACCGATCCAGCCATTGCGAACATGACAGGCCAGGTAATTCCAGTCCCAAATCCAATCAATACAAGTCCAATGGAATATGGCAAAATACTATGATTAAATGACAAAAATATCGCTGCACTTAACGCAAGTCCGGTTCCATAAAGGATGGTCCGATACGCGCTGAATTTATCAAACAGCATACCGCCGATTAAATTACCAGCAATTGTTGCCCCTTGGTTAAACATCAAAATGAACCCTGCAAAAGCTAAACTTCTGCCGAGCTCATTATGCATGAAAATGGTATTCAACGGCCACAGAAATGAACCGCCCGTAACATTGATGGTCGTCGCAATCACTAACCCCCAAATAAATCTAGGCACGACCTCATCTCCTTTTTCACGTACTCGATTAGACTATTCTAATCGATTTGCTGTGTGGAAGCAATGAGGGCGAATCACCTTATTTAGCCAAGTGACCTATCGCAACTGCCGCATTCGAACCATGAATATGATTACCGTGATCAATGGGACAGCAATAATGGCTATAATCGACCAAACTCCAAATGTATCATGTCCTTGCGCTGCGCGTACGGTTTCCCATGACAAACTTGTAAAAATAGCCACTGTTTCCACATTTATAATGGTCACAAACAAACGAGCGGATTGATACAAGCGAGCGACATTTTCCTCGGTGATTTCACCTGGAAAATTAAATGTGTGTGGTGCTTTGCTGATAAAATAAAGCGGGACATATGTAATAACCGCAATAATCGGTAGTAGAAAAACAGTTGCTTTATGTCCCCAGCCATCCACCTCCCCTTTCCCATTGAAATGGGTGGGAACAGTTTCCGGCAGACTGCCATATGCAATCACAACATAAACCACCGATTCGACCAACATCAAAACGGCTAGCACATTTAAAAAATGAACCCGTTTATCGGCCGGCAGATCAATTTTTGGATGCTTCCCCAATATCCTCATCCTCTCCGCAAAGGATTTTTCTGACCTCATGATACACTAGTTTGATAGCTTTCACCATATCCAAAAGAAATTTCAACCTTCCCCCATTACTAGTTTCGGCCAAATAGCCTGTCAGTTCTTCTTGACTAAACAATCGTAATATACCTGCATTCGTTTTTCATCCGTTAAGAAGAATGGCGTGGGGCGGACTGTTAATTTTAAACAGTCATTTATACCATGTGGAGCAGCTAGCACGACACGGTCGTACCTATCAAGTGACAGCCCGAGTGATGTTACTGTCTCCGGAAATTTAGCGATGGCATCTACTGAAGACCGATACGGGGCAATACCATTTGCAATATGCATTCGCGCTTCGTTTTTCACAGACCATGGATAGCCTGGGGCTATTTTTCTGATAATTGCTTCAAAACGCTTTTCTGTCGCTTCCACGATATCCTGTTCATCAAAATAAATCACATCAATATCCTGAAGTGGTGTTCTTTGTTTGTAATCATGCAGCACATCCCAAATTTTCGACCTTACAAACCCAGCACAAATCCACCAATCTGGCAGCTGTAATGTTTTTGCGGCATATAACGCTTCCATCATCCACGTATCTTCGTTGATCATACGAATAATTGCTTGTTGGGTTAATTGTTTCATTTGCCAACCACCAAGCCTGCACGAAATAATTCCAACCGATCAAGGAATGCTTCCATATCGATGCGTTGTTGTTGCGCTTCTTCTACTGAAATGGGATAGAAGCGAATTTTCCCTTGTGGTGGAAGTTGTGCAATGTTGGACAACTCCGTCGAAATAACGGTACCGATCCGTGGATAGCCGCCAGTCGTTTGCCGGTCTGCCATCAAAATGATTGGTTGACCGTTTGGTGGTATCTGGATACCGCCAAACGGGGTTGCATCTGACCAGACATCCCCAGTTGCAGACATGTGGAAGTCATCAGCCGTCAGCCTGTAGCCCATACGATTGGAATTAGCCCCTACTGTAAAAGTTGTCTGATAAAACCGCTGCCGGTCCGCTTCGGTAAAAAGATTGGCATGGGGACCTTCAATCACGGCAACATCGATCTCCTTCTGATAGGAAGGAACCATCGTTTTCATAAGACCAATTCCACAACAGGTTATAGCAGGATTTCCCACTAACGTCTCTCCTTTAATGAGTACACGCCCGAAACCACTATTCATATCCGTTGATTTACTTCCAAACATCGTCGGTGTGACAAATCCACCTGCAGCAGCAATATAGCAACGAACACCAGCCTGATAGCTACCAAACGTCAGACGATCACCTTTTTGCATCACAAATGATTCCCACATGGGTATAGACTGGCCATTAACAGCAGGATTAATCGCCGCTCCTGTAATTGCCATGGTAACTGGTTGGCGTGCCTCTAACTCTGGGCCAATTAGGGTTACCTCTAAGCAAACTTCGTCACGTTTATTTCCAACCAGAATATTGGCAATTTGCAATGCATAGGTATCCATTGCACCGGCAACCGGAACTCCAAATCGCTGGTATCCCTTGCGCCCCATATCTTGCATGGTTGTTAACACACCTGATTTATGTACAGTAAAAATATTTTGATTGGTCATTCGTATACCTCTATTCCAGCTTCCAAGCAGCATTATCTTTTTCAATAGCCCGAACCGTAATACCTATTTGTTCCAGTGCTTTTCGTAATTGGCTGGCAAATGCGACAGTATGGGCACCATCTCCATGCAGACATATTGTATCTGCTTCTATGTTAACCAATGTTCCATCAATTGCTTCCACAACGCCATCCGTTATCATCCGTTTCACTTGACGGACAGCGTGACCCGCATCCTCAATAACTGCCCCCTTCTCTCCTCTAGGAGTTAAACTTCCATCTGCCTGATACGTTCGATCGGCAAAAACTTCCGAAGCCACACGTAACCCACAGTCTCTGCCTGCTGTCAGCAATTCACTCCCAGCTAAGCCATATAAAATTAACGAACAGTCGATATCATGAATTGCTTGGGCAATCGCTAATGCCACCCTCCTATCTTTTCCCGCCAAATTATATAATGCGCCATGAGCTTTTACGTGCTGCATTTCCAAATGATGTACCTGGCAAAAAGCCTGCAGTGCGCCAACCTGATAAACTACTAACCGGTACACCTCCTCGACAGAATAGTTGATCATTCGCCGGCCAAACCCGTGTAAGTCCGGAAATCCAGGATGTGCTCCGACGGCAACCCCATGTTCTTTTGCCAATGCTACCGTTCGATCCATAACATCAGGGTCCCCTGCATGACCGCCACAGGCGATATTTGCTGCGGTAATATACGACATCATTTCCTCATCCCTGCCAATCGTATACCGGCCAAAGCTTTCTCCCATATCACAATTAAGATCAATGCTTCTGTTCATCATTCCCCATCCTTTCCACTAACTGCCCTAGGTTTGAAATTTCCTATTCCATCAATTTCTCCTCCACATTGAACGTACCATCTGCAATGAGTCGCTCAATTTCAGCAAACGCTTGTGTTGAAATGTGATAAAATTGCACCCGGTCACCTGCATGAAATAAGAAAGCACCCTTGGTTTCCTGCTGATCAAACAACTTAAGCGGTGTTTTACCAATGATATTCCATCCTCCAGGTGAAGGTAGCGGATAAATGCCAGTTTGCGCGTGGGCAATGCCAACCGATCCGGCCTCAATACGCTTTCGAGGTTCATTCAATCGTGGGGTAGCAATCTGTCTATCCATCCCGCCCAGATAGGGAAACCCGGGTAAGAAACCGAGCATATAGACAAGATAATCGTTCTGTTGATGAATGGTGATGACCTCATTCTCTGATAATTCGTTATGATGTGCAACGCGCCCTAAATCAGGTCCCTGTTCACCACCATACAAAACAGGAACATAAATACGTCGGGATGGCAGCACATAATCATCCCCACCAGTCCAGGCAATATACTGTAAATTTTTATGAATATCTGCATATCGCATCTGTATCGGCTGATAATAGATTGTCACCGAATCAAACGCTGGCACCCATTCCTCCACACCGTCAAGTTCCAGTTCTTGCAGCCGCCTGCAAAAGGCATTTATTTTACTATTTAAAGATGGTGAAACTGCCTGATGAAATTGTACCTTAACAGCAGTATCACCAATCGGTTTAATGGAAACATTCGCTTTATCCATTCTTCTCCCCCCAAAAAAGATCCTATAACGTAAGTCGAAAAGGCAAGCATACGCAAATCGTTGCTTCTTATTACTTGCAGGAATCTCATTTACATGACTATGGTTATCGCTTCCGTTTTCGATAGCTTTTGAAGGGTATGGTCAATAACAAGATGATTACGCCTATAATTAATAGCACATAATGGATCACCATTGTATTTTCCTCAAATATGTAATAGGCTCCAATGGCTGTAAGAATCCAGCCAATGGCTTCGAGCAGCAGTCGCATGTTACCACCTCCAGTTTTTTGTTAACTATATCCCGGAGTCAGCTTGGTTGCCGTTCCTAATCGATTGATGCATTTACTCCTAGGTCGATGTTTTCACCATATCGGTTGATGTTTTCGCCTCTAAGTCAATGTTTTCCCGATATCAGTTGATGTTCTCGCCTCTGGGTCGATGTTTTCTCGATATCGGTTGATGTTCTCGCCTCTGGATCGATGTTTTCTCGATATCGGTTGATGTTCTTGAGACCAAGTTGATGTTTACATTCTTAGGTTAATGCTGCACTCATTAATCCAGCACATATTTATCCCGCCCAGCAAATGAGCCAAAAGCTATAACAACGAATGCTACACCGATAAGCGTAATCAGTGGTATTGTCCAATTATGGGTTATATCATATAAATACCCAATAAAAATAGGTCCAATCGCTGCCAGTAAATACCCGAGTGATTGAGCCATCCCCGATAGCTCCGCGGCCTGTCTTGCATTCTTGGAGCGCATTCCTAAAAATGCAAGTGCTAGTGGAAAAATCCCCCCAAGCGCAATCCCAATGAAAATCACGCTAACGATCATGGCAGCATAGCCGTTACCGAACAGCAATCCTCCATACCCAGCGATTGCAAAAAAAGCAAGTAACCAAACAAGCCAGCCCTGCGATTTTGTCCGCGCCGCAAGTACCGGAACAAGGAAACTAAAAGGCAAACTGATCACCTGCATAAAGGACAACATCCATCCCGCCGTTGCAATACTAGCACCATAATCGCGGATGATCTCAGGTAGCCAGGAAATGGTTACGTAAAATAAAAACGATTGGAACCCCATAAAGCAAGCAACTTGCCATGCCAATGGCGACCGCCAAATTTGATTATTCTTTGATTTGACAAATTCCAGATCCTGCTGGTCCTTACCTCTTCTCCCTTTACTAAGATATATCCAAATAACAATGCCGATTACAGCCGGAATTGCCCAGACCAATAAAGCAATTTGCCACCCAAGTCCAAGCCCTTTTGCAATCGGAATACTTAATCCTGATGCAGTTGCAGCAATCGCTCCCATTGCCGTGGAGTAAATACCTGTCATTACTTCTACTTTTTTTGGGAACTTCTCTTTAATGACACCAGGCAAGAGCACATTGCAAAAGGCTATCCCCATTCCAACAAATAAGGTTCCAACGTATAGTAAGGTCACAGACGTAACGGAACGAACAGCAATCCCAAAGAGTAATAAAATCAATCCAATTAATAATGCTCGTTCATTCGAAAATCGATTTCCCACTTTTGGTGCTATCGGAGAAACAAACGCAAATGCGAGTAATGGTAAGCTTGTGATGATTCCGACACTCCAATTGGAAAGTCCAATATCATCGCGAATCATCCCAATCACTGGTCCCACGGATGTAATGGATGGGCGTAAATTAAATGCCACCATGATAATACCTGCAAACATAAGAAAACGATACATCCGACTTATCTCTTTTTTCGTATTCGAGTTAACTACATCCACAACGTATTTCCCTCGCTTTGCATAAAATAACTGTTCCTATAATAGCATATCCACAAGCTGAAAAGATACAATCGGGATGGGAAACCTGCTTGATATTTAAATAATTCGCAATTTGATGGAATTATCACCGAATAATCCGTTTTTCATTTCAGTTCGTCGTTTGAGAAATATTACCCAGGAAATATCCATTTATCCACTCTTAACGGACAGTAAGACTCACACATCAAGATTTTGAGATGAAGCCAAAAAAGATAGGTAAAAGCAAGAGCAAACTGCATGACAATGGTTCGATTCTGTTCGGGCCTGCAAGACGCAGGTCATAAAGGCGTTGCACTCAAACGTCGGCAATTTTAGTCTTTGTTCCCTTGTTTCAGTGGAGGTGGAAAGAAAAGCTCACTGAATGAGGTTTCTTTTTATTGTATGTCAGCTAGTTTACAAAATCCCCTTAAAGGATCAGAATAAACGGATTGATTTGGAATACGTTCATATTTCTTTTCAATCCCGTTTTGTGTGGTATACTATAGGTAGAAATATGCATATACTGAAAAAGACCACAGCTGCAACTGTGGCCTCATGATAAGCGGTTCCCCCAGGGGATCAGCTATCCTGGAATAGACCTCTCCCAAGACATGCTCTAGGGTTAATAGGGAGGTCTATTTTTTATTGATCATGTTTAGGACGAGGGTAAGCAGCGCCAGCAAAAATGTGCCAAATGTAAACACTACCATCAAAACCTCAAAAGTGCTCAATGGCATCACCACCTTATCAAAGGGCTAGCCGACCGATCCCCAAAAGAACATTATCTTATTCCTAGTATAGCACAAATTCTGATAATATAGCCATAAAAAACAGAACATTTGTTTGTAACACTATTTACTTTTCCTAGTTTTATTCACGGGATGACTTACTTTCCATGTGTGCTATACAATACAAAGCTAACATGCTTGTATAATTTATTATATGCCGGGGGTTATTTGGGTAAGCATTGCATTTGTGGGGTGTGAGGGGTGGAAATTCTTATTAAAACATGAAAGTAGTTTACGTCCAAAGGTTGCGTTTATAGAAATTCACCATAAATTTTATTTTATATTACAATAATCAAAGTTTGTCGAATATATTGATCAAACTGGTCCGGACGGTTACAATAACAAACAATGACAACGTTTACAAAAGGTGAAGGAGAGGATTTGTATATGGCAGAGCGTGAAGAACTGCAAAGGACGTTAAAGCCTCACTGGGTGTGGGCAATAGCCCTGGGATCGTCAATTGGTTGGGGGGCATTTGTGCAGCCGACCGTATGGATGCAGGATGGTGGACCGTTAGGGGTTATGATTGGTTTTTCTATCGGAGCATTATTAATGATGCTGATTGCCGTTAGCTACGGATTCTTAATTCAGAGTTTTCCCGTATCAGGCGGGGAATTTGCGTACGCATTTGTTAGTCTTGGGCGAACTCATGCCTTTATATGTGGCTGGTTTCTCACCTTAGGGTATGTTTGCATTGTTGCCCTTAATGCTTCTGCGTTTACTTTAATGTTTAAATTTGTTTTCCCAAAAGTGATCGAGAATTTGCATATGTATCAAATTGCCGGTTGGGATGTATATGGGACCGAGGTAATTATTGCCAGTGTGGCACTTCTCCTGTTCGGTTACATGAATTTTCGTGGTACAGGCCTCACTGGTCGAATGCAATTTATTTTCTGTTGCATCATGCTTATCGGGGTATTGGCGATAACCTTGTTGGTTGGCGGAAGTCCGGAGACGTCGTTTGCGAACATGCAACCATTGTTCCCAACTGGTACAACCTCGTTTGCTGCCATTATCTCAATCGTTGCTATTGCACCATGGGCTTTTGTAGGTTTTGACAATGTACCACAGGCTGCTGAGGAATTTAACTTTTCCACCAAAAAAGCATTCAGTCTAATCGTCCTAGCTCTTTTCTTTTCCGGACTCCTATATGTATTTATGGTTGGAGTCACAGCAATGGCAACTCCTTGGGACGCGCTTGCTGCTCAAAACAATCTCTGGGGAACTGCGGATGCCATTACCGGCGTACTCGGTACATTTGGCTTGGTTATACTTGTAACCGCACTTTGTATGGGTATTTTTACTGGATTAAATGGGTTTATCATTTCATCAAGCCGTCTGCTTTTTGCAATGTCACGTGCTAAAATACTGCCTGATATGTTTTCCAAAATTCATCCTAAATACAAAACACCGTATGTCAGCATTATTTTCACCGTTATTCTGGCAATGTTTGCCCCATGGTTTGGTCGTGAAGCATTAACATGGGTAGTTGATATGTCCTCTATCGGTGTGTCGATTGCCTATTTTTATACTTGCTATACCGCCTTTATTATTTTTAAATGGTCGATGGATAGTGGATTTAATCCAAGTAAACATGTAATTTCGCCCGTAAAGAAATTCTTTGCACTAGTTGGAATGCTAGCCAGTATAACGTTTGTATTGCTGCTGCTAATCCCTGGTTCTCCAGCATTCCTTGGGATCCAATCCAGAATTGCTCTAATAGCCTGGATCGTTCTCGGAGCAGTATTTTATCTGGCTAAACGCAAAGAATTTAATAAAATCCCTACAGAAGAATTGAATTATCTAATCCTTGGTAATAAACAGATTCAAGTAGAAGAAAATAGAGAAGAATTAGATGACGTGGAAGCTGGGAGTAAATAATGTAAATTGTTGGGACAGAGGTTATTATATCTGTCCCATTTATATTGATATTAAACCGATAACTTAATTTGACCTGTTGGCCACATTTCTTTTTTATATGCCATATCCCAGAACATATACTCAAATCGGGAAGTGTATAAGAAAATCTTTTCCAAATGTTGCAATTCCTCTTCCGGTTTTCCATCGGTTAATCGATCCAGTAGTCCGATCATCCAATCATTTAGTGCATGAAATTCTTCACTTGCATACATTTTTACCCATTTACCATAAAATGGGTGTTCCATTGCACCAGGTAATTGCGCTAAACGCTTGCCTATTTCTGCGTAACTCCAACTACATGGCAAAACACTCGTTGTAAGTTCCGCAAGCCCGCCGCTTTGTCCGACGGAAAGCATATAATTTGTGTATGATACAGTAACAGCAGCGGGGTTTGCTTCCTCTAATTCTTTTGGTGAGATATTAAATTTCTTTGCATACTGTCTATGCAGGTCCATTTCCGTATGAAGTGTTGAATCGAGCACCTCAGCAAATTTCGCCATTGTTTCTGGATCTCTAGCTTTCAATGTGCCAATTGCAAATAACTTGGCATATTCGATTAAGTAAACATAGTCTTGAATCATATAGTGGCGAAAGCTTTCTTTTTCAAGTGTTCCATCTCCAATCCCCGTTACAAATGGATGGTTATGGTTAGCCTCCCAAATAGGCTTTACCTTTTCATATAATCGTTCACTAAATTTCATTTATTATCGCTCCTTTTTCGTATGACACCAGTCATAAATGATGTTCATTAATATGTTGGTATATTGTGTTAATTGTTTAATAGAGATAGATTCATTGATAGCGTGTGCTTCCATCAATTCGCCAGGTCCATAAATAACAGTTGGAATCCCCTTGTAGCCAAGCCAGCCGCCATCGTTTACAGATGATGACATGCTAATTTTCACGTCTTCTTCACAAACTCGTCTGTGATGTGTTTGAATTAATTTAACACCCGCACTATCTTTGTCGATTGCGAGGGAAGGAAATACCTCACCACGATCTTCAATCATTGATTTGCCACCCCAAGCAAAGATTGGGGGGTTGTCACGTAACCACATATCTGCCATTGCAACATAATGAAGGTGATCTTCAATTTCTTTTACGATATCCTCTTGTGTTTCACCTGGATAGAAATGGACGGTAATCCATATGCGACATTCATCAGCAACAAATGCGGCATGTCTGCCACCTTCAATGACTGCCGGGTTAATCGTACTTGTACCATAAGGGAATCCATCATATGATTTGTGTACTGCCCAATGGCGTTCCAGATCCTGCAGACCAGCCAGAATCTTCATCATTTTTTCGATCATGCTTGCACCTTGAAGTCCACCACCGGCATGAATCATATTTCTTCTTGTGGCATCATGATAAGTTTTTTTGCTTTTAAGTGTTATCCAACCTGTGACCACACCGCCTTGCCCTTGTATTTCCAAATTGCTTGTATCTGCAACAATAGCAAGATCAGCTTGATATCCGCGCTCACAACAGGAAAGCGTACCAGCTTCACCAACCTCTTCGCCAACAACAAATTCTACAATTAAATCACCCGGTAATTTGATTTGTTGTTCATGAAGTAATTTACATGCAAAGAGAACGCAAGCTAGGCCACCTTTCATATCTGCTGCACCTCTGCCGTAAAGCCGTCCATCCTTAATGACTGGCGAAAATGGATGGCTTTGCCAGCATTCGTTTGCTAAATCAACCGAGGCTACATCGACATGCCCATTCAATATCATACTGTGATAATGCGCTGTATTTGTTCCTTTTAGAACACCAACAACATTCGGGTCATTCGGGTAAAGATCCCACATATCTGTTACAAAGTTCATTTCATCTAAATAATTTTTAATGAATTGTTGGGCCTCTTTTGTATTTCTAGCGGGTGGGCTTGGTGTTTCAAATTGTATAAGTTTAGAAGCAAGTGCAAGTAATTCATCCTGTCTTGTTTCAATTATTTCCGAAAATGTTTGCATATAAAAATCCCCCTTAATAATTTTACTTTATCAAAACCAGGTGGAAAGGGGTTATGGTTAACATGTTAATTTGAGCATAAATTATCAAATGTTACCCGTTCATTCTTAGGTTTAGTGCGTATTCAAAAAGCAGGATGAAAAGGGCCAAGAAGTTCAAGGCGGCACAGTTTTGAACAGCGGATAAACAAGCCAACGAGCTTTCACAGGATGTGATGATTTCCGCGTTGTCCACAGGACGTGGACGATTTTAGCGGAAGTACCCCTGCCGAAGTGTCATTTCCACCGGACTTTTTGAACATCCTCATTTAGGGTATTATTTCTAACATCTTTTGGTATACTTCTTCCACATCGTTCCCTGTTATCAATGGGACACCATTAATGACCTTATCCTTAACCTCATCTGGTACAATTGTTGTAGAGATGACAATATCATATTCATCTATTCTTTTTAGCCCGTCACTAACACTGGATTGATGGATACGCACTTCATCATCTAGATTTTGTTTGCGCAACCATGCCTTCACTTTCTCACCGACCATTGTTGATGTAACGATCCCAGTCCCACACATGATTAATAGCTTTTTCATCATCCTGCCCCCGTATCCTCCGCGTGTTCTTTATTTGACCGCTTCGTTTGTATTTTATTCACATAAATCAGCCCCATCAGTATGGCAAATCCAATTATTCCAATACCATACCAATTCAGTACTTTTACAAATGAAATGAACATGAATGTCGTCCATACGGCGCCATCGACCAATGAAGAAAAGCTTGAATGACCCCCTGTTTCAAATCCGGCTGCAATGGCAGTATCAGTAAATAATGGTGTTATCCATGTAGCAATATACAAACCAACAGTGATGTATAAGGAACCTGCAATGACTGTTCGTACAATATTCCCTCTAAAAACGGGTACCATTAAACAGATCAAAAATGGAATGGTTGCCAAATCACCAAATGGCAGGACACGATTTCCTGGTAAAATCACCGCTAAGAGTAAAGTCAGTGGAATCATTATGAGTGAAGCTGATAAAACAGCTGGATGGCCAATAGATAACGCACTATCCATACCAATATATAAGTCTCGACCAGGAAATCTTTTTTTCACCATTTGTCCCGCGGCTTCGGAAACAGGTGCCAACCCTTCCATTAAGAGGGCAACCATTTTAGGCATCAATAGCATAATAGCCCCGGTGTGCATGGCAAGCTGTAAAATATTCGTCATAGAATACCCCGCCAAAATACCGATCAATCCCCCAATGAGGATACCGATCATAGTTGAATCCCCAAATATCCCAAACCTTTTTTGGATAGTTTCCGGCTTGGCACCCAACCTATTAAAGCGAGGTATTCTATCAAACAACCAATTTAGCGGCTTGGCAACTAAATAAGACGGGGCAGATGCAGCGTGGGGGAATGTCATCTGTTTAAAACCATAAAACGCCTCAATATCCTTCGCGATGAAATCCCCCAATAAAAAGATTAGTAATAAATGGACAACTATCGTCAGCAGCCCTAGTACAAAGTCACCAGTCAACGAATAGACAAGTGATCCTGTAAACGCACAATGCCAGTAGTTCCAAAGATCAATATTTAATGTTTTGGTCCATCCAAGCATCAATAAAAAACTGTTTACGCTGATTCCGATCGGGATTGCTAAACTGCCTAAAACCGACCCATACGAAATGGCTGATGTCGCTGGCCAACCAATATCAATCGTATGTAATTCCAATCCGAAATGGTCTACCATTGCCTGTGCAGCCGGTCCAAGACTATCCGTTAACAGATCAATAACCAAATTTAATCCAATAAAACCAATTCCCACTGTTAATCCTGATCGACAAGCTTTCCCTACCTTCGTTCCTAGTATAAGGGCAAAGATGAAAACGATAATCGGAAGCATCACACTAGCGCCAAGATCAACAAACCATTGCAAAACAGCCACAAAGCATCCCTCTTATTACGGTGAATTTAAATTTCTCCCAACTCACTCTGTTTACACAAGCTATGAAAGTCACCATTTCTCATTATCTGTCATGACCTCTACCCAAAATAACGATAATAAAGTGTCTTTGCTTTTGTTTTATCATTTGTTCCATGAACAAGCGTACGGCCATCTTGGAACATGACAAGACGTTGATCGTCAATCGTAAACGAAAGAAGAAATGGGTTTTGTTCCACTTTCCCACCCTTTCCGGCAAGCATCTCGGCAATCGCTGGCAAATTACGCTTTTGTCCTTTGGCAGGTCGGATTTGCACCGTATCTCTTCCGCAAAGCACCGCCGTTTTTGTTTGATTTTCATAAGCGAGAAAAGGATATGTTGGGTTTTTCCCACAAGATGAACAAGTTGCCTTTTTCATCGTTGACACATCGATTGATGAATGATGATTGCGCCATAGATCAAAAGAAACCAACTTTTTCCTGAGTACATCCCAGTTCTCCGTAAGTATTTTAAATGCTTCTACTGTCTGCTGCACAACAATCATTCCGACAGCAGGGCTGATAATTCCCGCCGTATCACAGGTTAAACCACCAATTGGAACATCCTCCATTAAACAGTGAAGACAAGGTGTTTCCTTTGGGATAATAGTAAAGCTTATACCATAGCTGCCCACACATGACCCATAAATCCATGGAATTTGATATTTTTGCGCAACATCATTGATAATCATACGGATGTCAAAGTTGTCAGTCGCATCAATCAATAGATCGACATCTTCAATAAGTTGTTCCATATCAGGTGGGGTAATATCTAAAATATGTGATTCAATGGTCACCTCTGAATTGATTTGTTGAAGCCGTTTTTTCGCCGCAACCGCCTTAGGTATCCGATCTTTCGCATCTTCTTCCACATAAAGTTGTTGTCGCTGTAAATTATTCCACTCCACATAATCGCGATCAACAAGGCTTACTTTCCCAACACCTGCACGAACAAGCGATTCTGCATTTCCTGTTCCCAGCGCACCGGCACCAATGATAAGCACATGTTTTCCCGCCATTTTTTGTTGGCCCTCTTCACCAATTGACTTAAATAACGTTTGTCTGGAATATCGATTATTCATCCGTTCATCTGCTCCTTTATGTTGGCTATTTAACCAACACTAATCCCTTCCATTGGACTGCTTGCGGTGGCAGTTCGTTTTTTCGGAATACGACCTGCTTTATATCCCAAGCGTCCTGCTTCTACTGCCTGCTTCATCGCTTTTGCCATTTTGACCGGATCTTTAGCAGCTGAAACCGCGGTATTTAGTAGAATCGCATCCGCACCAAGTTCCATCGCATAAGCCGCATCAGTCGGCGAGCCAATTCCGGCATCAACAATTACTGGAACGTTTGTCTGTTCAACGATAAACCTTATATTAACCGGGTTGATAATTCCTTGTCCTGATCCAATTGGTGATGCACCTGGCATAATCGCATGTGCGCCAAGTTCTTCCAGCCTTTTGGCAAGTACCACATCATCAGACGTATATGGTAAAACAGTGAATCCCTCTTTCAACAACTCTTCTGTTGCTTTTAAGGTCTCGACTGGATCTGGCAGCAAGGTTTTGTCACAACCAATGACCTCTATTTTGATCATGTCACATAATCCTGATGCTCTTGCAAGCTTGGCATGTCGTACAGCTTCTTTAGCTGACTTGGCACCAGCCGTGTTTGGCAAGAGACTATATTTCGCTAAATCTAGTTTTTCCAGGAAATTGGGCTGGTTTGGCTCATAAATATTCATCCGGCGAACGGTAAACGTTAAAATTTCAGTTTCTGAGACCTCAACCGCTGCCTTTTGAATGTCAAAATTCGGGTATTTTCCTGTACCTAATAACAATCTTGAGTTAAATTGTTTATTTCCAATGGTCAGCATTTCAACCGCCTCCTACAAATTGAACTAATTCTATTTTGTCTCCATCTGATAATGTGGTGCCGTCGTGATCATGTTTTTCTAAAATGTGCTTGTTATGTTCAACAATAACGATGGGATTTTTCACTTGGATATAGTCAAGTAAGTGGGTAATGGTAACAACCGTAGATGGTACAGTCATATGTTCACCATTCACACGTAAATTCACGGGATCACCTCCTGTGGTTGCATGGCTTTACGATAATCCATAACCGCTTGCACCGGATCATCAGCCAAAAAAACGCCTGACATAACAGCAATTCCACTCGCACCAGCTGCCAACGTTTCACGTGTATTTCCCGGAGTAATTCCTCCGATAGCGATGACAGGAAGCGCTACTTGCTGGGTCAGTTTTCGCAAGTTATCTAATCCTCTTGGTATCATTCCCTTTTTTGAGTTCGTGTGATGAATATGTCCGTAAAGAAGATAATCACCTCCTTTTTTTTCGATCATTAATGCTTCACTAAGAGAATGAACCGAACAACCCACTTTCAATGATGGAAAAGACACCGTTACCATTGAGGCATTAATACTATGGTGGGCAAGCTGTACACCACCAACCCCTTTGACTTGTGCAATATCAACCCGGTCATTGATGATGATTTTTTCAAAAGGCACGCCCCGATCGGTTAAAGCTTCAATTACCTGGATCAACTCGGCAGCCGTCCACTTTCTTTCACGAAGATGAATCGCATCAACAGCTTTATGAATCATTGTGACTATTTGAACCAGGGTTTTAGCTGTTTGTTGTCCTGTGGAAATAACATGTAATTCTTTGTTGGTGGATATCACACGCTTGTTTTTCAAAGTTTTGTTGCACTTCATGAACCTCTACCCTTTCAACTGAAGCGTATTTTTCACAAATAAAAAACCACTTTCATGATGCCAACGCATCTGAAAGTGGTTTTTTCATTATGTTTAGAACACCAGTGATTGTGTTCTTGATCAATCATGGTTAAATGTAAGAAATAGACACTATTTAATAGTGTTCCATTCCTTAAACATTCGTTCTATCATATCACTTCCCTACGCTGACATTACTCAGTTCAGGTTCTAAGAGTCTTAAAGTTCCTACTTTAATCTCAGCCTTTTTAAAGGCACCCCTAGTGGCTATTTATTTAATTTTACTTTCATTTGTATGGTACCCATCTATGAACCATTTGTCAATAAATTTTATAAAGTGAAACTTCATTCGGTGAGAGTTTTCGACGAACAGGACGTTCTAGTGCAGGCGTCGCCACAGGACGTGGCGTTCCTAGCCTGCCTTTCCTCCCCCACTGAACAGATTTGGATCTTTACGGGCAGTTGACTCCCACTCTATTTTATTTCTTCCACTCGTTATAATCCAAATGCTTATACTTATCCAACAAACGAATTGGCATGTGTAACGCATCTTTTCTAAATGGCGGGGCCAATTGTGTTCCATCCACGTAGATGTTTAAAACGGCAGGCTTTCTTTGTTGCAATACTTCTTTTACAATCGGTCCAATATCTTCTGCCTTATCAATCGTATAGCCAAGCGCACCCATCGATTTTGCTACTTCAGCAAAGTCAGGGCCTTCAATGTTTGATCCGACATAACGATCATCATAGTAATCAACCTGGTTTTTCTTCTCTGCTGCCCATGACCTGTTGTTAAATACACAAGCAATAACTGGGATGTTCTGCTCGACCGCGGTGCTAACTTCATGTAAACTCATGCCCCATGCACCGTCACCAACAATCGCGACAACAGGTGCATCCGGCTCAGCCAGTTGCGCGCCAATTGCTGCTGGATAGGAAAAACCAGTATTACCAAAAGTCAGTGCCGCAATATGCCGACGTGTTTGATTAAATTTCAAATACGCATTAGCTGTTGATGATACGTTACCAATATCAGACGAAATGATCGTATTCTCTGGAAGTACTTTGGTCAATTCCAATAGTGCCCGCCTTGGATTTATCGGATTGCCGTCTTCCATTGCCAGATCAACTAATTCCTGATCCCATTCTTCTTTTAACTTACTAACTTCCGTCAAACGTTGTGAATTCTTTGCCGGAGATGGCGTTGCTGATTGGAGCTGGCGATAGATTTCGTCACTGGCTGCCTTAGCATCACCGATAATTCCGACCTCAACTGGATGTGTACGCCCAATCTGACGCGGATTGATATCGACTTGAATGATCTTGGCATTTTTTGGGAAATAATCAATATCATAGCATGGCAACGTGCCAAATTGGGATAGACGTGTACCAATGGCCAGAACAACATCCGCCTGTTTTAATGTATGCATGGCAGCTTTTGATCCCATATAACCAATTGGACCAACAGCAAGCGGATGATCTGCCGGAAACGCATCATTATGCATGTATGCACATGCTGCAGGTGCTGTCAGATGTTCGGCTAGTTTAACAACCGAATCAACACCGTCTGCATCAACCGAACCGCGGCCGGAAATAATCACCGGGTTTTTCGCATCTTTTAGTAACGCAACAGCCCGTTCAATAGCGGTTGGGTCACCATAGCCCCGTTTGTCTGCACGGTATTGATTTGGTTCAAGAATATAATCCTCCATCTCTCCATAAAACAAGTCGCGTGGGATATCATACAAAACTGGACCCCGTTCGGCATACGCAATTCGAAAAGCTGTTCGCAAACAATCAGCTACACGATTCTTATGTGTGACACGTACTGTCTCCTTTGTAATATCTTCAAATATGGACACCTGATTCGCTTCCTGGAAACCATCCAATCCAATGGATCCTGTTCCTGCCGACGGGGATATTACGACCATTGGGCTATGCGCCTGATTGGCCGCGGCTACGGAGGTTACCATATTTGTAATCCCCGGGCCATTTTGACCAACGATCACACCAGCCGTGCCAGTAACACGTTCATATGCATCTGCCATGTGACCAGCGCTTTGTTCATGACGAACCGGGATAAAACGGATTCCAGCTGTCGGGAAAAGATCAAGCATATCCATAAAGGCGGAGCCAACGATTCCATAAACCTCTTTGACATTTTCTTTCACCAATGTTTCGACAATTGCCTCACTCGGTGTCATCTTTACTTTTGGATTTGTTGCCTTTTTCACTTCTGCTTGTTGATTTACCATTTTAATTCCTCCTTCAAAAAATCTTCAATTTATTATCAACAATTACTTGTTGGCAGTGGGATTAACTTACCGACTTCTTTTTCCTGAATAATGTCTTGAAGTTCTTTGATAAACAGCTCGGTTGTCGTTTTCAAAACATGGTCTTTTCGAAATGCGATATAAAAATATCGATAGAATGCAATATTTTTTACTTGATATGTCCTCAATAATTTTAACTTTTGCTCTTTTTTTATCGCACTTTTGGAAACAAACGAGACTCCCAAACCGGATTCAACTGCTGCTTTAATTGCCTCGGTGCTACCCAATTCCATCACCACATTCAAATTATCCAACGTTAGCCCAGCCTGCTGAAGATACTGATCCACAACAGCCCGTGTTCCAGACCCCCGCTCGCGAATAATTAATGGTACTGTTTTTAACTTTTCTAATGGAATTTGTAATTCATTTCCGGAAAAATAATCTGGTCTTGCAATTAAGACAAGTTCATCCTCTAAAATAGGATCACTTACAATTTGCTGATCTTCCATTGGTGTTTCGATTAGACCTATATCAATGACCTGGTCTTTTATATTTTCAACAATACTTTGCGAATTGGCGATCTCCACACGCATTGGCACAAGTGGGAATGTATCTTTAAACCGTTTTAAGAATTCCGGGAGTATATATTCACCAATCGTTAGGCTGCAGCCCACCCGCAAATCACCATTTACTGTACTTTCCATTTGTGAAATTTCTTTTTGAGCTGAGTCGCTTAAATGTACAATCTCTTTGGCAAATTTCAATAAAATGTTTGCCGACGGTGTCATTGCCACCTTTTTGGTTGTCCGTTCGAACAGTTTAGTATTCAATTCCTCTTCTAATGCTTTTATCTGTGATGTGATCGTTGGTTGGGTAACATACAACTTTTTAGCAGCCTCTGAAAAACTCTTCTTTTCGGCAACGGCAATAAACGTCTTTAATCGTTCATAATTCAAATTGATTACCTTCCCATCTATCTTCTATTTCCCCGTTTATAGTCAGGTAAATAGAAGATCACAATCTAGATACTGCGAATGACAGACGAAACGGTATCCACAATAAAATCCAAATCCTCTTCTGTACTAGATAAAGGAGGTGCAATAATAATGACATTGTTTTGCCCTGGGATGGTATCGCCATTTTTCCCAATAATCAGACCCTTTTGTTTACACTTTCCTACGATTTCACCCATTGTTGCCTCATCAATTGGCGTTTTCGACTGTTTATCCGTAACCATTTCAATCCCTAGCAGAAATCCTTTTTGCCTAACTTCACCAACATTTTCATGATCTTGCAACGCGTGCAGCTTTCCTAGTTTGGTTTCGCCTAGTTTTTGTACACGTTCCACGATGTTTTCCCGCTCAATAATCTCAATGTTTTTTAGTGCAACCGCGCACGCTGCTGGGTGACCACCGTATGTGGATACATGACGGAAATGTTTATCGTTACCTGCCTGTTTGAACGCATCATAAATTTCCGATTTAACGGCGGTTGCCCCTAATGGTAAGTAGCCACTAGTCAATCCTTTAGCCATGGTCACCATATCCGGCTGTACACCTTCTGCATGCATGAAGCCAAACATTTTTCCTGTTCTGCCATAACCGGCAACGACCTCATCCATAATTAAAAGTACATTATGCTTTTTACATATCTCAGCAACACACTGGATATATTTTGGTGATGGGACAAGGACTCCTCCTCCAGAAATAAACGGTTCCATGATAACTGCTGCTACCGATTCTTCTCCTTCCCAATGAATCATTTCTTCCAGCATTTGCGCTGCTTTCAAATCTGATTCCTCGGGACTTCCTTCAAAAACAGAACGATAGCTATACGGTGGATAAACATGCAAAAACCCTGGTGCACTCGGGTCATATTTCATCCGCCGATTGGCCTGTGCCGTTGCACTTAGGGCACCAAGTGTTGATCCATGATATGCCCGGTAACGCGAAATAAATTTATATTTTCCCGGATTACCGGTTTGATCATGGTATTGCCGGGCAATTTTAAATGCCGTCTCATTTGCTTCAGAACCACTGTTCGAGAAAAATATCTGATAATCTGCTCCCAATAGTTGGCTGACTTTTCCGGCTAATTCAACAGCAGGCGGATGGTTCATGGTTAATGGAAAATAGCTTAATTTCTTCATTTGTTCTGCAGCTGCATCAGCAATCTCTTCCCGGCCGTAGCCAAGATTCAAGCACCATAACCCTGATACACCATCAAGATATTCCTTACCGGTTTGATCTTTAAACCACGATCCTTTTCCTGATACGGCCATCATATCCTGAGCATCCGGGTTGTACTTATGCATGGCATTCCATAAGTGTGATGTGGTTTGCTCTGCAGCAGAATTTTCTTCAACTTCCGTTTTCATATTAATGCCTCCATTCAAAAATAGTAGATACATATTCTTTTGGAGGGAACCTAAACGGCAGGTGCTATCCCGCGGTTAGCTGCTCCCCATCGTTCTGGAGAATTACTCTTATTAATAAATGCTTTCACTCTAATACGATGAAACAGGTTTACTTTTTATAACTTCAAATAGTGGGTTAAAAGCCAAATTGTGTGTGCTAGCAACTTTTTCATAGGTTACAAATCCATCATGAGTGTTGACACCTTTTGCAAAGGCCCCATTTTGTTCTACTGCTTTTTGCAACCCTTTATTAGCAAGGAAAACACCATATTGACTTGTATTGTTTGTTAACGATAATGTCGATGTCCGTGACACAGCACCCGGCATGTTTGCAACGGCGTAGTGTAACACACCATGTTTCACATAAATTGGCTCATCATGTGTTGAGATATGGTCTACCGTCTCAATTGATCCCCCCTGATCAACAGCAACATCAATGATGACCGATCCATCTGTCATTTCTTTCACCATATTCTCAGATACCAATTGCGGCGCTTTTGCTCCCGGTATCAACACGGCGCCAATTAATAGATCTGCCTGTTGGACCGCCTTTTGAATATTAAGTGGATTCGACATGACCGTCTTTACCGTTCCGCCAAACAAATCATCCAATTCACGAAGACGTTTGGTACTTACATCTAGAATTGTTACGTTGGCTCGTAATCCAATTGCCATTTTGGCTGCGTTTGTTCCTACCATACCGCCCCCAATGATGACAACATTTGCGGGATCAACACCTGGTACACCACTTAATAAAATGCCTTTGCCGCCTTTATTATTTTCCAAGAACTGTGCACCGATTTGTACAGCCATCCGTCCTGCAACCTCACTCATTGGTGCTAAAAGTGGCAAAGAGCCATCCCCATTCTGAATGGTTTCGTAGGCAATCGCTGTCACTTTCTTTTCAACAAGCTGACGTGTTAGTTCGGGCTCAGCCGCTAAATGCAGATACGTAAATAGGATTAGTCCTTCTCTTAAATAATCATATTCCTCAGGCTGCGGTTCCTTAACCTTCATAACCATCTCAGCAGACCAGGCTTCTCTTGCCTCAGCAACAATTTCTGCACCCGCGTCCAGGTATTCGCGATTAGAGAAACCGCTTCCATTTCCTGCTATCGTCTCAACTAATACACGATGCCCTGCATTAACAAATGCGGTCACACCTGATGGGGTAAGTGCTACCCGATTTTCATTGTTTTTAACTTCGCGGGGGACCCCAATAATCATTATCATCACTCCTTATCCTCAAAATAACCACTACAACATGTTCGCTTGAGATCGTGACGTCCGTACCAGTTGGAGTAGGTTTATATTTAGTATATTCCAGCCTCAGACCATTTTCAATGTTTTTATTAAATTCGGATATTTAAAAATAAAATAAGTCTTATTCGAACCATTTATAAATGATAATTGTTTCTTTAGCCAAATTTTCGCGATAAATTAATTTTAAAGTTGTACATATCACTGCGGTAAAACGCCTCTTCCATCTCTATCACATTACCCGATTGATCTTTAATGATCCGTTCAGCGATTAATGCATGTTTATTCGCAGGAATTTCCAAGTACCCTTGATCTTCTACTAATAATGGTCCACTGGATATCGTTTGATTCGCTTCAGCAAATTGAATACCAAGCTCATTTTCGACTAAATCATAAAGTGTAGCATTATCCAGATCATACTGGATTAATTTTTCCCCAATATGTATCGGATAATAATGCCTCTCCACACCAATGGCGATATCATCGGCATAACGAATTCGTTTGATAAAGTATGACTTCGTGAATCCGGTCATCTCCTGAATATAGACTGATGGCGTTGTGGGATAATGTGTGATAAGTTTTGCTCCTGGTTTCATTCCCATACTATAGATTGTTTCCGTCGTACTGCTTAAGTTTCCCAGCCAGTCATGAATCGGTTTTAGTGAAACAAACGTACCTTTCCCGTGTCGCTTTTCCAAGATCCCTTCCTTTACTAACAAATTAATAGCTTCACGGACCGTGCTGCGGCTAATATTATAATATTCCATAAACTGACGTTCACTTGGGATTTGATCAGAAAGAATCCCCTCTGTCACTTGAGCTTCAATGATTTCTTTTAACTGGATATGTAATGGTATGGAATTTGAGTGGTTAAGCTCCATGGTAAACTTCCTTTCCTCCTGTAGTTTTTATTTTAGAATAGCAGATTTTGGGAAGTTGTAAAGAAGCAGAACTTAAGCTTGGAGTTCCTAATATTACGTAGTTTATTGATAATGCTATATCCATAAGTTCTATCCAGATGAAATGACACTTTTTAAAACGGTACTTACAAACTACATTAATATAAACCTAACATAGCACAACTCGATAATGCGCCATTTGTTTTCTTCTAATTCCACATATGCCTATAATTCACATTTCTTTTCCTCTTTCCACAAGCATACATTATAATATACTTATGCATTTGTACTATAAAATCAATTTCAAGAAAGGAGAGAAAATTCATGCGGTCCCTAACAACCTTTTTCGATCGAATGGTGCAGCGTTTTCTACCTGATGCATTTTTGTTTGCAATCATTTTAACATTTGCTGTCTTCTTATTGGGCATCATTTTTACTGGTAGCTCCCCAATCCAAATGGTTAACTATTGGGGCTCCGGTTTCTGGGATTTACTAGACTTTGCCATGCAAATGTCCTTAATCGTTGTCACTGGCTATATATTAGCTAGCACACCAATCGTTAAAAAACTGCTCACTAAATTAAGTAAACTGGCAAATACACCTGAACAAGCTATTTTAGCGGTGACATTTATCGCATCCATTGCCTGTTTAATTAATTATGGATTTGGATTAGTAGTTGGTGCATTATACGCGATTCATGTCGCAAAACGAGTTCCAACGGTAGACTATCGTGTACTGATGGCAAGTGCGTATAGTGGGTTTCTTCTGTGGCATGGCGGTTTATCTGGTTCCATTCCGTTATTAATTGCGACTCCTGGACATTTTCTGGAAGGTTCTATTGGTGTAATTCCTGTGACAGAAACATTATTTAGCTGGTTTAATATTTTCATTGTTTTGGTGCTGTTATTTACCTTACCATTTTTAAACCGATTTTTGATGAAAGCAAAAGAACCCCTACAAAATACGGATGCCACATCATGGCAAACGAAAACGATAGAAGAAAATGAGCCGGAATATTTTGTATCTAAAGAAAAAATGACACCCGCAGAACGATTGGAAAACAGTCGGATCATTTCATATCTTACGGGGATTTTGGGGCTTTGTTTTGTTATTTACTTTTTTATCCAGAATGGCTTTGATTTGAATATCAATATTGTAAATTTCATCTTCCTGTTTTTGGGAATCATTTTCCACCAAACACCGCGCCGTTTTCTAAACAGTGTCACCAGTGCTGTTAAAAATGCTGGTGGGATCATTATTCAATTTCCTTTTTACGCAGGTATTATGGGAATGATGGTCGCTTCTGGCTTATCAGAGCAAATGTCTTTATGGTTCGTCAGCATTTCTAATGAAACAACTCTGCCATTATTTACTTTTATTAGTGCTGGCATCGTCAACTTCTTTGTTCCTTCTGGAGGTGGGCAATGGGCAGTACAAGGGCCGATTATGGTACCAGCTGCACTTGAAATTGGTGCAGATACAGCAAAAACAGCAATGGCTGTTGCATGGGGTGATGCATGGACCAACATGATTCAACCGTTCTGGGCATTGCCACTCCTTGCGATTGCTGGTTTAAAAGTCCGTGATATCATGGGATTTTGTGTCATGATCCTTATCTATAGTTTCTTCCCAATTGCAATTGGTTTACTATTTTTCTAACATGCCATAACTTTTTTTGAACAACTCTCAAGCTATGTATGAGGGTTGTTCATTTAAATTATCCTCTCTGTTGGAAATCAGCCTTCTGTGACAATTTTTCCTTCCTCGTCAATTGCGCCACCACAATCCCAAAAATAATCAATCCCGAACCAACCAAAACGCCAGCAGTCATTTTTTCTCCAATAATTAAACTACTAAAGACAAGTCCGAAAATAGGTACAAGCAATGTGGAAATCGTTGCCGTTACCATATCAATAATGCTTAAAATGAGAAACCAACCCGTAAAACATAACGCAGACGCCAGTATACCGGTAAACAAAATATAATAAACGCTATGTACATTTAAATCGATAGGCTCGTGCCATTCCATAAAAAATGTCACAATAATCATAACGATGGTTCCGAAAAGCATTTGATACGCGTTGGTTTCCAGCTGTGGTAAATGCTGAAGTTTCATCCGATAATAGACATTAGAGACACCCCAAGACACGGCCGCAATGATGATAAGCAATTCGCCAAATAGAACCTTGATGTTCTGCCCGATCCAAATGTCCCAGCCTAAGATGGTCAATAGTCCGAGCATGCCAATCAACAGACCAATAAATTTTACCGGAGTCAGTTTCTCCCCAAGGAATCTAGCCGCTAACAAGCTGCTCCACATTGGCATCGAATACAATAATACAGACGATTTACCTGCATCGACGAATCGAAGTCCGTACATTACTAGCAGGAAGACAATGGAAGTTTGCAAGATTCCCAGTATCAATAACTGTTTCCAATAACGTCTAATCGGAAAACGTTTTTTTGCCAGCCAGACAATCAGTAATAACACAATCGATCCGGTACCAAATCGAAAGGACGAAAAGGTAAACGGCCCCATATACGCCAGTACTTCCTTCATCAGCACCCATGCATACCCCCATAGAAGGGTAATCGTCAGGATGAGCAGCCACATAACTCCTTTATTTTTCTGAAGTAACGTCAGTAAATGTTTCATTATGAACCCCCAAAATATCTGTAACCGGATTTCACCGAGTTTCGTCTTCTCTCTATAATACCTTTCATCATATCAAAAAAATCAAGCAAAAAAAAATAAGCCTGCCTGTGCACGCTCTAGTTAATTGTTTTACGATGGATAGGCTTGCGCTGATTTAAAAGTTTATCCATCGTCATTTCTGTATCCCGATCAATATTGCGTAAGTTACGCTGTAAACCGTTCAACCCGTCCCCTGTATGATTCATTCTCGTTTCTATATCGGTAACATGTGCATCTAAACGATATCCACTTGTTTGTATATCTTTCACTTCATCTGACAAATCAGTCATAGCCTGCAATAAGTTGTCGATCATTTGCTTATTCAACATATCCCTCCCCTTGCATTCGAAGTAATCATACTATATGGATCACTTCTCTCACAAGTGCCATTGGAACGAATCCGATTATAGGTATATATGTCTAGGTTGATCGACACTATCCAATTTATATATGCCCGCTATCATCCACTCCACTAACACCTCTTAACATCCAGCTTTTCGATAATAAATAGCATGTGAACCATCATATCATGATTCACATGCTATATCATTTACCCGTTCAGGTATCTTTCATCCTAATAAAGTACCCCGTTATCAAATCTAGTTATTTCAACCATGCCGATGTATATGTCTTCGGATCTTTCTCCCGATGCTCATCCATCTTGTTTTCGTCCATTGATCCGGCATAGCCGATGTAGCTTACTTTCCATTTCTCCTTATCTTTGTCATACACCAATTCATAGCCATAATCTTCTTCATTCTTCTTCAATTTCGGCTTTTTGTCATCTTTATACCAGTTGGCTTCTTCATAAATGGTTACCGTATCAACTTTAACAACCCAGCCATCCCCATAATTGGTAATGTCATATGAATCTTGGTAGAAGTCCACCCCGATGAATTTACCTTTGTAATACTGATCACTTTCTTTGGCAAATTTCGCATCGTCAACAACATCCTTCACTACTTTATCCGTAGCAGTCGTCAATTTCTTTTTGCTGGCGGTGGTTGTTGCCGCTAAAAATTCCTGGTTAAATTTAATGATCGTATCTTTTAGCGTTTCTTTCAAATCGTCACTGGCGGTGAATTCCGCATTCATGTAATAGGAATCAATTGGCTTCTCTTCTGTCTTCATCGTTCCCCAAGGAAATTTACCTTCAAAAGAAGCGGTCATCGAACCATCAACCAGTACTGGGCCAAATGTGTCTTCTTTCATGATGTTTACTCCCGTATCCTCTCCATTAATGAAAAGCGTGACCTCATCCAATCCATCCATATACGCTGTTCCAAACGAGACCTCGTCGGCTTCAATATAAAGATCAACATCATCTGCATAGCCAGGATCAAAGTTCGTACTTTCGGCATCCGCAGTCAATTCCACATAGTCACCCTTATATTTGGCGGTAAACTTATAGCTACCTGGCAAAAATGGCCCTACCTCTTTCGTGAAATCATCCGAATCCGATGTAGCGATCACCTTATCATTTAGCAAAATATCGGTGTCCTTAAAGTTGGTGCTCACCTTAAAGTAAACAGGACTTACTTGAATGGTATAATTTTTATAGATTGCAAATTTCTTTCCGTCTTCCGTTAGATTGAGCGCGTACATATCCTTGTTTTCCTCGCTATTCGCTTTTGCCTTATCCGCATTCTTATCGTATTCTTTCACCTGGTCCTTCAGATGTTCAACGATATAATCAAACTCACTTGGATTTTCTGAATAATAATCGATAAATCCTGCAACGGAATCCTTGTTAATTTTGATCTTCTTACTGTCTGATTGTAGCAATTCAGCAACAGTTGCTGCATCTTTCTTCGTAACGGCATCTTCAAATTTCTCCACCATTTTGTCCTTGGAAGTCATCGACGCTCCTACCTGATAGGCCACAATCAGTAATACGACGACCAATGCACCAATCCCAATAAAAATCTTGGACTTCTTGGACATCTTTTTCATCGGTTGGGCTGTCGTAGTTTTCTTCGTAGTACCGATCCCGCCTTGTTTCGGTGGAGATGACAGATCAGATGGCTGTTTCGGCGCAGACGGTTGGTCTGAAGCACCTTTATCCTGAGCGGAATCCGTACCAGATTGACCGCTATCTGCCGACGAATTGCCGTTCGACTGCTGCGGGGATTCAGTCTCTATGTATCCATCATTCCCCTTATCTGTCTGGTCGGCCTGATTGTTAACAGACGTTTCCTCTTGAGATTGATGTCCACCTGTTACTTCCTGCCCACAATGCTTACAAAACCTCGCATGATCAGCAATTTCTCCTCCACAATGCTTACAAAACTTCATAAAATTCCTCCTTGCCTTCTTTCCTCATAATAAAAATACGCATAACAATGCTATTATACTACAGAAGCGGACCAATTAGTTGTAATATTTTGAGGAAAAATGAAATAGTAAATAGGTCCTATCGAAGGCATCTGACAAATCGCGACACAAAAAATAAGCGACAGCCGCTTCCACTAGTTATCGCTCTATCCTTTGATTGCACCCTCCGTCATTCCTTTGGCAATCCGCCGCTGAAAGATTGCGTACAGAACAATCACTGGAACAATCGCAATAACCAGACCGGCGAAAAGGGTCCCCCAGGCATTTGAATATTGCGCTTCATTACTGATGTAATCAATCGCTAACGCTAACGTATAGTTTTCCTTCGATTGCAGAAAGATGAGCGCCATAAAATACTCATTCCAAAATTGAATGGCGTTCATAATCGTTACCGTTATAATTCCAGACATAGTTAGTGGAGTAATGATTTTCCAAAGTGTCCCATACGGCGTTATTCCATCCATCGCCGCTGACTCTTCCAACGACTTCGGAATCGTACTCATAAAACTGGTTAAAACAAATATCGAAAATGGCAGCTGACTTACCGCATAAACAACCGCTAATCCATAAATATTATCCAGCAGCTGCATATCTTTTAACAGGAAAAACAAAGGAATCCATCCCAACACCATGGGAATCATCATGGCGGAAACATACAATGTGAACAAAAAATTACTCCCACGAAATTTCAATCGTTCAATGGCATAGGCAGTTGGAATGGCAAGTACCAATGTCAGGATCGATCCAATTGCCGTCACAATGAAACTATTAAACACACTTCCATCAATATTATAATTGGTCCAGGCATCGAGAAAGTTTTGAAAACTAAATGTTTCCGGAAACCCCCACGGATTCCGATAAATCTCGGCATTGGTTTTGAATGCTCCAATGAACATCCAAAAAATCGGATATAACACCGCTATTGTCCAAAAAATTAAGGGGATTCGTATCCCTGTTCGCCCGAGGATCTGTCCAACACTTCGCTTCATGTTTCACCCTCCCCTACTTCACAGCTTAGTATTCTACCTTATCCCGCCGCATAATGAATTGCAGAATCATAACTGTCACCAATGAAAGAATTAAAATCATAACCCCAATCGTTGCCCCATAGCCAAAGTTGTATTGTTTAAACGCCTGCTGGTAAAGATAAGATCCCATCACATGTGTCGCATTATTTGGTCCACCACCCGTCATCACTTGAACAATAATGAAGGAACCATTTAACGTGGTAATAACAATGTACAGAACCGAAATTTTAATCTGTGGCCAGACAAGCGGAAGGGTCACCTTCCAAAATTGCTGCCATTCAGATGCGCCATCGATTTCTGCTGCCTCATAATAACTCTTGGAAACATTGGCGATGCCCCCCATCAGCATCAGCATGAATAACCCGATCCCAGCCCATACCGATGGCAACACAAGACTGGTTAATGCCCATTTTTCATCGCCAAGCCATGGCCGTGCCCAGTCACCCAAACCAATAAACTCCAAGCCTGAATTAACGAAGCCCATCGTAGGATTATAGATAAACGTCCACAATATTCCGATGACCACGACCGACATAATATTTGGAAAGAAAAAGATGATCCGGTAAAATGGTGCTTCTTTTATTTTTAACTGGGTTAACGCAACCGCAAAGAACAAGGCTAAGATCATAATCCCAATCACCTTGGTCACGACCAAAAAATAATCATGCCAAATCGTATGCGGAATAATCGCATCATGAAACAATTTTATGTAATTGGAAAAACCAATAAATTCCTTGTTTTCTGCCGCACCAGACCAATCAAAAAAAGAATAATACAACCCGCTTAATAGCGGATATAAGGTGAAAATAGCAAACATAATAAAGGTAGGAATTAAACAAAAAGCAAGGAACAGATATTTTTGTTTTTTTGACTGTACCATCGAATCACCTGCCCCGTATTATGATAAAATGGTATGGGATACGAAGGGTGAATCCTCTATACCCCATACCAATCAACCTATTTACTTTCGCGATATTCCTTCGCCGCTTTTTCGGCTTCCTTGACGAAATCTTCAGCTGAAATATTTCCTAACATTAACGATACAAGCGAATCACTGATTGGTGTTTCCAAATCCGCACTCATTGGATGGGGTTTGTTATAAATCTGCACTTGTTCCGGATCATTAATCATGTCATTGGCATCAATTAAATATGATGGAACCTTTTCGTTCGTTGACAAGTCAACACCCTGCAAGTTCATAATTGCTCCTGTAAGCTCCGAAAATAAAGTAGCATATTCTTTCGTGAAGACAAATTCAACAAAAGCTTTAGCCGCTTCCGGATTTTTCGCCTCTTTCGCAATAGCAAGTGGACGTAAATCAGGCACAACTGCACCAGGCTCACCCTCATCATTCATTGGCGATGGTATAAACCCATATTCAAAGTCATCCGGAGTATCATCAGCCATCTCGTTAGGCAGCCAGAATCCGTCTGGTATATAGGCATTGTCATGCAGCAAGACGTTCATTTGAGATTGAGTATGATTCAACGCACCAACCCCTGAATCAATATAGCCCGCTTTCTGCATCTCTTCTACTTTTTTCATGACATCCAGTACCTCATCACTTGTCCACGCACCTTCCTCGCCATCAATCACATCTGCCAGCAACTCCTCCCCACCAGCAGCGGCAAATGCGGGGTACAACATTCCACGCAAAAAGTAATATGGGTACTGTCCAGTTGTCACGAACGGCGCTATGTCCTCTTCATCTTTAATTTTACTCATCGAGTCCATAAAGCTATCAAAATCCGTTGGAATATCATAGCCCTTATCAGCAAATAATGCTTTATCGTACCAGGTTCCCCATGTATCAAACACAAGCGGTAAACTATAGATGTTGCCATCATCATATGTCGCTGGATCGACAATAAAACTGTCCATTAACGGGGTCCCATCTTCTAATTTCACACCATTAACCCAATCAGACAAATCCAACAATTGACCATCCTCAACCATTTGTGTCTCACTTGATCCAGCGCCATCAATATACACAACATCTGGTGGATCCCCAGAAACCCAACGCGAGCGCATCTCTTCATTTATATTCGGCCCCGCATCCTCGATAATGTTTATATCCGGATATTTTTCCTGAAAATCACCAATGACTTCCTTCCACCATGAATCGCCATAGCCACCTACGAAATACTGAATTTCCAACTCACCGGAGATATCACCATCCTCGTCACTTCCGCCATCAGCTGACTTCTTTTCACTGTCCTTCTCGTCATCTGATGAACAAGCCGCCATAAAAATTAGCATAAAAACAACGAATATGAAAAATAAAAACCGGCCTTTGTGCAATTCCTTCAATGTATTTGCCCCCTTTATAAAAAAATATATGAAACATCTGGACAGCAAAATACTATCCATGTTGCTTCCTTAAGATGCAAAATCTCAACTGTTTGACAGGATCGTAGTTCGAATAGCCTGGCTAGACCTTTGTCTTTACAAATATATGTGTCCACTCATTCGGACATTCCTTATTAAAGGCATAAAATAAAACTTCATTCAGGGGGGCGACGCACTCAGACGTGCTAGTGCAGGCAAGGCATAAGGACGTGACAGTTTAACCTGCCCTTTCTCCCTCACTGAGACAGAAGAACAAAGGCTAAGAACTCGAACGTCTGAGTTGCAACGCCTTTGTGACCTGCATCATGCAGGCTGAGAACAGAATCGGACCTTTATCATGCAGTCGACCCTCACTTATTTTTTCGTTACACCTCTAAATCTTCAAGTAGGGGTCCTACTGCCCGTTAAGGGGACAAAAAAAATACAGAACATTGAATGGCGTTCCGTATCAAATGGTATGTATTCTCTTTTTAAAGTTTTCTATAAGATTTTCAATCACCTTGTTGGTTATGGTTATTTCGCACGCTAGATATGCGCCAATAACTGCTCCGCCAACCGGAGGAAGTTTTGGTAACACCATCTCAATTTGTTGGTGCGATTGAAACAAATCCTTTTTTATGTGCTGAGGAATAATAGAAGACTCTGAAAAAATTCCACCGCATAAAACTAATATCGTCTTTTCACCTGAAAAGAGCTTGCGATACAATGTTCTGACACTCCAGCATAACTCACGACTTGCACGATGAATAATCTCCTTGGCAACTGGATCGTTTTGTTTATATGCCTGAAAAACAAGTTTCGCCGCAGCCGCAATTTCTACTTTAGGTATTGCCGAGGAATAGACATGCTGAATAATTTCTTCACCACGTGCGACCCCAAAATACTGCGAAACGATTTTTGTCAATATCGTTTGTTCCCCGCGCCCATCATAGGCTTTTAATACCGCAATAATTCCCTGTTGCCCAATAGCATAGCCGCTTCCTTCATCCCCCAACAAATATCCCCAACCGCCAACTCGTTCACGATGTCTATGTTGGTTTATTCCAAAAGAAATAGCACCGGTACCGGCAATTTGTACCATGCCAGGTTTTCCATACGTCCCGGAATATAGCGCATTTACTGTGTCTATTTCCACCGTAATCGAAGCATTTGCCGGTGAAATTTGTTCCAAACTGAATTGGAGCTGTTTGGCATTTTGAGGGCTGCTGGCACCGGCAATACCGGCAAATACAGTAGTGACCTTTGCGAACGATTCCGAAGCTTGTTTTTTTAAATCAGCGAACAGAAGTTGAAGTGTTTGCTCTAACACTTCTCCGGAAATCGTATTCGGATTTGTTGGACCTGTGCTGGAATACGCATAAATCGATCCTGTATCATCCGCTAATACGGCGTTCGTTTTTGTTCCACCCCCGTCGATGGCAATTATGTGAGGCATTTGTATTCATCCTTTTCTATTAAAAATCAAATCTCTTTTTGATATGACAGATAACTTTTCCAAGGGTGATAACCCAATTTTTTATAAAAATCAACGAGACCTGTCCAATCAATAACAATGCGACGGATGTTCCTTTGTCTTAAGAATGCGAGGCCAGCTTCTACAATCGCAAGACCATATCCTTGTCCACGCTCATTTGCATCAATTCCGAGTGGACCTGCACCGCCCAATTCCTCCTTAAATAATGGAGACCAATAAACATTTTGGGCAATGTACGGAGATTGCCCATCATTTATTCGACAAAATCCAATAATGCGATCGTTCTTTTTTAATACCATAAATTCTCTTCCTGTGCCACCCTTGCGAAAGTAATGGATGGCTTCATATTCCCACCTACCCGGAAAACAACGATGCAAAAATGCTAAAAAATCATGTTGACCCTGTTTTTCTAACAACGCGAATTCTACACCATCAAGCTCCGGCAAGATCTTTCCTTCTTCTATCGTATACTCCCTCATCAAATCATATTCGTTTCCTGTATGCACATACCCTCTTCGCTCAAACCATTTGGCCGTTTCTTGATACTCACCTGGAATCCCAGGAAAATAATGATACGGATCTTTTCCAAGTAAAATCTGTTTGGCCCCCTCGGCTACTAGTTCAGATTCTGCATGATTTAATAATCGTGAACCTATTCCCTGTCCACGTACCTCTTGGTCAACCAAAAGAATCTGAATCCAACCAGTTGTCTCACTCATAGCAATATCGAGGTTTTCTTGCCATCGCTTTGTAATGATAAATCCGATCGGAAAATCTTTTTCATCCACAGCTATGAGAGAACTTTTGAAACAAACGTTTTTATCTTTGAAACTATTTTGCTCAAAGAGTGTCTCCGTCATCGGAAATTCATCACCCAAGTGCCTATTCCATAGCGCTGTCAATGCCTTTAATCTGTTTTTCTTTAATGGAATGAATCTCACCATCTATACTCCTTCATATGGACATATTTTGAAACTAAATAATAGACAATAGCAGACAATTTTCTCCATTATGAATTAGGTTTTTCTGTCTTTTTACCTATGCTATCTTTCATCATGTTTAACTTTAACGAATCAATAGCATTTCTAGTTACTGCCAGATGTTTAACCGTCTCGTCATACGCTAGTGACGCCACACACATAAATAAAATATCAATTACCTGGAGTTGCGCCATGCGTGAAGACATGGCACCACTTCTAAATGTCGGCTCTCTTGTTGCGGATGTATACAAATTGATATCTGCCTGCTCTGTAACCGGGAACTTCCCATATTTTGTCAAACTAATCGTACCCGCACCATTTTCACGCGCGAGCTGCAAGATGTTTGCTACTTCCCCTGTTTCACCCGAAAAAGAGATGCCAACCACTACATCGTTTTTTTCAGCATTAGCAACAAGTGTCGTTGCCATGTGAACATCTTCAAACGCATACGCAGTTTTATTAATCCGTAAAAACTTCTGTTCCGCGTCTTGTGCAATAATACTGGATGCGCCTACCCCAATAAAATGTATTCTTCGCGCTTTTTCTAACAGTTCAACCGCCCGTTCCAATTCGTCAATACTTAGTAGTTCGGCGGTTTCCCGTATTGTTTGGATACTATTATTAGTCATTTTCTCGATAATCGACATAGGTGCTTCATTCGGCTCAATATCCTGGAATCCTGCCTGGGTTGTTTTTTGTAAGTCACCGGCAATTCGTATTTTTAATTCATGGAGCCCTTTTAAATTCAATGATTTGCATAGTCGAATCACTGCCGCACTACTTGTCATACTACGCTTACCCAATTCATTTGCTGTCATAGATATCACTTCATGTGGATGCGCTAAAATATAGTTTGCTATCTTTTCCTCTGAAGGCGGCAAAGATGGTAACATTTCCTTCACTCGCATCAAACCACCAGTCATATAAACCATTACCTCACCTCTATTCGTGTATGATACAAAAATATTGTCCCATTTACCACAAAAATTTTTCTCCAGATTTTTAAAAATTACTTCTAATTATATTATGCAATCGTGGCCTTAAAGAAAGGATATGTGGCTGTCTGCCATAGTGCACACGGTTTGTTAATAGGATAATGTTCAACTTAATGGAAGGGTCAAACCAAATACTTGTACCAGTAAAACCTGTATGACCATACGATTCGTCTGAAAAGTAATCTCCGCAGGAAGCGTGAGTTGGATTTTTTCGCACCCAACCTAAACCACGTTGTTCTTCTCCCTGTTCCGTAAAATTGCATCGTGCCAATTTTAAAGCAGATGCAGATAAGAACCGTTTCCCATTATAAACGCCTTCATTTTCAATCATCTGTGCGAAACGTGTTAAATCATCAATTGTGGAAAACAATCCGGCATGTCCACTAATGCCCCCCATGGATGCTGCGTTCTCATCATGAACCATGCCCACTTTGTAATCATTAAACGCCTCATTAAATTCCGTTGCCGCATACCGTTCCTTGTTAAACGTAGGGCAAAAACCTGTTTCATCCATACCAAGCGGCGAGTAAAATTGTTCGGTTACAAAAGCATCGAATGGCTGTTTCGTTACTTTTTCGATCACATGGTAGAGTAAGATAAATCCTAAATCACTGTAAAGTACACCTGAACCAGTGGTTTGCTCAAGTTCTGTCCGATTTATTTCGTTTAATATAGCCGCTTTATCAAGGTGTTTTTTGTGAAACGGACAGTGAGCTGGTAATCCTGAGGTATGCGTTAATACATGCCGAAGTGTCACCTTTTCTTTACCATTGATAGAAAAATCGGGCAAAAAGCGTGCTACGGGGTCGTCAAGTCTTATTTCTCCAGCATCCATTAGCTTCAACATAGCTGGTAATGTTGCTACCACTTTGGTTAATGATGCTAAGTCAAAGACGGTATCCAATGTCATTGGTACTTTTTTATTTGCATCATGATAACGATATCCAACTGCTTCCCGCAAAATGATTTCACCTTGATGCATCACCTGCACGACTGCTCCAGGCAAGTGGTGTAAGCCAATTTCTTTTTCTAAAAACTGCAGCACTTGTTGTTTCACTTCATTATCCCCCTTCTGGATATGTATCATTTATATCCCAATCCTGAAATGGTAACCGGTAGTCTGCCTTTGGCTTCTTCTTTTCCAAAAATGGCACCTGCAGCTGCTTCTAAGGCGGGAGGGGAATTTTCATAGGTTGAAATATAGGCAGGTACCTCAGGAAAATAACCGAGAACGTATGGATTTCTCATCGCCACAACAACAACTGACACGCCACTTTCTATCAATTTTTTTATAAATATTATTTCGCGACTTCTTGAGGAATTTGTTAATGTGCCTACAATAACTGCATCATATTGTTTTGCCTTCTGTACCATTTGATCCATAGATTGTAGATCATCCATTTGTTTTATGGTGGCGAATGATTGATATTCACGAACGGTCTCACCCAAATTTTTCCCCATGTTATGCTCTTCTTCTACTTGAACCAAGGAGCGGCTTTCTGGGTAAACCGCAAGCACCTTCTGATTTGTACTTAACGGGAGCAGACCATTATTCTTTACAATGGTTACACTATTTTGGTAAACATTTTTCGCGAGTGCTTTATGTTCATTGCCACCCACAAATGCTGGAACGTTTACATTATCAAATTTTATTTTACCCCAAGCAAGATAATTTTCTTTTAACCCTTGGATTCGTTTATTGGCCTCAACGATTAAATCCTGATCAAGAGCGCCTGCATCTATGGCATTTAAGATTGCTTCTATTGCACCTTTTTGCCGTTCAAAAGTGTGGGAAATCATAATGATATCGGCTCCTGCTTTTATTGCAGCAACGGCCCCATTTTCAGTCCCAATTGTTTTTGAAATTGCATCCATTTCCATACAATCTGTGGTTACAACTCCACGATAGCCTAACTTTTCCCTTAATAAGTTTGTAATGATTTTTTTGGATAATGTTGCAGGCAACCCTTCTTTCGGTTCCATTGCTGGAAAATAGATGTGAGCTGACATAATTGTATCGGCACCTGCCGCAATACACTCCTTAAAAGGCTTTAACTCCACTTCTTCCAATCTTTGTAGATCATGTGATATTGTTGGTAGCAGAAGGTGTGAATCAACGTTCGTGTCACCATGTCCTGGAAAATGCTTTAAGGTAGTTACGATCCCTGCATCCTGCATTCCTTTCATTGCTTCTCTCCCGAACTGTGCAACTTTCTCAGCTGATTCGCCAAATGAACGTATACCGATCACCGGGTTGTCTGGATTGTTATTGACATCCAAAACAGGGGCCAAGTTCCAATTTATCCCTAATCCGAGCAATTCTTTTCCTGTGGCAAAACCTATATGATAAGCATTACTGGCATTATCTGTAGCGCCTATTGCCATGGACCCGGGGAATATGGTCGTCCCTTCACCTAAACGGCGTACCATGCCATTTTCCTGATCCACTCCTATTAAAAGTGGATATAGATACCCTGCTTTTTTCGCTTCTCTTTGTAAATCTGTCGTCAAATTTAATATTTCAGAAGGGCTACCAAGGTTACGACTGAATAAAATGATTCCACCTACATGATACCTCTGCATTAATTCTTTCACTTCTGATGTAATCTGCTTTCCTGAAAATCCAACGACCAACAATTGTCCAATAGCTTTGTTTATGTATATCTGGTTCAAATGCAACACCTCTTTATGGATGGGATAACTGTTATCAATTTACTTTTTGTAATAAAACCTTATTGCCCCCACCGACAAAGTCAAGTAAAGGAATGTCCTGCTCGATAATCCTGCCGATTACATTCACTTTATCATCTTGTTTCAGATCGATTCGCGCAATCTGAATTTCTCCTGCATATCGGCCATAATGATCGTTATCTATCGTAATCGATCCTTTTTTGCGACTAACGGTATGATTTGGATGTATATAACCCTTGCCTTGAAGATCAATACGGGAACTGACAAAGCGAATAACATCTCTTGCTGCGTCTGGGCGATTACACTGAACACCTTCCAAATACGTGTGAAAATCAACGAATTCATTCCTGTTTTCACCCCGATAACGAATCGGGATAATGTTGTCAGCGAGGTAAGTAAACCCTTCCATCGTGTCATCATTTAATGAAGGATCTCCGATATATATGGTATCGACAAGTCCATTTTTTCTCAGGTCCAAATAGGCATGGATTGGTGATATATCACGATGTTCTTCCAATGTCGGTAATCCATGGTATAATGGCTGTCTTTTTATACCGTCCCCTGGTATAAATGCTGATACCCCGATTTGATTTCTTTTCAGCAGCTTATTTTTCTGGATGAAAGCATTTCTTGATAATCCAGTTTCTGGCCGAGGGTAAAAATTATGCATGGCCTCTATGTTTTTCGTGTTCAACCCTTTATTAATTAATTCTTGTAGTAATTCCTCTGTTATTGTGCTGGCATTCAAGGATATTTTTATTTTTTTTGATAGATGAACAATTTCTTCCACGCTTAAACCGTCATCCACCCGGAGAGCCATAATCCCCCATTCCAATAATTGGTCGATAGTGTTCACATCCATATTTAGATATGCGAATGACTTTTCAGAGATATCAGCAATTAGCTTCATTTGATGTTTTTTTGCTTCATATCCTAAATGAATAAGTAATTCTTTATACGTCTTTGTATCATCTTCTGGAATATGAAGCGATGTGAATATCGAGGAAAATCCATTTTTGGCTGCTTTTTCAATCCATTTTTGATGAAACGCTTGATTTTCCTTTGATAAGTAAACAGAAGTGCCAATCATTATAATCCCTCCACTTTTAGAACAAATAGCATTGGCTGCTATTTACGGCAAATAGAAATACGATATAACATGAGCCAATCCCAATGGATCAACTCATGTCAGTCTACTTGCGATACTAACTCCAGTTTCAAGTATCTATATGTTAATGATTCTCACTTTGTTTGGCTAATTCAATTGCTTGTCGCACAAATCCATTGGCCTGATCGATATACTTTTTTGCAGCTAAATGTGTAACACCTGTCTTTATCATAACAATTGCCGGCTTCACTTTATAATCTGTTGTCTCCAGGATATCTTCAGACTCTTCGGATGACACGCCTGTTATGGAAGAGACAATACTTTTTGCACGTTCTTTTAATTTGTTGTTACTTACTTTTAAATCGACCATCAGGTTTTCATACACTTTTCCAATTTTAATCATCGATGTTGTTGTGATCATATTCAAAATCAGCTTATGTGCAGTTGCGGCTTTCATCCTGGTTGAGCCGGTCAATATCTCCGGACCCGTTACCACTTCGATTTTAATATCTGCATATTGACTAATTGCAGCATTTTTATTACTGGATAAGCCAATCGTTTTTGCACCTATTTCCTGAGCATATTTCATTGCTCCCGCAACATAAGGTGTTCTGCCACTTGCTGCAATGCCAACCACAACATCCTGTTTCGTTAACTGTCGATCCTGCAAATCTTTTGCACCCAAGCATGGATCATCTTCTGCGCCTTCAGCGGCTTTGACAAATGCCCCGGAACCACCTGCCATAACGGCCTGTACCATTTCCGGCGGCGTGCTAAATGTTGGAGGGCATTCCACAGCATCCAAAACGCCGATGCGTCCGCTTGTTCCAGCCCCAACATAAATCAGTGTCCCACCCTGTTTGAATGCATGATAGATCATATCGACAGCTGTTTCTATTTCCGGCAATACGTCGTGTACTTTCTTTGCTACAATCATATCTTCACGGTTGATCGTCGTTAATATATCCATCGTGGACATATTATCAATATTCATCGAGTGTTGATTTCTCATTTCTGTTGTCAGTGTAGATAATTTGTTCATTCCACTACCATCCTATGTGTATAATAGATAAGGTTCTTTTAATTGTTTAAATGATTCCAACTGTTGGTTGCACGCTTGCAGAAACTCACTTGAACGACCTTTCAGAATATCGTTTCTTAGACGCTTCGTCCCGGCCAACAGATCAAAAAAATACTTTCCGTTTTCACTTTTTAGAAAGTGAAAGTTGTTGGGATACATGCCTGCAATTAACTCAATGAGTTGAATACCGGTCCTCAAGGAATTTAATTGATCCCTGTCGACAATATGCAACTGAACACCATAACAGGTCTGATCTTTATGTTTTTGATAGGTCGGCATAAATGATATCGGACGTGCCAAAACACCTGGGTTTTTCAAACGATTGAACGCTTTTGCCAAATTTTGCCCATCGATATAAGGGGCACCGATCCATTCAAATGGCTTTGTCGTTCCCCTGCCTTCTGATAGATTTGTCCCTTCAACAAGACATGTTCCAGCATATAAAATATTCATTTCAATATTGGTCGTATTTGGGGTCGGGGGCACCCAGAATAAAGGTGTTTCATCAAAATACATATGGCGCTTCCAACCTTGCATCGGAACCACCGTTAATTCACTGTGATATCCAAATGCGTACTTAAATAACAGGGCAAGCTCCCCCACTGTCATCCCATGTCGATTTGGAATCGGAAATAAACCGACGAACGAACGGACATCCTCCTCCACAAGATTCCCTTCCATATGGAGACCAGAAACTGGATTCGGACGGTCCAATACAACAAAATGTTTCCCGTATTCCTTACAAGCCTCCATGACATAAGCCATTGTATAGATAAATGTATAATACCTTGACCCAATATCCTGCAAATCAAACACGATCACATCTACTGGATCCAGCATTGCTTTACTCGGTTTTTTAGATGCACCATACAAGCTGTACACAGGCACATTTGTATATGGATCGATAAATGACTTCACTTCCTCCCCCTCTTTTCCATCTCCACGAATTCCGTGTTCCGGAGCGTAGAGGGCAGACAAATGGATGTCGGGGTGGTCATGGAATAAATCAATGGAAGGAATAAGCTTGCTGTTTACCCCCGTGATGTTGGTAACAAGCCCGATTCGTTTCCCTTTGAACGACTTGTATTGGTCTTTCAGAAAAACATCAAGGCCAAGTTTCATTGTATATCACCCCTTGGACATAATAACTGAGTAATAAATACTTCCTATAGAACAGATATATTTGTGAAAACAATGGAACATTACTTACGATTATCCCTTGACCGCACCCTTCATTCCACTAACAAAATATCTTTGTAAGAACAGAAATACAATAATAATTGGGATAATGGATATGATGGATCCCGCAGCAATCAACCGCCAATCGGAAGAGAATGTTCCCGCCAGCATGTTCACACCAAGCGGCAATGTATACATATTCTGATCATTTACGATAATTAATGGCCATAAAAAATCATCCCAAGCCCCTACAAAAGTAAAAATGGCAAGCGTGACCATGGATGGTCTTACAGAAGGCATGATAATCCGCCGCCAAATCTGGAAACTATTCGCTCCATCCATTCGGGCGGACTCGTCCAGTTCGTAGGGAACCGTTAGCATCCCTTGTCGCATGATAAAAATACCAAATGCTGTTGTGATATGCGGCAAAATCATACCAGCGTAAGTGTTTTGCAATCCTAAATTCAACGCCAAAATATAGATTGGAATCATTAATAATTGAAAAGGAATAATCATGGTACTGATAATTAACACAAAGATAATATTCCGTCCCTTAAACCTCATTCTGGCTAATGGGTAAGCTGCAAGTGAGCAAAACAAAACATTAAAAATAACTGTGAGAACTGAAACGACAGTACTATTAAACAAATATCTCCAAAACGGAAAGGCGTCCATAACCTTCGTGAAATTTGAAAATGTAATATGCTCTGGGATCAAGCGTGGAGGGTATGCAAATATATTTTCCCCTCCTGACTTTAAGGCGGTTGATAAAAGCCATAGAAAAGGACCTACCATACCAACCGCGATAATCAAAAGCAGAATATAAAGAAAAATATTCTTGATGGCTTTGGTAAGTTTAGCCTTTGTTGTCTTCTTTTGTCTTAATTGAATATTGCTCGTTGAAGAAATAGCCATTCAACTTCCTCCTAAGCGGTTTTATCTTTGCCTAAAAATTTGAGATTAAGGATGGACAACACAAGCGTAATCAAGAATAATATAACACCTGCAGCACTGGCATACCCCATATTCAACTTATCAAAAGCTTCGTTATAGATATAAAAAACCAGCGTTTCTGAACTGTGAAGTGGTCCACCTTGCGTCATAACAAAAACCTCTTCAAAAACCTTCATCGCTGCGATCGATGACATCACGGATACGATCAGAACAGAGGGCATTAGTTGTGGAATGGTTACCCGAGTAATTTTTTGCCACCAATTTGCACCATCGATGTCTGCAGCCTCATATAAGTCAGGAGAAATCGACTGCAAACCGGCAAGATAAATAATCATATAATACCCAAGGCCTTTCCAAATAGTAACCACCATAACAGCAATTAAAGCAGTTGATGTAGAGGACAGCCAATGAATCGGTTCATTAATAATCCCCAATAAATCCAGCACATAGTTGAGCAGACCGTTTTCCTTATACATCCAGTCCCAAGCGATTCCAACAACTACAATGGATGTGACGACGGGAATATAATAAGCTGAGCGGAAAAAGCCAATCCCTTTAATTTTCTGGTTAACTAAAACCGCAAGAAAAATAGGTATAATAACGAGAGATGGTACCGCAACGATCAAATAAATCAACGTATTTTTTAACGTCTTCCAGAACAATTCATCCTGAAACAATGTTGCATAATTGTCAATTCCTACAAATTCCGGGTCTTGAACGAAATTATAATCCATAAAACTAAGCCGGATCGCGTTTAACATTGGATAAAAGATAAACGCTCCCAAAATTACACATCCCGGAATTAAAAACAGATAGGGAGTGAGTCTGTTTCTCTTCATACAGTTACCTCCAACAACGAAAGAGAATTATGGAAGGCAAAAAGAAAAAGGAGATCTCCGCAATTCTTTTTGCCTATATCAAATTAAAATCTACTCTGCCAAAATCTCATTAAAGGCACTTTCAGCCTCTTCTAGCGCATCTTTCGGACTTTTCTCGCCAAGCATTGCCTTTTGCAGGGCATCATAAAATGCTTGCTGCAGGTCATCCACTTTTTCTTGGTTTCCATGCGTATTCACTAGCGATTCTGCGTGACCCAACTGTTCTGCCCCTACAAGTCTTGCTTCATCGATCGGTTCTGGATCATCCGGGAGTTCACTAAAATACGGATCATCAAGCGCTTCTGTTACCGGTGGAAAGACAGGTGTTTCTTTTGCAAAGTCAACTGTGTTTTTAGCATTTGTGATAAACATGGCCAACTTAACTGCTGCATCCTGATGTTCACTGGTTTCAGGGATAACAAGTCCTTGCGTTGTCAAACCGATTTTTCCAGCGTCACTTAAAAGAGCGGGCGAAACTTTCGTATTTTCATAGACATCTGGTGCGTTCGCTTTCACTTGAGTTAAAAATTGCATTCCTTCGTTAAAGATAGCAGCCTCTCCGGAAGCATAGATGTCAATCCCTTTGCGCTGATCATCAGTGATCAAAGAGTGCGGAATAATTTCATCTTGATACAATTTGGTAAAGTATTCAAACATATGCAAACCCTCAGGTGTATTAAACGACGCTTTTGTACCTTCATCATTAATGATGCTACCATTGAACATGGTCATATATTGCAAAGGCATCGACAGGTCGAGTGAAGGATACAATCCATATTTTCCCGTTTTGTCTTTAATGGTTTTACCCATATCTGCAGCTTCATCAAATGTTTCCGGTGGATTATCGGCGTCAAGGCCTGCCTCTTTCAATATTTCAGTGTTATACATCGTTACATCCATGGTCAAATACCAAGGAATTCCAAATGTTGTTTCCCCATCCTCCGTTGTATACGCCTTCCAAGCACCTTCAATATATTGATTTTTTTGGTCATCTGTCAGCGCATCATTCATATTAACAAGCGCATCCATCTCAACTAGCTTATGTGAAAATCCTACAGGCAGATTGACAAGATCCGGCGCTGTTCCCGCAGATACTGCACTTATCATTTTGTCTTTCAGATCACTTGCCGGTACATCCAGCCAGTCTACTTTAATGTTTGGATTTTCTTCTTCAAAATCCGCAATCATCCCCTCAATAAAATCAGTGAAATCCGGTTTTAGCTGCATTGTCCAAAATTCAATCGTCTCTCCCTTATCACCATCCGAACCGCCATTATCCTTCGACTCGGAGTCTTTGGAAGAATCGATGCATGCTGTGAACAATACGAGTACAAAACTTAGCAACATAACAATTAGTGCATGCTTCTTTTTCATTTTCATCTTCCCCCTTATTTTTTAAAATAGACATGTGTGACCAGCATCATCTTGTGTATTCCTAGCATTCATCACTCCTTTGAAACCCCTTTCATAGAAAAATAATCTGAAAGGATTCCCCTATCATTTAACATTATCATATAACATATAATTACATAAATCAATTAAAAAAAGTAAAATTTCATTTTAGTCCATTATTAAAAAGTATAGCTCATTCGATTAATCATTAACCAGAAACATTGATTTCCTTGATGTTTCCAAGCATTTATTTTTTTCATCATCCTATTGTTAATTTTTGTTGTATAATAAATGCCTAAAGGGAGTGATAACATGGAATATACGGTAAAAATCACTGGAGTTCCTACTATGAATCAATATCCAGAACTGCCAACCGGCTGTGAAGCGACATCTCTAGCAATGCTGCTTGGTTGGGCAGGGGTATCTGTTAGTAAGTATGATGTGGTTAAGAAATTGCCAAAAGGAGAGAAAGTAAGATTAATAGATGGTAAATGGTGTGGTGCAAATCCGGATGAACATTTTGTCGGTGACCCCTATTCAGATGATGGCAGTTTCGGTGTTTTTGAAGCGCCGATTCTAGCAACGATTGATATGTTCCTTCCCGGAAAAGGAATTGATCTAACCGGACAAGATTTTGATGAACTGCTTGATATTGTTCGTTCGGGAAAACCGGTTATGGTCTGGACCACCATTAATCAAAAAGAAACCTACCATAGTAAATCCTGGCAGGATGAAGCGGGTAACTCAATCGATTGGTATTGTAATGAACATGCGGTCGTACTTGTTGGATTCAATAAAGCTCATACAATCGTTCATGATCCATATACCGGTCAGGAAGAACACTATGACAGACAATTATTTGAACGTAATTGGGCATCCATGAGAAAGCGTGCTGTAACTGTGAATGTGGAATAATAAAAATGAGGGTGTTTTGAACAACTCGTGCAATATTTTTTGATTTCGGCTAGATAGATCACGCCGCCGTTGGTATACTCGTAAGGCCTATTTTTTACTCCAAACAAAATAAGGGGCTCCTATCACAGCCCCCTTCACATTTTCGCAAGCTGTTCCAAAAATCCAGCGGCAAAATGCTTACAATCTTCAATATCTTTATCATTAGGCTCTAATTCAACCTTCAATTTTTCCTCGTACATCGAACCACCAATTTCCGGAACCCTAGCAGCAATGGTCTCCAGCGCAGCACCGTAGGAATCATAAAACGAATCACACGAACCAAACACCCCGACAAGCTTCCCTGTCAAATCAACATCGTCCAGATCTTCATAAAAATCTTCTACTTCATACGGTAAATCATCATCCCACGTATAGGAACCGATTAATATTCCATCATAATCGAGCAATTCCTGAACGTCAATCGCATCAAAGTCAAACGATTTCCGCACCAATTCATGGCCAGCACCTTGAACATAATCACCAATTGCATCGGCCATCATTTCCGTGCTGCCCGTCATACTAGCATCCATCAACATAATTTTTGCCATTACAACAACCCCCAAATTAGATAAAGTAGCTTAATTTCATTTTACTTGATAATGATAATTATTTTCAATTAAAATAGCCATTGTTCACAAAAAGGCAAAAAATAGTATGGCAATGCTGTGACATTTTATACACGCTTCTTTTTATGGTCATCATCACAGAAAATCGATATAATAGTAGATACAACATTCAAGCTATCACAGCATTTAGATAAAGTGAAACTTCATTAAGTGGGGGCTCTGACGAATGCAGACGTGCTAGTGTAGGTGTCGCTACAGGACGTGGTGTTCTTTGCCTGCCCTTCCCCCCACTTAATGTTAGTTGAACAGAATCGGACCTTTACGGGCAGTTGACCCCCACTTATCTTTTTTAGTTCCACCTCAAAATCTTGAAGTGGGGGTCTTACTGCCCGTTAAGGCGGGATAAAGTGAAACTTCATTAAGTGGGGGCTCTGACGAATGCAGACGTGCTAGTGTAGGTGTCGCCACAGGACGTGGTGTTCTTTGCCTGCCCTTCCCCCCACTTAATGTTAGTTGAACAGAATCGGACCTTTACGGGCAGTTGACCCCACTTATCTTTTTTAGTTCCACCTCAAAATCTTGAAGTGGGGGTCTTACTGCCCGTTAAGGCGGGATAAAAGGAGACTATACAGAATGATCAAAGTTAAAATGAACGTGCAAACTGCTTATCATGGTGATTTATTGCGGGCAGGAAAAGAATATGACATTGACGAAGAAACGGCAAAACGCTGGATTGCCAGTAAAATTGCTGAGGCAGTAGATAAGGAATTGTAAACATTTTCGAATCTATTCACTACACTAAAAAGGTGCCGATCCTTAAATAAGGAATCGACACCTTCCATACGTTAAATTGCCCGCCCAAATCGTTTCAGACAACTCTAATACGTCCAGAATTTTCACTGGTCACTTCGCCAATAATAGCGGAACCAACGTTATTTTCCCGCAACTCCCGATTTAGCCGCTCAGCTTCCAATTCAGGCACGGAAATAAGCAACCCACCTGAAGTCACCGCATCGCAAAGAATTAACTGATCGATGTCACTAATAGAATCATCATATTCAATTCGATCAGCCAGCCATTGACGATTTTTCTTCGTACCACCTGGAATAACGCCTTGTTCTGCAAACTGTTTTGTTTTTTCCAGAATTGGTATTTTTTGATTGAATACGTTTATACCAACGCGGCTTCCCTCAGCGATTTCCAATGTATGACCAAGCAAGCCAAAACCGGTAACGTCTGTACAAGCATGAACAGTATAACGTTCCATGATCTGGGCAGCGTCTTTATTTAATGTCGTCATAACATCAATAACTTCCTTTTGTTCATTCGTAGCCAGTAGGCCATTCTTAATCGCTGTGGTTAAGATGCCAACGCCGATTGGTTTAGTTAAAATGAGCCGGTCGCCCGGTTTCGCTCCTGCATTGGTTCGAACCCGTTCAGGATGGATCGTGCCTGTAACGGACAGCCCAAACTTTGGCTCTTGATCATCAACGGAATGTCCACCAACTAGCACGGCACCTGTCTCAGCAACTTTATCAGCTGCACCAGCCAGAATATTCGCCAGTATACTTTTGTCAAGTACGTTAACCGGAAAGCCAACAATGTTCATCACGGTTATCGGTTTTCCGCCCATGGCATACACATCACTTAAGGCATTGGCGGCTCCAATTTGGCCAAATATGTAAGGATCATCTACTATTGGAGTGAAATAATCTAGTGTTTGAACGAGCGCCATATCATCATTGATTTTGTAAACGCCCGCATCATCGGGAGTATCTAAACCGACGAGCAAGTTTGGATCGGATACAGATTGTGGTAAATGACGCAAAACTTGCGCCAGGTCATCAGGACCAATTTTGCAGCCTCAACCACCTTTGCTCGATAAAGCAGTTAACTTAATTGCTTCTTTAGACATACAAACATCCCCCTTTCATAAAGGGAAGTATAAGCGAAACGAAAACCTTCGTCAACTATTCCCCAGTTTTTCTATGTTCTTATCCATAAACATAAAATAAAAATTCCTGTTCATTTTTCACAGGATCACTAGCAAATTGATACCCTTGCTTGGTTACCTCTTCAGGAATATTTCTGAAAGATGAAGGGCAATCGGTAATGATTTTAAGAAGCTGTCCCTTTTCCAAATCCTTGAGTGTGTCCAGTGTATAAATTACTGGATAGGGACAGGATTCACCACGTAAGTCCAACGTAAAGTCAGCTTGCATTTGTTCCAGCATGGGCTTTTCCTCCTTTTTTTATTTTCCACCCTTGGTGATAATTATGTTCCCGTATGATCACAATGACATAAGCAACCACAAGCATAACCAATGTCGCAATAATGGCGCCAATAGGACCAATGGAGTCTACTAGGTTCATCTTTGCTCCGCTTGCAACAAGCACGTTATAAATACCAAGATGATCCCAGGCAAACGCAAGAAAGGTTGCACCAATGATATTTCCGGCAAATACGGTCAAATATAAAACTTGCCCCTCCATCATCCGATACATCATGCCTGTTTCGCAGCTCGAGGCCATAACAATACCCAGTCCAAATAGCATACCGCCGATAAACGTGCTTGGAGCGGCAATTTGTGTAATTGGCGGTATGCCATAGAAAGCAATCACAATGATCGTCAGCACTGAGCTAATCGCCATCCCGACAATAATCGCTTTAGCCATCGTGCCGCGGCCCAACATCCACAAATCACGAAATGCAGATGTGAAACAAATTTGTCCCCGTTCGATTAAGATACCGAAGAACGCACCAAACAAAGCACCGAAACCTAATAACGTATGTCCTGTAGCAAAAAAAGCTACAATTAATGCTGTATACATAACAGCAATAATGCCCCCGATAAACGGCTGTTTCTTCTTGGATTTTTCAGCACTTGGCTTTGCATTTCCCTTCATCAGAACAGGTTTGCCTTTCCACCATCGCATTTGGACAATCTTTGCTCCAAAATACGTACCTACCCCTGTCGCAATAATAAAAATCCATGAATGCAAAGAAAATTGAGGTACCCCAGTAAAAAAAGCGGCCAAGTTGCACCCTATTGCCAGGCGAGCACCGAACCCAGCAATAATACCGCCAGCAAGTCCTTGTATGTAACGGCGTTTTTGACGCGGGATACGGATTTTAAAATTATTACTCAACAAAATCATAATCAATGCACCGATGAACATGCCCCAAATCATCCATCCATCTGGCCGGGTCCATGTCGTCTTATCCATATGGATCATATCAAAATAAGCCCACCCGGTAATATCCACTCCAAAAATACCAAGAAATTCTCCGCCCAGCCGCGTGAATTCGCCAGTTACAGCCCATACCGCTCCAGTAAAACCAAAATACAAAGCACTCAGGATTCCCGCCAGGATAAGTGTACTGTAAGGACTCCAGTAATGCTGAAATATATTTTTAAAACGATTCATCTATTGTACCTCCCTAGTCGGAAAACGAACAAATGCTATAATTGCAATCCACCCACACAATTACTTTTTCAATGCTAGTATGCATACTTTTAAATATAGACGTTACATTCATTTTCCTGTTAACGTGGTTCATAAGAGACCACCGTTTCCTCTTGGTCCACAACTCGACTCTCAGAAATCCACAATTATCGATTTTTCGATGCAAGCACTTCTTGGATCAATTTTCTCTTTATACACAGCTATTATTATACGCCCACTACTTTCTTTTTTTCAATAAGCAAAAAGATACCATCAGAAAATAGATTTCCCGCTTTTTGGCCAGTTTTTGGCCAGTCAAAGCGGGGATACTTCGAAATGACTTAAATATATAACAGCTTGTTCTGCTCTTAACGTTTTAATGATTACATATGAACAAAATGTTCGATAAGCAGCGGTATTTCTTCTTCCGTTATCGTGCGAAAATCAAGAAGGACCTGGTCATTTTTAATCCGGGCAAGAACCGCAGTTTCACCTGTACGCAGTCGTTTGAAAATCTGCTGCGTACTCAACTGCACGTGACCTACCGTACAAACAAGCGTTGGAATCTCAATACCAGGCATTGTTCCTCCACCAATTTGTGACGTATCTTCTTTACAGTCCAACCGCCAATCATTATTCTCATGGCCCACGCCATTGATAAATGTATCGATTCGTTTTTTTATTTCAGACAATGGAAAAGAAATATCACGAATTGCAGGAATCTGTTCAACGTCTCCCTTAAGGTAACTTTTCACTGTTGCCTCAAGAGCAGCCAAAGTCATTTTATCTACACGTAAAACGCGTGCCAGCTGATGTCTTTTTAGTTTTTCTATTACATTTCTTTTTCCAACAATAATCCCCGCCTGCGGACCACCTAATAGCTTATCACCACTAAATGAAACAATATCAACCCCACTTTTAAGCACATCGGATACCACTGGTTCATTTCCGATCTCAAACCGGTGAAGTGCACCGCTTCCCAAATCTTCATATACACACAGGCGATGATCCTGTTTTGCCAAGTCAACCAACTCAGCTGATTCAACAGCATGTGTAAAGCCAACTGTCCTAAAGTTACTCGTATGTACTTTCATCAACATGACGGTTTGCTCATTAATGGCTTGCTCGTAATCATACAAATGTGTTTTATTCGTCGTACCAACTTCCCTTAACATTGCGCCACTTTCCTCCATGATGGATGAAATTCGAAATGAACCGCCAATTTCAACAAGTTCACCACGGGAAATAACCACTTCTTTTCCCTTTGCTAATGCCCGTAGTATCAAATAAACGGCTGCTGCATTATTATTCACCACCATTGCCGCTTCTGCACCAGTAATCTCGGTTAATATCGATTCAATAATGCTATGTCTGGAACCACGCTTACCTTTTTCCAGATCATATTCCAGATTTGTATAATGCTTTGCTGTTAAAACAACTTGTTTGATAGCTTCCTCACTCAGTTTCGCTCGTCCTAAGTTTGTGTGAAGAATCGTTCCTGTTGCATTAATTACATGGCGTATACGATAGTGCTGTGACAAAATAGACTGTTGCTCTAGCAGGTTAAAAATATAATTGGTAAAATCAGCCTTGGACATGGCTTCTTTCTGCCAATTACCATCAATAATCTGCTGACGTATATCATGAATGACATCCTGCGCCATTTCCGTTAATTTTTGTCCGGAAATATTGTGTTTTGTAGATAACGCGATAAAGCGTTGATCTTTTTGTATGACATGAATAGCAGGCAGTTCCCGAAGATGTATATTCATCAACAATCCTCCTTAGAAATTCCAATTGTGAATTGACAGGGGCATTTGATTTTTTGGAAAGACTCTTTTACATAGTTGATGGAAACTTTGACATAAAATGAGATGGTGGTTAAATTGCCGCTACGGAAAAACACGAAGCTTTTTAGGGGGGTGGCTGGTGAGCCTCGGGCCAACACGATGTTGGTCATGAAGGCGTTGCGACAGGACGTCGCGCACTTAGCCTTCCAACCTTGCTTGTGACGAATTCTGGGGGTCTCACCTATGCCATTCCTCCCAATATGATGGAAGGCCGACTAAGAACGGACTTTGCATCCAACGTCGGCATACTCCTTTGAAGGGGCATGTTTTTCCTTCACTGATATGGTATGTGCCATTTTTTATAAATAGCCTGACCAGTCTGGGATCGCTACGAGCAGTGACTCCAGCGGGAAAGCGAAGACGATGAGACTCCGCAGTGAGCGTTCTTTGCGATCGAGGAGGCTCATCCGCGAGCCCGCGGAAAGCATCCGCCCGGAGCGCTCCCGGACGGCGACATTAGCACACTTACTAGGAAACCAACATTCCCTACACTTGTGTCACAGTCTATGGATTTTATGTCAAAAACAACAATCTAAACGAAAACAACCTTTTGGAAACTCAAATTACTTTACCCATTTTCGTTTATCATTAACTCTCAATGTTAGTCTGTATTGATCAAGAAGTTCCAAAAACGGTACTAAATATTTGCGCGACACATTCAACGCATCCTTGGCCTCTTTCAATTCAAACGTGTCTTCGGTTTTGGTTTTTAATGTCGATAAAGCTAGCGCAAACGCAGTATGATGGATGAGCAGATCATCAGTTAAAACATACGCTTGTTTCGTGTGGATAAGATAGTTACCCAGTTCCGCAGCACCCTTTTTCGATAGTGATGTATTCTTGACGTAATCATTCCATTTCCTTACAGTCAACCCATCCAGTTGAAGCTGATTAATGATTGCTTCCATTTGCACCTTCCACTCTTTTGGTAAATGAGAGGAAAAACCCGATAAGGCAAGGAACTGTTTGTCTTTAGCGATGTCACCAGAAGCTACCAGCATGTCGATCATATATTGAATAAACGCCTTGGGATACTGCTTGCTAAATGATTGGACAATTTCTGCTTTACTTATACCCGGCCGCATTGGATAGGCGTCATGGTAATTTTCCAATAGCTGTTTAATTTCTTCCTTCATCATTTTAGCATGGGTTTTTAGACCATACTTATTCCCGATCTGAAGCAGCAGTCCTTTTTCCTTTCCTTTACGAAGGGTAGCGATCAATGCTGGTTCGTCGAGCGATGTATACTGAATCAACTGCTTCCTATCCAGTAACTTATGATTCATTAACACTTCTGTAACGATCATTTCGGGTGTTCCCTCTTTTCGCTGTCGCAGCATTTCGATCGTCGCTTCACCAAAGCGGTATTTGCCACCTTTAGGCTCAATGACCCATCCGCCTCCGAGTGTTTCAACAGGAGTGGGGCGCCGCAAAATAAACCGGTCGCCACGACGGACAACAATGTCTTCGTCTAATCGCACCTGACATAGAACAGGTTCGCTAGCCCGCCACACTTCATTGCGATCAAAAAAGACAATTTTGCCCATTACCTCGGATGTGCCCACATGAACTTTCACTGGTACTCGCTGTTTAACAGATGAAATTAAATCATCCACAAATTGTAAACTTACGTCAATCGTATTTGTTACCAAAAAGTGATCCGAGGTGACCAGTACATCTCCACGCTGGATCTTCTCTCTATCCATGCGACCTAGATTGATTGCTGTCCGCTGACCGGCTCGTGCTTCATCTTTATCCTGATGATGGACTTGGATACGACGCGATTTAACCTTGTACCCTTTAGGCAGTATCGTCAACTGACTATCTTTTTTTACAACGCCTTCATAGATCGTCCCTCTAACGATTGTTCCCTGCCCCCGTACTGTAAACACTTGATCAATCGGCAAGCGAAATGAGCCATGTGCATCTCGTCCCCCTACCTGTTCCAATTCAGAGGAAATCGTTTGCTTTAACGTATCAATTCCCTTGCCGGATACACCGTCAACACAAACCAACGGTGCCTCGGCAAAAATGGTTCCTGCCAGCCCTTCCTTGATATCTTCCGTCACCATATCTAACAATTCATCATCAACACGATCGATTTTAGAAACAGCAACAATACAACGTTCAATGCCAAGGAACCCTAAAATTTCCAAATGCTCTTTTGTCTGCGGCATCATACCTTCATCTGCAGCAATTACCAGGACAGCCATGTCAATGCCAGCAACACCGGCAATCATCTGGCGAATAAATCGCTCGTGTCCAGGTACATCAATAATGGAAACGTGACATCCATTTTTTATCTCGAATGGGGCATACCCTGACTCAATTGAAATTTTACGCTCTTTTTCTTCCTTTAAATGATCGGTGTCAACGTTAGTTAACGCTTTTGTGAGCGTTGTTTTGCCATGATCAATATGGCCAGCCATACCAATAGTAAAGCAGGTATCATCCATTTCGCTTTCCCCTCTCACCTTACATTTCATAATTCCTTCTACTTTTAAAAGGTACAGAGATTTTAAAACTATTAGTTCATTAATCTGTGTCTGTCTTATCCTGCTATTTGATTTCATACTCGTAACTTGAATGTAACACATATTTTAGCGAAAGAGAATTTCAATGAATTCGATAAAGTACAACTATATCCTGCAGGCCCGAACAGAATCAGACCTTTTTCATGCAGTTGACCCCAATTATCGTTTTTAGTTCCATCACAAAATCTTGAAGTGGGGGTCTTACTGCCCAATAAGGCGGGATAAAACGAATCGTGCTCTTTTCTTTAATATATGTTAAAATTACTTTTGCGATCGCTCGCTATTGAATGGTTACAATTACTAGAGATCGAATCATAACTACTTGTTGTGTCGATATCAAACTGCGAACGTTTACACATGGGATTGGATGAGTGACTGGTGTCCTCCTGGGTCTTCAAAACCCTGAGGGAGGCGCGTGCCGTCTTCGGTGGGTTCGATTCCCACACGGTCCCGCCAGACATTAACGTTAAAATAGCTTAGAAACGCTACAAATAAAAGCTAAAAAGGTGCCACAAATGCGGCACCTTTTCTCAATTCCTATTTCTCCAACCATGTATCAACCAAATCCTGATTCTTCTCTACCCATTTGGCTGCACCATCTTCTGGATCATCTGCATCGTTGATCATACTCATTAGCTCACCTATTTGATCATCATCCATTTTCCAGTTTTTCAACCATTTGTCTACCTCTGGAAAATCATCAGCAAATCCATGGCGAGTAGCATGATAAATAGCTTCTGCATCGCCATAAACGTTTTTCGGGTCATCCAAATACTTCAGGTCCATTTCAGAAAACACGCGGTGTGGATTCCAGAGCGGAGCAACAATAGGCTTGTGATCGTCTATCGCCTTGCCGATCGACGCAATCATTGCTGCTTCGGAACTTTGGATCAATTCAAAGTCAAGATCATATGCATCAATCATTTCTTTGGTTACGACCATTGTTCCAGCTCCAGGTTCAAATCCCGTTATTTCGCCATTAAATTCATCCTTATGAGCATTCAAATCCTCGATACTATTAACATCATCCATGTATTCCGGAACAACTAAACCGACTTTGGCATTCTCATACCAGGATTCCTCTGAAAAATTGGCATCATCTTTATATTTCTCTAAATAACTGGCATCCTGGATTGGCAGCCATACCTCAGGACTGACATCCAAGTCCCCTTGTGCAACACCGGCCATCTGTGCTCCCATATCCAATAATTCCAATTTCAAATTGTAGCCTTCCTCTTCCAAAATAACCTTCCACATGTTTGTAACAGCGATATTCTCTGCCCAGTTGATTTGCCCCATTTCAATTGTCTTCTTCCCAGAAGATTTTTCACTTGAATCCTTCTGTGTACCATTGCTTGTGTTTCCACATGCCGTAAGCACCATTAATAGAATGAACAGAACAAACACACTCAGCTTTTTAAAAAACATTAACATACCTACCCCTTTTTCCTGTTGATATAAAATTATTTGTCTTCATCTTCTGGATTTTTCGGTAAAAATTTAAAAATCTCCCCTGTCCGGATGCTGGCCGTTAATCGCTCCAGCCAGTGATAATATACTTTTGATGATTCAAGTAAATCATAATCCGTCTGCACTTCTTTTCGTATATCTGCTGTAACGGTATCATCTTCCAAAATTTCCTGCATATCTGCTTGAGCTTGGTTGACTGCTTCCATATTCATATTTACTTCTCGCTCCCACATCTGACAATAAAATGACATAAATGAACGGAAAAAGTCCTTTTCGGCAACATACGTATGCTTTCTAGAACCGCGCTGGAATGTTTTTTTTACCATTCCATTATCTTGAAGTTTGCGGACACTTGTACTCATGCTCGGTTTACTCATCCCCAGCTCCTGACGCATGTCATCCAGATTCATTTGCTCTTTAAAATACATCATCGCGTACAATTTTCCAGCGGACGGTGTCACACCGTACAAGTCCATCGTTTCCGAGATAGCACCAATCACTTGATCCTTTGCTTCTTCAAACTTCTGTCGCATTTGTTCATCATGTGCATGATGTTCTTCTTGCTCATCCAGCATTTCTTCACCTCCATAACATTCGATAAATTAAGTTTGTTAAATTACTTTTTTACAAATTTAATGATAGTGGTTTTTAAATCTATGTCAACCCAAACACTAAAATTGATTCCCTTAAATTCTACATGATGGTTGAGTGGAAGGAATTTTTAACATTTCATTTTGACAAATAAAAACGTTCGTGTTACATTTGTTTTGTTTAAAACGTTAAATTTTTTCTTAATAAAGTTAACTACAGGATTTAGGAGTGATCGCTTTGGCCATAAAACAACAATATATTGAAGGACAATGGGTTGATTCCATCTCGAAAAAAACAAGAGAAATTATCAATCCATTTAATCAAGAAGTTATTGCCGTTACAGCAGAAGGAGATACAGCCGACGCACAAACAGCAATCGCGGCTGCCAGAAAAGCGTTTGATGACGGTCCTTGGCCAACAACACCAGCTACCGAACGTGGCAGAATCGTTGGCAAAATAGCCGATTTAATCGAACGCGACAAGGAAGAATTAGCTGAGCTGGAATCCCTGGATACAGGAAAAACAATTGAGGAAAGCCGTGGCGATATGGATGATATTGCTGGTGTCTTCCGTTACTATGCTGAAATGGCCGATAAAGATGGTGGAGAAATCATCGCCTCCCCCATTTCGAATTCCATTAGTAAGGTGGTTAAAGAACCGGTTGGTGTGTGCGGACAAATCACCCCATGGAATTACCCATTACTGCAGGCATCCTGGAAACTTGCGCCAGCGCTGGTTACCGGTAACACGTTAGTGATCAAGCCAAGTGAAATCACCCCCCTTACCCATGTGAAAGTCTTCGAATTAATCGACGAGGCGGGTATACCAGCAGGGGTTGCCAATTTAGTCCTCGGAGCTGGAGATACAGTTGGTGCCGAACTTTCCAATAATGTCAATGTCGATCTTATTTCATTCACCGGCGGCATTCAAACCGGAAAAAAGATTATGCAAGCGGCCAGTGTAAATGTGAAGAAACTGGCACTGGAACTTGGCGGAAAGAATCCGAATGTTATTTTCGCCGATGCTGATTTGGAAACAGCTGTTGATCAGGCGTTGAATGCGGTCTTTTTTCACGCCGGACAAATTTGCTCCGCTGGTACAAGATTGATTATAGAAGAAAGTATTCATGATCCATTTGTTCAGCAATTAGTAGAACGCGTTAAAAATATCAAACTAGGCAATGGGTTTGACGAAACAACGCAGATGGGACCGCTTATTTCTCAGGAACATTTAAGTAAGGTAATCAACTATGTTGAATCAGGCATCAAAGAAGGTGCAACAGTCGTTGTTGGGGCCGGCCGACCGGATGATCCAGCGTTGCAAAACGGCTTTTTCTATTTACCTACCATTCTAACCGACTGCACAACGGACATGAGCGTTGTTCAGAATGAAGGATTCGGTCCGGTCATTACGGTGGAGAAATTCACTACGGAAGAGGAAGCTATCGATCTAGCAAACGACTCCATTTATGGTCTTTCCGGCGGGGTTTGGACGAGAGATATTGCCAAAGCCGAACGCTGTGTAGCCAAAATGCGGATGGGAACGGTCTGGATTAACGATTTCAACCTTTATTTTCCACATGCACCATGGGGCGGTTTTAAACAGTCCGGCATTGGCCGCGAATTAGGAAAAACAGGGCTGGAAGAATACCAGGAAACGAAACATGTTTTCCATAACTTAAAACCAGAACCGTTAAATTGGTTTTAATCTATTATTCAATGAAACAATCATCAAGGAGGTCTTACGGATGAAACAAACGTATGATTATGTAATTGTTGGTGGCGGCAGTGCGGGTTCTGTACTCGGCAACCGTCTAAGTCAGGATAAATCGAGCAGTGTTCTTGTTCTGGAAGCAGGGCGGAGTGATTACCCATGGGACTTGTTTATTCAAATGCCTGCAGCCTTAATGTTCCCATCAGGCAATCGTTTCTACGACTGGATCTACGCTACGGACCCTGAGCCTTATATGAACGGCCGACATGTTGCACACGCCCGGGGGAAAGTACTTGGAGGATCGAGTTCCATCAACGGTATGATTTACCAACGTGGCAACCCGTTGGACTATGAACGGTGGGGATCTGCTCCAGGTATGGAAACGTGGGACTTTGCCCATTGTCTGCCATATTTCAAACGACTGGAAAATGCTTTTGGATCCGATCCATCTGACCCGTACCGTGGCCATCACGGTCCAATCAAATTAAAGCGCGGGCCAGCCACAAATCCTCTATTTCAAGCGTTTTTTGATGCAGCTGTTGAAGCTGGATACTCGAGAACACCCGATGTGAATGGTTATCGTCAAGAGGGATTCGGTCCATTCGATAGTCAAGTGCATAATGGCAGACGAGTATCCGCTTCCCGTGCATATTTACGCCCTGCTATGCGACGCAAAAACCTTACTGTGGAAACGCGTGCTTTTGTTACCAGTATTAATTTTGCTGGTACGCGAGCTAATGGTGTGACATATCAAAAAAACGGGAAAACATATCAAGTCACTGCAGGAGAAGTTATCCTTTCCGGTGGTGCGTTCAACACACCTCAGCTGCTTCAGTTGTCCGGTGTGGGAGACGCTGATCACCTGCGCTCGCTTGGCATTGAACCTGTCGTCGATCTGCCGGGTGTAGGCGAAAATTTGGAGGACCATCTCGAAGTATATATTCAGCACGCTTGCCCACAGCCTGTTTCTGAACAGCCCAGCTTAAATAAAGCAAAAATGCCTTGGATCGGCTTACAATGGTTACTTGGACGTACTGGCCCTGCAGCATCGAATCATTTTGAAGGTGGTGGTTTCGCCCGTTCGAATGATGCGGTTGATTATCCGAATTTGATGTTTCATTTTCTTCCGCTTGCAGTACGTTATGATGGGCAAAAAGCGGATACGGAGCATGGATTCCAAGTACACGTCGGACCAATGTATTCCAATTCCAGAGGAAGCCTGAAGATCCGGTCGCGCAATCCTTTTGAGCATCCCAGTATTATTTTTAACTATCTGTCTACCGAAGCGGATCGGCGCGAATGGATTGAAGCAGTTCGTGTTTCACGAAATATCCTTTCGCAGCCTGCATTAGCACCGTACAATTCAGGCGAAATTTCACCTGGTCCTTCTGTTGAAACAGATGAGGAAATTCTGGAGTGGGTAGCAAACGATGCAGAAACAGCACTCCATCCGTCCTGTACAGCAAAAATGGGTCCCGACTCAGATCCAATGGCTGTTGTAGATCCGCAGACCATGAAGGTTCATGGTCTGGACAATGTTCGGGTCGTGGATGCTTCCGCTATGCCGCATACGACAAATGGTAATATCCATGCCCCAGTATTGATGTTAGCCGAAAAAGCAGCAGACATCATCCGTGGACAAAAACCGATGAAACCGGAGTATATGGACTATTATCGTCATAGGGTACACGCAGAAGTTGCAGGCACAGTAGTAGAGTAAGTAAAATGTAAACCTGTATAGGCGGGAAAAATAATTATGATAGCACTGATGGCTGAACTACTGAGTAGATTGATTCCCAGTAGTTCAGTTTGTTTCTAGAGAATTGAGCAATTAAACGAGGGAACTTTTTTACATTCGGTAGTTAGTCGGGTGCGTTGAGTGACCAAACGAGTGATTTTTTGCCTCATTCGGGAGTTCTATCGTATGTTCATACCTTTGGCTGTATTTTTACCCCCACCTATTATGTCAATTGATGCTTTCTGCAATTCACCACCATCAACGTTTTTCATCATAACAACCCTCGTTTGAAATCTATCATTATCAGTTATCATCACCATTTAGTCGTTCATTTAGACCTGAATAATTCTAATAATTTAAAAGTACTTGACTAGGTTTGATTAAAAGTTCTTATTGTTTTTTCTAAGTTGCAATTATCATAGCACATACAAACAAATCGTGGAATGACAAGGGCTAGTAGCTGCTATACGACAACAATAAAATATAAAATGAACAACAAACATAGCACGTACATAATCGGATGAATTTCTTTAAAACGCTTTTGCACAACCAAGGATAGTGGGTACAATATAAAGCCAAATGCAATTCCTGTTGCTACGCTAGATGTCAATGGCATCATGATCACCGTTAAAAACGACGGAATCGCGATTTCAAGCTTACTCCAGTTTATTTTACTGATTTCCATCGCCATTAACGCGCCGACAATAATTAATGCAGGTGCAGTCACCTCTGTCGTGATAACGGCAAGAATAGGTGAGAAGAATAAAGCAATTGCAAAACAACAAGCAATAATAACCGACGTAAATCCTGTTCTTCCTCCAACAGCAATACCAGCGGAAGACTCAACACTCGTAGCGGGGGTGGATGTCCCTAATATCGCACCAACGACACCAGCTGATGAATCAGCAAGTAAAGCTCGGCCTATATTTGGAATCGTATTATTTTTCATCATTCCCGCTTGACTGGTAAGTGCAATCAAAGCGCCAGCTGTATCAAAAAAGGCAACAAAAAGAAATGTGAAAATAACTGCAATTACATCAGGGGTAAAAATCTCAGGCAAATGAGCGAATACGACGCCAAATGTTGGTTCCATACTTGGTATCTTACCAACAATGGATGTCGGAACGTTAATTAACCCGACGATCATTCCAATAATCGTCGTAATGACCATTCCATAAAAGATGCCCCCATTGATTCCACGTACCAGCATAACGATCGTAATCACCAGACCAATTACAGCTAGTGCGGTTGTGGGCGATGTTAGTTTTCCAATCGAAACAAATGTATCCGGGTTGGAAACAATAATCCCGGCATTTTTTAACCCAATGAATGCGATGAAAAATCCAATACCGGATGCAATCGCATATTTTAAATCCTGTGGAATAACATTGATAATTTTTTCGCGGATTTTCATTAAACTTAATACCATAAAAATGATGCCAGCAATAAAGACACCCGTCAGGGCTACTTGCCACGCTATTCCCATCCCAATACAAACGGAAAAAGTGAAAAACGAATTTAATCCCATACTTGGTGCAATCGCAATCGGATAATTAGCAAGCAGCCCGATAAGCAATGTACCAATGATTCCAATGAGAGCGGTTGCGGTAAATACAGCACCCCTGTCCATACCCGATTGGCTAAGGATTAACGGGTTTACGACTAAAATATAAGCTACAGAAAGGAATGTTGTCAGACCAGCTAACGTTTCTTTTTTATATGTTGTATTTCTTTCTTTAAATTGAAAAAAGTTTTTCATAAAGTTCATTCTCCCACTTCGTTAGATTAACAATGTTCTCAATAACTTATTATCCCACAAACTTTCTAAATTACGTTTTCTCAAGGGGATGTCTGGGGGCAGATTATCATGAGCTAATAAAAAAACTTTGGCCACAAGCATGCCAAAGTTCCGTCAACAGAAGAATAAAAAATATCATCTATTTTCTCATTCCTTGTAGACAAGCTATTTATGGTAGCTGGTAGAAACGTCCAAGCCGTATTCTCGGACTTATACAGGGTGAATCTATACTATTTTTTAAACAATAGAAAAATGATAACAAGCTTACTACATGTAGTCAATAGAAAAATGTGCTATTTGGAACCGTCCAGGGCCACTTATCTTTTTCCAACGATGTAACAACCGGAAATCATGTTGCCGATAATATTGGTAAATGAATACATACCTATTATGATTCCAATCAACAATGCTGATGCTTCTAATTCTTGTGCGAATGGACTCTTGATAGGCAGCTGAGAAAATGTATCCACAAATGCGGCTACAATTAAAAAGTAAATAAAATATATCATGTGCGACTTCCTTATCTTGTCCATATAGTAAAGCGACTCTTTATAACAGCACGACTCTTACCATATCATATAGCTCGCTGATATACTATAATTGTTCAATAAGGTTACAGTTTTCAGCACGAATTTTGGTTAAATATATATTGCTCGTGTCATTCACGTTTTTTAGGGTAAACTGAAATTGGATAACTAAACGAAGGAGGTGATGTTCTATGACAACTAACCACAAACCCAATAGATTAATCGCTGAAAAATCACCATATCTATTACAACATGCTTACAATCCAGTTCATTGGTACCCATGGGGTGAGGAAGCATTTGATAAAGCGAAACGAGAAGGTAAACCTATCTTCTTATCTATTGGGTATAGTTAGTTGGGTGTAATGAGAACTTGTCATTGGTGCCATGTCATGGCCCGCGAATCATTTGAAGACAACCAAGTTGCCAAGCTGTTAAATGAACATTATATCGCCATTAAAGTGGACCGTGAAGAACGACCGGATGTGGATACCGTTTATATGAAAGTGTGCCAGATGATGACAGGACAGGGTGGATGGCCGCTAACAATCTTTATGACGCCTGACAAAATTCCGTTTTATGCGGGCACCTATTTTCCAAAGGAAAGTAAATATGGCCGCCCTGGGCTAATGGAGGCACTCACACAACTGCTCAAGAAATATAAGAAGGACCCTGATCATATTAGTGAAGTAACCCACAGTGTAACCAATGCTCTGCAAAAAAGCGTAACTGTCAAAAGCAGTAATCGGCTCACATTGGATATCACCAAGGAAGCACTTGCCCAGCTCAAGGGCCAATTTGACGCAGAATACGGCGGTTTCGGGTCGGCACCTAAATTCCCTGCACCGCAAAATCTGCTGTTTCTAATGCGGCTGTATCACTTTTCCGGGAATGAATCAGCGCTTGCAATGGTTGAGAAAACATTGCATTCCATGGCGGCTGGCGGTATTTATGATCACGTCGGTTTTGGCTTTTCCCGATATTCGACGGATAGGGCATGGCTTGTTCCCCACTTTGAGAAAATGCTTTATGATAATGCACTATTACTTATGGCCTTTACAGAATGTTATCAGGTTACCAACAACTCATTTTATAAAAACATCGCAGAACAAATCATTACATTTGTCAACCGGGAAATGACCAGTCCGGATGGTGCATTCTATTCGGCGATTGATGCCGACTCGGAAGGTGTGGAAGGCAAATACTATGTCTGGGATTATGAGGAAGTATTCAATATACTCGGAGAAGATCTTGGTGACTTGTATGCGGCCGTCTACAACATGACGCCTTACGGAAATTTTGAGGGTAAAAATATCCCTAACCTGATCAACAACACGGATGTGACAGCATTTGCAAAAGAGAATAATCTCAGTCCGGAATCCTTACAGAACGAACTGGAAAACGCCCGAAAAAAACTATTATCAGCACGCGAAAAACGGGTTTATCCACATGTTGATGATAAAATTTTAACATCATGGAACGCCATGATGATTGCTGCACTGGCAAAGGCGGGAAAGGTTTTTCACGAAAAGCAATACGTCACCGCAGCAAAAAAAGCAATCACATTTATTGAAGAAAAATTTTTCCAGGACGATCGGCTAAAAGCACGTTACCGGGATGGTGAGGTAAAATACGATGCCTACATCGATGATTATGCCTATCTAGCTTGGGCATATCTAGAAATGTATGACACAACATTTTCCCTTGACTACCTGCAAAAGGCCAAAAAACTTATAGATCATACGTTTAATTTGTTCTGGGACAACGAAAATGGCGGGTTTTTCTTTAATGGGAAGGATAGTGAAGCACTGATCTCCCGCGAAAAAGAAATTTATGATGGAGCACTGCCGTCGGGAAACAGTGTTGCTGCTGTAACGCTTGTCCGCATTGGATTCCTGACTGGCGAAACACGCTACCTCGATAAGGCTGTGGAGATGTATGCAAGCTTTTATGAGGATATCAAGCGCTATGCTCCCGGAAGTACGTATTTTCTGCAAAGTCTTTTACTGACGGAAAACCCGACAAAAGAAGTTGTCGTGCTCGGTGAGGAAAAGGATAGCAAACGGGAAAAACTGCTATTGAAGCTTCAAGCGCAGTTTCTACCTAATGTAACGATCCTTGTCAGTGAATCGGCAGAAAATCTGGCTGAGATTGCGCCATTTGCAGCAGCATATAAAAAAGTGGAAAATCAGTCGACAGTTTATGTATGTGAGAATTTCGCCTGTCAGCAGCCAACGACGGATATTACGAAGGCACTTCAGTTGATTCGTGATTATTAAAATGGGAGAGGACCTTCGTTGGCCTCTCCCATTTTAATTGGTTACGAACTATTCGGAAGTAACTCCTCTACCGCGTCCGTTACGTCATTTAGTATCCCGCCATTATCATCTTTCTTTGTGTCTTTCTGCGTATTGGCGTTCTTTTCAGATGACTTTTCCTCCACTGCTGGATCCGTCTTATCATCCTGACTGTCACTGGCCGCTTTATCCTTTTCATTTTTGTCGACCTGTTGATCCTTGCTATCTTTCTTTCCTTTTTTACTATTTTCATCGACTTGGTTATTCTGTTTCTCTTGCTTCTTTTTTACTTCTTCCATTTTCTCTTTATCTTCTTTTGACAATTCAACTACATCCAAATGCTCCATCAGTTTGTCAAACGTTTCCTTTGGATATGCTTCTTTTGTTACCATGATAGTCATCTTGATGTTAGTTAAATCTTCGGTTATTTGATCCAGCTGCTTGGTTAACGTCTTTTCCTTCTCCAACATATCGTCTAAGCGCTCTTTCTGTGTTTGCATTTTTTCCCTAATTACTTTCAGATCTTTTTGCAGGTCATTAATATTTATTTCTTCATCTGCAGCTTTTTCCTTGTTGGAATCATCTGCTTTACTCTCACTCTTACCTTCAGTGTCAATGTCTGCTTTATCGCCTTGCTTAGACGTTTCGCTTTCCTCAGCTTTTTCTTTCAAAGCTTTATAATCTTTTGCTTGTTTATGATCTTTGTCGGCCGCTTGTTTCTTTTCTTCTTCAATTATTTTCGCAAGGGAATCTTCTTTTAATTTAATGCTTTCTTGCAGTTCCTTCATTTTCTCAGAAGCTTTACTTAAGGTTTTCACGAATTTGGCTGTGGATTCCAGCGATGTGGTATAATCATCTCCAGATTGTTTCGTTAAGGATACCAGCTGTTCCATCATTTCTTCCTCGTCAAGGTCAACATTTTCCGGTTTTGATTCATCCAAATCTGCTTCTTCTTCAAATAACTCCGTTAACTCTTTTATCGTTTCCTCCAGCTTCTCTGGCTGACCATCTTCTTTTATTTTTTCATACGTTTCTGCTGCCTGATCCAGAAGTTCTTTAATCGATTTTAGTTGCTTCTTATCGTCTTTTAACCCATCCTTCATTTCCTGTAAAGATAACTCCTGTTCTTCCATTTGCTTCATCATACTCTGCCGCTTCTCTTCACTTATCGAATCCTCATCAGGCATGGAGTCACATTCGCTTTCAAAACATGTTTCTACCTTCGCATCAGGTAGAGTAATGCTTTGGGCGGTTTGTTCGGAAACGGTCATCGTAACATCCGATATGCACAACCAACCTAAGTGTTCAGAAGCACAAAAGCCACCAGGAATGACAGGTTCTCCCCCAATTGTTTCAGCCTTTAGATTTTGAACCGGAATCGGACCTGGGGAAGTAATTTTTATCACTAACGGGGCTTGATCTTCACCCGTTTCAAGTTTTTTCGTAATGGTTAGCCCAGTTATTTGACCTTCTTTAATGTCAACTTTTCCTTGAAGGGCCCCCAGTAGATCCATATCCCCTTCCACTTTTTCTGTTTCAATAATAAAACCTCCACTGTCCCCGTCTCCATCTTTAGGATCTTCCCCTTCTTCCGCGTTAACAGACGTCAGTCCAAATGTTGAAAAAAGAAATCCGCATGCGAATAGGAACATCAGGCTTAGAAAAACGGGATTATCAAGCTTTCGATTGTTTTTCATTTGAATTCACCTCGACTAGAATGCTGCCTATTCTTCTATGCTTGTGCTGTTTTGGCATTTTTTTCATCCATTTGCTTCTTCGTTTCCCTCTTATTTCGTTTGTTATTATTTCGCTTGCTATCGATCGTAACCTCTTCCATCTCCCATGCTATGCAAAGAGCACCTCCAATGAGCCCAATAATGGTCCCAATGATGAATCCACCTAATGCCCCCATGATGGAAAGAACGGACAAAAACATCGTTACCACACCAAACAAGAAGCCAACAAACACAAGACTTCCTGGTATAAAGGCAAGTGCATATAATTGGACGGGAATGTATAAAATCACGAGTCCTGCCAAGACAGTAAAAACAGCTCCCCAAAATGGCCGTCTATTTCGCCATTGCTTGAATTTGCCTGCACCTGCCACTTTTTGATACTTCTTTTGTAACTTTTCTTCTTTTTTAAGCGCTTTTGCTTCTTTTTTATCCATTAATTATCCTCCTTCCATTCGTGAGGATTATTTTCCATTACCATCATCCGTTTTATCCGGTCCCTTAATACTTTCAACAGAGATTTTTGCGCCTTCTAAGCTAACCATACTTTGAAAAAGATAGTCGGTTACAATCTTGGCATCTTTGATGGTTATTTTCTTCGCATCCTGACTCCAATTTTTAGAGAAATCATCCGTATTTTTTTCCTTAATAGCTAACTCATCAAAGCTCAAATCAGCATCAATAAAACGTGCGTCCTGAATTAACCCTTCAATAGTCGTTTTTCCTGTTGCCTTAACGTGGAACCTTACCCAATTTCCTGTTGGTAATTTTAAATCTTTATAGATGTGTAGATTCGTAATTTCAGCTGTATCCATTTTATTTCGTACCATTGGTTGTGCATCTGAATCCCCTGTTTCCCCTATTTGTGGTAATAATTGAAAGTTTGTTCCCTGTAATTCATCAAACTCTACATAAAAATCACCCATTCCTCCTAACGGTAATGCAAATGCACTCCCCGTAAAACCAAATACAGATATAAGTCCGCCAAGTGCTAAGAAGCCTGTTAGTAAAGCAATTAAAAATTTCTTTTTCCATGTTTTTCCGACAGTTTCGTTGCCTTCTTTTTTCAACCTGCTCACCTCATTTTTAGTTTGATTCTTCCCTGGCCATAACCCTTCTCTTTCTGATTAACAGAACAGTACCTAATAGCAATAACACACCACCGACCATAATTGGTAAAAATAAATTGCTGGCTGTATCGGGCAATATACTCCCACCACCATCACTATTATCGTTATTCGAACCAGCGGATATCACATTTTTATCTAATTTGTTGTTATCGCTTTCAATATTGGTTTGATCAGGTTCTTTAATACTTTCCAGATAAATCTCAGCGCCGTTTAACGCAACCATATTTTGAAATAAGTAATCGGTTACAATTTTGCCATCCGTAATCGTTACTTTATCTGCATCTTGTGTCCAGTTTTTTTGAAACGCCTCTTCCATAGACATTTCAGCTGTATTCGCTTCTTTAATACCCATATTATCAAAAGCAAGGTCTGCATCAATAAAGCGCGCATCCTGTGTAAGTCCCTCAATCGTTGTAGGCTGGTTTGCCTTAATATTAATCCTGATCCATTTCCCTGTTGGCATTTTTAAATCTTTATAGATATGCAAGTTATCAATTGTAGCTGAATCTATTTTATTTCTTACTAATGGAGCTGCATCCTGATTTCCAGTTTCACCGATCTGTGGATTGAGCGTAAACCCTTTCCCTTCCAATTTATCAAACTTAACGTAAAAATCGCCCATCCCTCCAAGTGGCAAAGCAAAAATGGTGCCGGTGAATCCTAAGGTTGCAATAAACGAGCCAAAAATGAGCAATCCGCCAAGCAGTGCTACGAAAAATTTCTTTTTGATCGTTGACCCAATAACAACTGCCTCATTTACCATTCCTTTTCCCCCCTTGCAAGTTATTAGTCTAGTTTATACGCAGTTGTACATGGTGCTGAATAAAATGAAGATTCCTAAATATATTTCTATTGTATAACAGACTCATAGGAAATGTAACCCGACAAAAATAGGGGAATTTACAGTTACTTTTTATTATCCTGCTAAAAATATATATCCTGGCATTCAGAAAAATACAATGAACTGCAGGATGAAAAAGAGCATATCTAATTTATCCGGGCAGCAGGCCTTCCATTTCTCATTTTCGAGATGAAAGTCCTACTGCATAATAAGGGTGAGAGGCTGCAGGACGCAGTTTCGCTTAATTAATGGTCCAGCGAATAACTGGAATCATTTCATAAATATAAAGGGGGCATAAGACGTGTCATCTAAAGTAGTATTTTACCGTTACGCTTCTTTTTCACAAGCGTTCATTTGTTAAGTATGTTCTATCGAACCTGCCGCATGTTCCCCTATAGATTATCCTAGATAAAAACTTTTCTGCGGATAAGGACAAGTACGCCGCCACCAATTATCAGGAACAACCCAACCGCAATAAATAAAAGCAGGTTTGAGGCCGTACTTGGCAGTTGTGCTCCTTTTACCTTACTGGTTGTTGTTTTGTTGTCACTATCATTACTATTTTTGTCTGTGCCGTTCCCATCGTCATTGCAATTACAGTTTTCAGTAAGTCCTAGTTCATTATCGTCATTATCATTGTTCCCGCTACTTTCACCTTTACCACCATCGCCTTCGTTATTGTCATTGTTATCAGCCTCTGGTTCAACTACATTTACAGTTCGTCTTTTCGTCGCTTCATTTCCAGCGGCATCTGATACTTTATATGTAACCACGTACATACCGGCTGTGGACATATCTACTTCACCGGAAATTCGTACATCATCTGTTAAATTACCTTCTACATCATCTTCAACTGTTGCCCCCGGCTCGACATACTCCTCACCAACTGTTAAATTCATAGGGTTGTCACCCAATAGTGTAATAACAGGGGAATCTGTATCCGCTTGAACAATGACCGTCCGTGTTGCCATCGCCTCATTACCAGCTTGATCCGATACGGTATAGGTAACAAGATATTTACCTGCTTCATTAACGTTAACATCACCTGTTATTTCAATTGCATCCGTTAAATCTCCATCCACATTATCCATTGCTTCTGCACCCGGTTCTATATATTCATCGCCAAACATCATTTCCATTGGGTTGTTACCAATTAGTGTAATTTCTGGTTGCACATGATCTTTTAAGGATATCTTTTTTAAAAAAAGATCAGCAATCACTTGATAACCTTCTTCTGTTGGGTGAATATCATTAGGGTCAGGCAGATATGTTTCGCGTTTTCCATCAAATGCTTCAAATGTAGGGATAAAAACAGCGCCTTTGTTTGCTGTAACCCCTTCAATTGTATTGTTTAACATATTTATCAATAGAATAACTTGTTCCTGTAAATCATCCAGATATGGTAATGCGTTATAATAACCAAGCACATATACTTGTGCATCTGGATTGGTCATTTCAATTTCGTTAAGTATTTTTTGTGTATATTCTTCAACTTGTCCAATTGCAGTCATCGCTTTATTCACTAATATTTGAATTTCTTCGGGTTTATTTGGATCTAAATTTGCCAAATCGTCCTTTACCGCCTGCAACACATCGTTTGCTCCAGCACCTACTGTGATAATATCCGCTTCCTTGATGGATTCCATAATATTATCTTTATTGTTTTTTAAATCATCATAAACGTTGTCGGTCCTATATCCGCCAACACCTGCATTTGTTAGTTCAACATGATAGCCGAACTGTTCCTGAATTCCTTCCTGAATGAAATCCGGATAGCCCTTTAACTTTTCCTCTGCCGGAACACCATTAAGATACCCAGCAGCTAATGAATCTCCTAACGCAACATACTGTAATACAGGCTTATTGTCGGGTGCTGCCATCGTTTGAAATGGCAAGAACGTAAATATAAATAGCATAAATAATAGATAAAATTGAAACGATCTTTTTATCCGTTCCTTCATGATTTCACTCCTAAAAAAGGAGGCAACAATACCACTCTTTTATGGGTATTGTGCCTCCGATGTTAACATTTTAGTCTAAATTCAGGAGATCACCTGTCTGCACCAAATCTGCCTGGACAATATAGCGTTCTGGTGCGTTCCCAATAAAATGAAATGGATAGCAGGTTGACAATGTTAATGTTGGCTCATCTTTTTCGACAATGACACTGTGATCATCTTCATCGGTAATCCAAATATCGTTAATCTGATATTGATAATCTTCATCCAGATACCTAACATAAATGGATTCCCCTTTTTTCAGATCACCAACAGGTCGGAATACACTATCCCTGTGACCGGATAATACAGTATGACCAAATTCACGGGGCGTAGAAGTCAATTTACTATCATACATGCCAACGCCTTTGGCCAGAACATCACTACTCGTGCCCCAAAAAACATCAAAAGCAAGGTCAATAGTTGGCATCACCAGCGTTGCGATTCCTTCACCATTATGAAAGTTTACGTTTGCAGCAGTTGTATTATTTGCTACAGTTTGTTTACCTGATGATGTCCCCTCTGTTTTCGCAAGCTTTTTTTTGCTTGAATTTTTCGTAACAGACCTAGCAGATTTGTCCTGCACCTTGACCACATCTCCATTAAGTTTGGTTACGGATTGCATACCACTCCAATATTGGTAGCTGAACCAGCCAACCATTGCAAATCCCGCTATGATCAGTACGATCCCTATCTTTTTCATGTTACGATCACCCTAATTGAAGACTTTTCTCCGAATAAAGATCAGCGCTCCTCCAACAATTACCATTAAGGAACCGATTAGAATGATGAATGGTGTATTTGATGCAGTGTTAGGCAGTTGAGCACCTGCCATGCTCGATTCATGCTTACTGTTTGTTGTTGTCATTCCGTTGTTATTGTTACCATTATCATTGTTATCCGTTACATTTGGTGTACCATTATTATTATCGCTATTGTTGTCGTCACAATCACAGTTTCCATCGGCTCCGGGCTCGCCTTGATCACCTTTGTCGCCTTTTAGGTTAGTAACTAGATTCCAACCATCTTCTGATTTAATATATACGTCACCTGACTTTTTATCCAAGTATAGATCACCAAATGATCCAACATCTTCGCCAGGCCCATCCTTACCTACAAGCCATGTTGCACCATCTTGACCATCCTGACCATCTTTTCCATCTTCACCGTTTTGACCGTCTTGACCGTCTTGACCGTCCTGACCGTCTTTTCCATCTTCACCGGAAAGAGTTCCTTTCACTTCCCAGCCATCATCTGTTTTCTTGTAGTACTCATGTGTTTTCTCATTCAGATAAAAGTCGCCTACATTTCCAATTTCAGCAGCAGGAGCACCTTCACCAGAGAACCACATGCCACCTTGTTGATCGTCGTTACCATCACCTGGGTCATCTGCTTCAACTACATTAACAGTTCGAGTTTCCATAGCCTCGTTTCCTGCCTCATCTGTCACAGTATACGTAATCTCGTATTCCCCAGGTTTATCTGTGTCTACTTCGCCATTTATTTCAATATTACCGCTTACGTCCCCGTCGACATTATCTTCGGCTGTTGCACCCAGTTCCTCGTATGTGTCACCTACTTGCAGTTCCATTGGGTTATCACCGATCAAGGAAATAACAGGAGCTTTTGTGTCCTCTTTTTCTGGTTCTTTTACGATTACCGTGCGGGTTTCCGTAGCCTCGTTTCCTGCCTCATCCGTTACAGTATACGCAATTTCATATTCTCCCGGGGTGTCTGTATCTACTTCACCACTTATTGTAATATTATCGCTTACGTCTCCGTCGACATCGTCTTTGGCTGTAGCACCTGGTTCAACATAATCTTCTCCAACTTCCAATGTCATTTCCTTGTCCCCATTTAATTCGATTTCGGGGGGAGTTGTATCTTCTTCTGCTGCTTTTTCAATCGGAATCGTATTTAGAACAAGATCTTGTCCTTCAAGTGGACTGCATGTTACTGTTACAGGAACCATTCCACCCAAAGCCTGTACGGTATTAACAATTTCTCCAGCTGTAATTTCAACATTCCCGGATTCACCAGCTGTTAAATCTACGTCAATACCACCATTTTCAGGTACTCTAAATTCAACAGTTTCATCATCATTTGTAAAATCAATTGGACCAAATTCTAATGGATCGGATGCTACGTTAACTACATCATTCCCTGTACCTGTTTCTGTGGCATTATCAAATTCTAAATTAAATTGTGACACATCTCCAACAAGAGGATTTGCTGTGCTTCTTACTGTGTCATCTAATTCCAAATTAATATTCGTGTAGGAATTTTGAACCAAAAATTCTTCATTAGGTTCAACAGACTCCGGAACGTTAGCATTAATAGTTACATCCATATTAAGATCGACATCAATCGTACCCAAAGCACTTCCAGTACAATTATACTCAACTGTCTTTGAACTCTCCGCAGCACTCACATCCCCAGTCCCACTATACATAAAAAATAATGGCGTTGCTAAAGCTATTGCAGCTGCTTTCTGAAACATCTTCTTTTTCTTCTTAATCGTAAACGCCTCCCCTTTTTCCTAAATAATTTGCGTAAAGGTATTTAATCTGTTTGTCCTATCCCCCTTTGTTCATAATAATCATATAAATGAACCATCACCGTTTCTATACAAAAATAGCAACAGGATGATATTCACCGTATGTAAGGAGTTCTACGTGAATCACACAAAAGGAAAGCGCATACATTCATGCGAATCTATGTGCCATTTATATCTTACTGTCTATTAGTATAGTAGGAAGAACGGCTTGTACCAATTCCTAAAATAGTAGGAATTTTATAAAATAAATTCTTCTACCCCGACATTTGTATGGATGATCATACAAATAATGGAAAACAACTAATCTGTTAGGTAAAGGCTCGCCCATTTTCTGATGCAAATGTATTATTCTAAGGCAAGTCAAATTTATGTCACATAAAACGATTGACGAGAAAATAAAAATTAGATAGACCAGATTACAAATAACCAATAGCTTTTCCACAAAAATTCGAACATTTTTTTATCTCTTGGAAGGAAATTTTGTTTTTTTGTAGAATTATATTATGTAATAGATTTTTGAAAATGAATGATCATTCACCTTTCCCGATACACCAGCTTTATTTGTCCAATACTTTCACTTGTCTGTTAACCTGTTTTACGATTATAAATAGCGGAAGGATGAGTACGAAAAATGTCTCTCACATTAAATCATCAAATGAACACTGTGTTTCATCATGGCCTTGGATTAGTTAGAAAATATCAACAGCCAATCTTGGAAGAATGGCAAAATATCCTGGTTAACCTTCGTAAGGCGGGAAAACGATCAGAGAAAAATGCAGAAGATACCATCACGTTTTTTTCAACATACTTATTTAAACCGGGCGCTCAAAAGGATAATTCTAAGACCGAAGTATCCTTTCAATCCAATCCATTTATTTTATCACTGCTGGAGAATTCCGTTCATCACGTAATCCAGAAGCAAACAAAACAAAATCACCAAAATTATCAAGCCGTACAATATCTCTTTTCCACCATCAGTGAACAAATTTTAGCCCAGCCCTATCTTGATCCATTTTCCATCGATGCTTTCCTAAAACAGCTTGTCTTATCACAGCAGTTTCCAATTGAATGGGCGGCGATGGTCATACAAAAGGAGCAAACCTTCATCGTAGAAAAAGGATTCCATTACGAAACAAACGATCTGTTACTGGGAATAACCGATAAGCAAGCAAATTCAATTTATGCATTATCCGAGTTGTTGCTTTCACAGATGACACCGGAACAACGACAAAACCGGACAGTCATTCCAATTCCATATGTGGATGGAACGATATTAATCTGTGTTAAACAACAAAACACGTCACAAACGATCCCGTTTATTACCTATGCATTGGAAATATTTCAAAAAGGAAAAGAAACATTAAAAGTGACGATGCAGGAACAACAATGGAAAGATTCTGTTATCCTTTTTCATGAATCCATTATGCGCTCGCAATCACTTGATGAAGCAACGGAGAATATAACAGCTGGTTTTGTCCACTATTTGCCATTTAAACGATGTGCACTATTTTCTTATTCCATGAACGATCAGATGAGCTTTGGATTATTCGGTCACCAAATTGATAATAAAGCTATACAGAATATCACTGAAGATCTTGACAACCTGCCCGTCATCCAAAACAGCCTCCGTGCCCTGGAGATGTTTGGAAATAACTTGCAATTTTTACAACCAATTTATATAAAAGACGCGAAAGCCGGTTTTCCGGAACAATACGTTCAGCAGTTTCAGCTGTGTTCCGTTGTCATTGCACCTATTTTCACATCATCAAGCAATAAGTTGTTAGGTGCTGCTATTTTAGATCAAGGACCGGGACATTATTTTAAAGTTGGGGAAGAAACGTTTTCAGCACTTATTAAGTTTGGGAAAAGTGCTGGTGAGATATTATCTCGTTTTATGGAGGATAAGTCGCTTAAAAACATTAGTGCACTTCACCTGTCACCAAGAGAAATTGATGTGCTTGAACTGATGGCTGATGGTGCATCGACCAGCGAAGCGGCAAACAAACTGAATTTAAGCGAATATACCGTACGCGATTATGTATCCGCTATTATGCAAAAAATGGAGGCCAGAAACCGCACGGAAGCAGTAGCCAGAGCAATCCGTGACGGTTTGATTTGAGGGATATCACCTAAGGACGTGCCTGATGATAGCCTAAAAACGACTGTTCCAACTGGCGGCCAAAATAAAATAAGGCATTTTCGTTCCCTTGTTTGCTGACTAACTGAACACTGATTGGCAGTCCTTGCTCACTCATGGCAATCGGGACCGACAATGCCGGATATCCCAATGCATTTGGCAAAACCGTATATGGCATTAATTTCAGATAGGAAAATCGATTGGAAAACAGTTCCCTATCAAGCTGTCCATGCTTTTTTGCCGGCGTTGGATAAACCGGCAAAACCATCACCGCTTTGTCGAGCAAGCGATTACCAGCGGCAATGAATTGGTCCTGCTTGGTCTTTAATTTGTCCGCATGGCCTCTTTTGGTCCGAAACACATTTGAACCAGCTTTAGCGAGCATCATCGTTTTTAAAAAATAATAATAATAAGATGTATCATGTAATATCGCTTCCCTTAGCATGGTCTTTGCTAATGGGAAGGATTTTTTTGCAAAGAATGCCGGATACAAGTCTTTTGCACCACCAATAGTTAAAACTTCCAAGTGAAGGAGCGGCAGTTTAGCGATAAAGTCGGGCATCTCACCGTTTTCCATATGGACTTTTCCGTTAAAAAACTCCTGCACCATTTGCCATCCATTTTCTGTATCGTTGGATAACGGATAGGTGGATGGGAGCATAGGCATAATAAGGCGGAAATCGTGTATATCTGTTTCCGCCGGCCTTCTATTGCTAAGGGTGGAATAAATCAGCTTTAAATCTTGGACCGATTTACCTAAGGCGCCAATACCGAACATGGTATCCTGTAATGGATGAATTGGTTTTGGAAAATGACCGCTCATGGATACATCACCGGCTCCTGATTTAAACGCAAGAACCCCGTTGAAATGGCCAGGCAGCCGGAGGGAGCCAGCTAGATCTGAGCCAATACCAACTGCCGCACCCCCACACGCAATCAACGCCGCTTCCCCGCCACTTGACCCGCCAGCTGTTCGAGATAGATTCCAAGGGTTATTTGTTCGGCCATATTGCTTATTAATGGATTCGAATGTTAAGTCAGCGGTTGATGTATTTGTTTTACATAGAATAATAGCACCTTCTGCTTTCAACCGCTGCACCACCTCCGCATCCACTGTTGCTGTATAGTTGGCGCGATGCTTAAACCCACCTGTAGTTTTCATCCCCTGCACATCAAAAGATTCTTTTACTGAAATCGGCACACCGAATAGACGACCCACTCCTTCCCCCTGATCAAGCATCTCATCACATTGTTTCGCTTCTTCCAACGCATCAGCAAATCGTTCAGCAACGACACAATATACCTTCTTGTTAATCGTTGCTAAGTGATTGATATAGATAAGGACTGCATCAACCGACCGTATTTCCCTGTTTTTGATCCGTTTTGCCAGGGTAGTTACATCCATTGTTAAAATTGTCTTTGTTTCTGTTAGTCTATCCATGGGCCCCTCCCTGACTTGGTATGGTGATGGGTGGTGTGGCTCTCGATCTGGTTTCGAGGACTTCTCGATCGCTTGGCTCTGATTATCGATCGGTTACGAGCGCTTCTCGATCGCTTGGCACTGGTGCTCGATCGGTTACGAGCACTTCTCGATCGCTTACGAGCACTTCTCGATCGCTTAGCACTGGTTTCCGATCGGTTACGAGCACTTCTCGATCGGTTTTCCCACACGCGTCCAGTCTTCCTAAATTCCGACCTGGAATTCATCCCCCGTTCTTCACTTGGACTGCCACTTCTTTTTCCGGATTTTTAGCATTTTTATACACATCATCGATCAGCTGCTTGTATTGCTTTTCTACTACCTTATATTTCACTGATAGTTTTGGTGTAATCAAGCCGTCATCAACGGTCCATGGCTCACTGATAATGATTACTTTCTTTGGCTGTTCAAATTTAGCAAAACGTTTCGTTAATCGTTTTACTTCCTCTTCCAGCCAATCTTTCACTTTTTGCTGGCTGCATATCTCCACAGGATCCTTCGACGAAATGCCATGTTGTTTTGCCCATGGAATCAGATTTTCATAATCAGGATTGATGATACAAGTCACGAATTTACGTTTATCTCCAATGACAACCGAATACCCAATATAACTGCTTTCATTGATGGCATTTTCCACTGGCTGCGGGGCAACATTTTTACCGGTTGTTAACACGAGGATCCGTTTTTTGCGATCGATTATTTTTAAATAGCCTTCCGCATCAAATTCACCGATATCTCCCGTTTTGAACCACTCCCCATCAAATGCTTCTGCGGTTGCTTCCGGGTTATTATAGTACCCATGCATGACACTCGGCCCCCTGACAAGCACCTCGCCATCAGCGGCAAGTTTTACATCCAAATTCGGCAGCACCTTACCAACAGTTCCCGCCTTTGCACGTATCATTGGATTTGTCGAAATCACCGGGGCTGTTTCTGATAACCCATATCCTTCCAAAATTGGTAAGTCAATCGACCAGAAGAAGCGAGCAATTTCTGGATTTAACGTTCCTCCGCCCGAGACCATCCCACGAACCCTGCCACCAAGTTCTGTTTTTACTTTTGAATAAACAAGTTTATCGGCTAACCGAAACTTTTTCAGGAGCTTTTTTGGCATAGCATCCTGTAATAACAGTTCATCCACCCCAGCGTTCAGATACATATCATACCGCTCGCGGCCAACGTTAACCGCCCAATCAAAAACTTTTTTCTTGACCGCTAATCCACCGTCAATTTCTTCACGTACTTTGGCGTATACTTTTTCAAACAACAGGGGAACACTCGTAAAAATTGTTGGCCGTACTTCTTTCAAATTATCCTCAATGGTATCGATACTCTCTGCATAGGCAACCGTTGTACCAGCGTAAAATTGCATATAGTGTCCAGCCATCCGCTCAAACACATGGGATAGTGGTAAATAAGATAGTGCCACATCTTCAGGAACGATTTCAATCAGCCAAAATTGGATCGCTTCCAAATTGGCCAGGAAATTACCATGCGTCATCATCACGCCTTTTGGATTCCCAGTTGTCCCTGACGTGTGGATGATCGTGACAAGCTGGTCACGGTCAATCTCCTGCCATGTTTGTTCCCAATCTGGTAATTCCTGTTGTCTTCCGTCTTCCTCCAGCTCCCAAAACGCAATTTCTCCCTCCTGCTGTGGGAAATCGTTGTCCGGATACATGATAACCATTGTCTCAACCGGTGTATCCTCCGCTTTGATCTTTTCAAGCTGTTCGTCATTTTCGACAATTGCCAGTTTAACGTCAGCATTATTCAAAATAAATGCTACCTGTTCGGACGGAATTGTAGGATAAACCGGAACACTGACCGCTCCAATACTAGCAACGGCAAAATCAGTAATCCCCCACATTGGATTACTATTTGATATAATCGCTACCTTGTCATTTTCCTTGATTCCGAGTAGAGCAAGCCCGGCTGCAACATGCTTAATCCGCTCCCAGAATTCCTGGTAACTCATGCCCTTATATGCACCGTCCACTTTCCACCTGATTGCATCTTTTTCTGGAAAGCGGTTCACGGTCCGGTTCAGCATATCCACCAAATTATTTGCTTTCACTGCAAACCCCCCTTGTTTCTCAAACTAAATCAGCGCTTATCACCACCAATCGTTAGACCGCTTACTTCAGGTCTACTTTTCACTTACAAGCTGGTCATCCAATTGTGCTGCATCCACCATATCTTTCGCCTTATTTACCTGCTGTTTACGGATTTCATATTGTTTTTTCGCATACGCCTTCATTTTATCTGTATTAAGCTCCAGCTTTGAATCGACCCAATCCTGGTCTTTTTGAAGTGCATGCAAGTTTACCAAAAACTCAATAAAACCTAATGCGTCCGGCCATAATTCATCGATAAAATCATTAAATACTTTCGTGTGTTTATCACTTCCAGCAATTAGCCGCTGAATCGTATAGATGCCAAAACGTAAATGCCGGCCTTCATCCTGATTTAAATAATCAATCCCCTGTAATATACCCGGCAGTAAATTTGCCTTTTTAAAAATCTCCCGAAATGACTGGTAGCCTGTTTTGGCCAGGATTCCTTCAACCACCATGTTATAAACAGTGGCTGCCCGAATAACGGCCTCCGGTGAATCATCGGTATTTAATCGCTCCATTGTTTCTGGCAATTTTTCGTAAAAAATGCGTTTATAGTTATCATTATGGAAAACGGATAAATTCATATCCGCGATGCCAACATAGTTCTGCCAGCGTGAGAACATCTCGGTATGCTTGGCTTCATCAAACATGAAGGTTGTTAAAAACATCGTATCCTCTAGCCGGCCTTGCCTTGCCATTGCCTGCACCATTGGCAATATGTCAACTGTAACCGCTTCTTCACCAGCTGAAAAAGCGGCAACAAGCGGGGTGGCAGTGATCTTCTCATCTTCGGTCATACACTCAAAATCGATCTTATCCTGACTAAAATCAATGTCAGCGGGATCCCATTTTCCATTCTTTTTCGCTTTTTCATAGAGCTGGAACATGGGATCATTCCATTTCAGCTCCCCTTCAACCGTTTGAAAGTTTTCGTGTACGATGCTAATCCCCTCCGATGGTTATTTGGTGAAACAAAGATACAATTACCCGGTTAGCGGCGTATATGATGGACAGAGCGGTTCTGAGATTACTGAGAAAGTCCCATCTTTAACCGATTAAATGCGGAGCTATTGCCTTGCAAGTTCATCAATATTCATTTTAACGGCGGTTTCTCTAATTTCATCGGATTCACTTCAGTTCTAAAACGAGAACGAATTCAGCACCGTTTGTAACTTTAACGCAAGCCCCATGTTGCCTTTGATTTTCAATTTTCCTCCCATAAATGCGGCGGTTGGATTTAACGTGCCTGCAACCATTTTCCGGAAATTCTCATCGTTAATTGTCAAGGTACATTGTGGATCCTTCTGTGTTCCCTGGATGGCACGTGGTCCATCCTCATCAATAATCATCTGATAGGTGCCTTCATCATCGCCTTTTATATCGAATTGATAAACACCTTCCTTCCCTTTTGTTGCGGAAGGATCCGATTTGATTGCCGCATCAATCATTGCAAACACTTCATCCATTGTTGGCCCTTCATTTACTGTTTGCGCCATGCCGACTCCTCCTTAAAATTAGTTAAACTGCGTGGGTGATCTGTTACGCATTCTTATAGTCGCTCAATAATCGTTGCTGTTGCCATGCCAAATCCAATACACATTACCTGCAGGCCATATCGCTCATTATTATCCTCCAAGGTGTGTAATAATGTGGTGGCAATCCGCGCACCACTCGCCCCAAGTGGATGCCCCAATGCAATTGCTCCGCCACGGGGGTTTACCTTGGTCATATCTGGTTTTAATTCCTTTTCCCATGCTTTGACCACCGACGCAAACGCCTCATTTATTTCGATGACATCGATTTGATCAAGTGTCAATCCGGCTTTTTCCAGTACCTTTTTCGTAGCTGGGATCACTCCGGTCAGCATGATTACCGGATCTTCTCCGACCACCACGCGAGCAACGATACGAGCCCGTGGTTTCAACTGTAGCTCCGCTGCTTTTTCGCTGGACATCAGGAGGAGTCCAGCAGCCCCATCACTCACCTGGCTTGCATTTCCAGCCGTCACAACCCCGTCGTCCGGCTGAAAAGATGGGATCAAGTTTCCCAATTTCTCCATCGAGGTATCCCGCCGAATTCCTTCATCGACTGTAAATAATTCGGTACCATTGGCGGTTTTTACTTCAATGGGTAAAATCTCTCGGTCAAAATCACCCTGATCAGCGGCTTTTGCTGCCCGGCGGTGACTTTCCAGTGAAAACGCATCTAATTCTTCCCGTGTGAGTCCCCATTTGGCGGCGATCATTTCAGCTGAAAACCCCTGTGGAACAATGTTAAAGCGATCCACTAAATCACTACTAAAACCGCCCATGTCACTCCCCATCGGTACTCGGGACATGTTCTCCACGCCACAAGCAATCGCCACATCAGCATCACCGGCTAAAATCTTTTGTGCCGCTGTGTGAAGCGCTTCTTGACTAGAGCCGCACATACGGTTTAACGAAAATGCCGGGACCTCAACAGGAAATCCGGCAGCAAGTACTGCCATTCGGCCAATATTTCCACCTTGTTCATCCGTCATTGTTACACAGCCGGTAACAACATCTTCCACCTCTTTAGCATCTATTCTATTACGCGCTATTAATTCTTTTAATACAGGCGTCAATATGTCGACTGGATGGGTTTTAGCAAGTGTTCCTTTCTTTTTTCCTGTTGCTGTTCGTATCGCATCAACGATAACTGCATCTGTCATCGAATAAATCTCCTTTCATTTGTAAGCGGAATACTTTTGCAATCAAGGATGCTTGAGGGGGGAAATCAGGCATCCTTGATCAACCGGATGAAATAGTTCTTTTCTAAAACCACTAAAACGTAAACAATTCAATACCCCCGGATACATTTAAGCCAACACCTGTAATATACTTCGCTTTATCTGATACTAAGAAGGTGATGGCATTAGCAATGTCTTCTGGTTCACCTGGCCGTTTGAATGCGGTCCGCTCGATCATCCGTTCATTCATTTTCGGATTGGCCATGTTAAATGCTTCTGTTCCAACAATTCCCGGCACAATGGCATTTACATTGATTCCATGCCGTGCGCCTTCCAGTGCCATGCTTTTCGTAAAACTAAGCAGCCCGCCTTTGGTTGCAGCATAACTTGCTTGACCAAAGCCGCCGAGCGTTCCGGCAACCGAAGACATGTTGATGACTTTTCCGTTACCTTGTTCTTTCATATATGGCCAAACCGTCTTGGTACAGTTATACGCGCCGGTTAAATTAACATGCAAATCCCGCTCCCAGAAGTCATCGTTTTGATTTTCGATTTGCGAAACATGGTCAAGCGTACCAGCATTGTTGACCAAAATATCAATGTGGCCAAACTCTTCCACTACTTGGGCAAATACATCCTTTACTTGCTCCCGGTCTGTCACATCCATTTTGCATGCGAATGCTTGCCGGCCCATCTCCTGTATTTCTTGGGCGGTCTTATCCGCATACATGACGTTCGTGCTTTGCATCACTTGCGCCATTGGACCATATTTTTCCGCCTCCTGTTCGTTTGCTGCATCCGATTCAATTAAAATATCGGTAATCACCACATCTGCCCCAGCTTCAGCCAAGGCTAATGCATCCGCACGCCCCAATCCGCGTGATGCGCCAGTTACGACAGCTACTTTTCCTTTTAATAGTTCATTCCATGATGACACCATGATCCCACCTTTTCTCCGATATTCGCCGGTGTTCAAAGGCCCTGCGAAATTTCTTCCTCCCTTTGAACACGCAGATTAGTGAATGAATTGCGGCTTTTCTTTTTGAAAAAATGCGGCAAGCCCGACACCAGGCTCCTCCGTTTGAAACGTATCGCTGAACGCAGAAGCTTCCACTTCCAGTCCTTCCTTAATGGGTTTTTCCGCAGCATTGATCGCTCGCTTGGCCAAGCCCATCGCTTGTACTGCTCCTTCTGCTAGCCGCTCAGCAAAAGCTGTGGTCTTTTCCTCGAGTTCGTCCGGTGCTACAGCTTGATGGACCAGACCGATTTCCGCTGCCTCCTGTGCTTCTAATTGGGCTGCAGTAAATATTAATTCCAGTGCCTTTGCACGGCCAAGCAAATGGGTCATCCGCTGGGTACCTCCAGCACCAGGAATTAAGCCAAGTGACACTTCGGTTAAGCCAATCCGACCCTTTTTGGCCATCATTCGAAAGTCACAAGCCATTGCCAGTTCACAGCCACCACCAAGTGCATGGCCATTAATTGCAGCAATCACCGGCTTCTGTATCGTGGCAAATTGATGAAAACACGCTTGCATCCGTGCACTCTGTTTCGCGACAGCATCTTCCTCTTCCGCATAGTTCCCGCCATTTTGAATCATTTCTTTTAAATCCGCACCCGCCAGAAAAATCTTTGGATGGGTCGAGGTAATCACAACAACACGAACCGACTGATCTGTGCTGCATTCCTGTGCTGCATCCTCTAATTCCTGCATTAGTTCTTCTCCAATTGCATTCGCGGGTGGGTTATCGATTGTAATCCATGTCACCCCTTTTGCGCGTTTTTCTAGTTGAATCGTTTGATAGGTCACGTTTTCTTTCCTCCCTAAACTCGTATCTCGTATGGATCATATTGACGACGAGCAATGACCAAATGCTGTACTTGGTTCGTCCCCTCGAAAATATCAAACACTTTAACATCCCGATACAATTTTTCAACAATGTGTCCATCTAAACCAACTGGCCCAAGGATCTCCAAACACTTCGCACAAACATCCAGTGACATTTGCCCCGCATAAGCCTTGCACATGGCAGCTTCTTTTGCATTGGCGATTCCTGCGTCTGCCTTCCACGCTGCTTCCCATGTTAATAACCGTGCGGCAGCAATATCTTGTTCCGCTTCCGCTAATATGTCAGCAGTGTCATGATATAATCGACCCTGTCTTGGATACTCCCGCCGCACAATATCAAGGGTATACTCGTAAGCAGCCCGGGCAATTCCTGTTGCCATTGAAGCAACGATCGGCCGTGTGCTGTCAAAGGTTTTCATAGCCACCTGAAAGCCGGATGGTTTGGAACTGCTCGTTTGATAGAGTTCCTCCCCTCCTAATAGATTTTCATCCGGTACAAAGCAATCTTCCATTACTAGTTCAGCAGTTTCATTTGCCCGTAGTCCCATTTTTTTTGCTAATCTGGAGCAACTGAATCCAGGAGTTCCTTTTTCCACCACAAATGCACGTTGCCCCGTACGTCCGAGTAATTTGTCCACCGTTGCAAACACGACCACCCATGATGCACGGCCACCATTCGTTATAAAAATTTTCTGCCCATTTAAAATATACCCACCATTAGCTTTTTGGGCCGTTGTTTGGATACCAGATGCATCCGATCCTGCTTCTGGCTCAGTTAAGGCATATGCACCCCAGCGCGGCTTATCCTTAGTAAAAATCGTCAGGAAACGCTCCTTTTGCTCGGGTGTCCCACTACTCTCTACCGGGGGGCCGCCAAGTCCTGCGCCAGGTAATGATAAAGCAATGGCCGGATCTCCCCAAGCAATTTCCTCGGTAGCAATAACGCCCAACCGATTTCCTTCACGCTCTTTCTTCGGTTTTTTCCCTGATGACGATTTGTCACCGCCCCCACCAAATGAGGAGGTGTTAAGATGGATTCCCATTCTATTCACATTATCCAGCCACGCTTCAGGAACTTTTTCCATTTTGTCCGCTTCCAGCGAAATGGGGCGTATTTCATTTTCGGCAAACCAATGCGTCATTTCTTTTATCTGCTGTTGTTGTTCGGATAACTGGAATGAAATCAATTTACCGATACCTCCTTCCCTGGTCCAATGAGTTGTTCCCCACGACGGCCCAGCAAGTCACGTTCACGTCCATAAAGGGCAACCTGTGCTTGGGCATCGCGCATCCATTTTTCTACTGGAAAGTCTTGTACGAACCCGTGTCCCCCAAGCATTTGCACCGCGGAATCAGTTACATATCGCACCGATCGATGGGCTCGATATAGCGCCCGTATTGCATATCCAGCAGCATTGGCATCTCCATCATCAACCGCAAGTGCCGCCTGCCAAACAAGGTGATTGGCAGCCCTCGCTTCCATTGCCATTGTCGCAATCCGGAATGATACCCCTTGAAATTTGGCAATTTCCTGACCAAATGCTTTTCGTCCCGCGGTATATTCCGTCGCGTAATCAAGGGCTGCCTCCATTAGACCGACTTCTTTCGCGGCTTGCAAAATTCGTATCCGTGTGGAGGCCTGCTTGATTAAATCTACTGCTTGCTCCCCTTTTGCAACGATATTGTTATTAGAAATCTGTACATTGTCAAAGTGAAGACGTGCTAAACCGGAAGCCAGTAAACCGAGACGATAATCGCCATCTTTTACCTGCCAATTACACAAATCTTTATCAAGCCACAGAACAATTGGCTCCTCGGCAGCATCTGTAGTCGTAATCATCACATATTGCGCATCCTTTGCCAGTCGGACCGGCTTTGATATCCCGTTTAGACAATTATTTTCAATTGTGAGATCACTTTGGATTTCTTCTTGAATATCGATCCATGCCACCGTAGCCCCATTTGTGATACTTGGTTTATATGATGCTAATAACGTATTATCAGGAATCAGTCGTAAAAACGACGCGGCATCCCCTGCACCGGAAAATCCCTGGACGATCCCAAGGTCTCCATAGCTAAGTGCCTTCCAAATTTGTGCCTGAGAAATTAACGATAGTTCCAAACCATCCCAATCTTCAGTCATCTCAAGCGACAAAAAACCTAATTCTGCAGCTTCCTGTGTAAGGTTTGCTGCTACTTCTTTATGTTGTTCACACGTTCGCGCTATGGGACGAAGCTTATCTGCTGCTAAGGAAACTGCGACATCAATAAAAGCTGCTTCATCTTCTGTCGGCTGAAATGCTATCACATCTATTCCTCCCTTTTCATTTGTTTGTGACTGTGCAAAAGCCCTGTAGGTGACTTGAACAGGGCTTTGCTTCGTAGACGGTGCTATTATTGTGCTGCTGATTTATACGAGGACAAGATATCCTGAAGTTTTAGGGCTAGCCCCATGTTTCCTTTCACTTTGAGTTTTCCAGTCATAAATGCTTGCGTTCCATTCAGATTCCCATCGACCATTTTCTCAAAATTTTCCGATGACATTTTCAATGTGCAATCCGGGGTTTCTTTTTCCCCTTCTGTAGCATAACTATCATCACCACGTAAAATAAGCTGATATACCGAGTCTCCTCCATCAAGGTCAAACTGATATACCGCCTCTACTCCCTTTGTACGACTGGAATCTTCTTTTAATGCGGTATCAATCTCCTGAAAAATATCTTTTACTTCTGCCATGTTTATTTTCCTCCTTCAAAATCGTATATTCCTATCGTATCTTTTTAAGCAGCAAAAGGATATTCCCTAATATGTCGGGTTTTATATTTGGGCCGGAAGCGTCCCCCTATCTTTGTATTAATCATGGTAAAGGTCATGCTATGCTTATTGTGGTTTTTCTAAACAGGAACGGATCAAATTCATGCGGGAAAAGGAGCCAAATGTGACCCTTTCCAGCTGCACACTTTTGGGAAAAATTCGTTTACTAATTTCCCGTTCGGTATATCCCAACCGATTCATCCGTACAACTTCATCCCTTGTCCTTTGCAAGTATGCTAATTTCCGATTCATCATTTCTTTGCCATCATGAATGATACCTTCATGACCGCAAAACACCGTATGGTAATCATAGGAATTCAGTTTGTTAATGGAGTCAATATAGCCGGAAATCGACTCTTCTTTCATAAACACTTTGGGATATGGCGTGATATACAGATCACCTGTAAACAGCCAGCCTTTGTTCGGTTCCAGTAGACAGACATGATCCTGGGTATGCCCTGGTGTCTCGATTGGATAAAAGGTATGGTTTGACGTTCGAATGGTTTTTGGAAAGGGTGCAGGTGAAAAAGCCCGCCTTGGTCCAACAAACAGTTCACGGTACCAAGGAAGTCGTTCTTTTTTGCGGGCATTGGCGATCATTTTTTCATCGCAAAGCAATTCCGCATTAGTATGTTTCCCAATCCAAGAGACCATTCCTGTATGATCCTCATGCGAGTGTGTTAGCGCCACACGCTCGATATTCCACGACGAAAACGCACGCCTCAATTGGCGCTTTTGGATTCGCGGACCAGTGTCAACAAGCATACCATCAATGAAATATATATAAACGGATAAAACCGGAAACAGTGGGTTCACTGCAATTTTAACAATCTCCATATCCTCGTGCTGCAACCTTTCCATAATATCTCATCTCTTTTCATTGATCTCTTCACCCCCTATTTAACACGAAAAGGGTAAAAAAAACCACCCCTGTAAATGACGGGAAAAGGAACCGTTGTCCCGTTTTGGCCAGGTTCTCTCCCGTTTGAGTTGCATTCTCTCCCAGCTACAGTTCTGCTGCCTTTCATTCTTGCGCCAAATAATTTTTTCAGCAAAATCCCAGACAGGTCCATCGTACCCCATAATTTTTTTGCGAGCAGGAATTTTAGACTTCAACCTAGAATAGAAGTAATACACACTATTATAGGAGGGGTTATTTATGGCGAAAAAGATATTAATTATCGCCGGCGATGCAGTTGAAGCGCTAGAAATTTACTATCCTTACTTTCGCTGCCTTGAGGAAGGGTATGAAACAACGATTGCCGCGTCTAGTGCGAGACAGTTGCATACGGTCGTCCATGACTTCATCGGCTGGGAAACGTATACGGAAAAAGAAGGATATTTGATTGAGGCAACGGCAACTTTTGAAACGATTGACCCAAATGACTATGATGCACTGATCATCCCTGGTGGACGGGCTCCAGAGCATATTCGACTCAATGAACACATCCCGGGAATTGTTAGCCACTTTTTTGAAGCGAACAAACCGATCGCAGCTGTCTGTCATGCCAGTCTGGTCCTTACCACGGTTCAAGAGCATTTAAAGGGAAGGGAAATGACTGCTTATATCGCTTGTAAGCCAGAAGTTGAAGCAGCGGGCGGCACATATATCGAGGAGCCTTTGCACATAGACGGAAACCTGATATCTGGTCACGCATGGCCCGATCTACCAGGGTTAATGAAAGCGTTTGTTGCGCGGGTGAACAAGGAAAGCGTTGAAGTTAATTAATTTAAAAAAGGAAAGAAGCACATATAGTGTGTTTCTTTCCTTTTTGCGGAGCTTGCGGCTTGTTCAGGATTGTTGAGAGTGCGCGTCGACGATCGGATTAGAGAAAGTTGAGTGAGCAGCGAACTTGCTCCCGATTGTTTAGACTTATTTCTCGATCGTTCGGCGCCTATTTCCGATTGCTTAGCACCTGATCTCGATTGATTCCTACTTTTTCTCGACTATCCCCCAGCCCTAGCCCACATAAATGAAAAAATGGTGAGACACGGACAGGTTCTGTGTCTCACCATACGTAACGAGTCTGCGCCACGGTACATGTGCGCTACTCATCCCCAGGCTATTTACTTTGGGCTTGTGAACTGCTTGGCTCTCCTATTCGATCCCATTTAAACACATTTTCCAGCACAAGTGCCAGGATGATTCCTACTAAGAGGCCGCTGCTGATGACTGGGCGGATGAAATCTGGCAGAGATTCAAAATACGACAGCGGCAATGTCATGATAATGATTCCGACAAATAGCGGGATAGCTGATCGATAGACATTGAACGTATTAAATTTAACCTGACTGAAAAAGTTCCATGATGAATTTAATAGCTGTAAATAAGAAACAAATAATACGGCGCTACCAATGCTTAATGGTAATAGTGAGAAGAAATGCCCGATTGGCGGGATAATTCCCATGACGAAGAACATAAACCCGCCAAGGATAAATGGCAGCCGTTTAATGATCCCTGTCTGACTCAGGAACCCAATCGATGATACATATGGTGCATATGGAACAAGGCCAAGCACGCCGGCAATCCCGGTAAAGATGCCCGTAATCGTAAAGGATCGGCGGTATTGACCCTTCGTTGTCTCTTCACCATACATGCTATCGGTTCCTTTTAGCGCCCCGAACGTATTGGCCGTATTAAGCAGACCAGCAATAATGGTGGTGATAATAACCCCTACATCAAATGCAGGTTTACCAAGCGGAAATAATTCAATGCCCGATGATGATCCTGATTGTTCAATCGTATTCTGTTTTCCGAATGTCAGATTAAAGGCAATCCAGCCAATGACGATACCGATTAACAATGCATAACGTCGGACAGCTGGTGGTGCTTTAATGCTAATAATAGTTACAATAATCGCGATAATAATCGACAACAATGAAATGGATAAATCAATGGTTGCTGAATCTGCCTCATTACCAAATGGGATCCCTAACATTCCTTTCAAAAATATCCCAATTAATTTCGCACCAAATAAAAACATAAATACGCCCATTACACCTGGGTTAAACAGCTTAGCAAGAAATGGTCCAAGCCCTGTCACCCCAATAATAATGGTTAAGATTCCAGAAATAATAACACCAACGGTAAGACTGCCGCCTAATGTAGTTAACGGCATCCCTTGTGCAACTGCAGTGGAGCACAATGTCAGGATAACGCCCCACCAAAGCCCTGAGTTTCCTTCCATAATCGCCCGTTTGTGCCCTAATAAACCTTGAATAATACAAGCGATGCCTGTCATAGCAAACGACAGTTGAAGTATGCCAGCTATTTTATCCTGGGGAAGCTCAAAGGCTGCGCCAACCGTAATTGGTATGACAACAATGTTCGTAAAAATAAAAAAGAGCCATTGAAGCCCTGATAGCCAATTACTTGATTTTAATAAGCCATTCACCATTATTCACCTTCCTTTATTTCCACCAATTAGTATGTCTCTTTTTCATGCATATTTATCTTGCTCTTAACGCGCAGTAAAACTCCCACTTCATGATTTTAAGATAAAATTTAAAAAGATAAGTGGGGGTTAACTGCATGACAAAGGTCCGATTCTGTTCAGGGCTGCACGATACAGGTCACAAAGGCGTTGTAACAGGACGTTTCGACCTTAGCCTTTGTTCTTTTTTATCAGAACCCTCCCCATATCATGCAGTTATCACTTTTATTGCTAATAGTATCCCAATTAACGTATCTGCACCAGAAGTATGGCCTATTTTTTTCATTTCATCAAGTGCTGTTTGTACATTTACTTTTTCAGGCTGAAGTAATGAATGACACATGTTGATTAGATGGGTGTGAAACTGCTGCCGAGCTGCATAGACTAAATATTCACAGCCGATTGGGGTTGTTCGTTTTAAACCATTTTCTAACACATAGGATTGCAACTGTCCGTGCAACGGTTCAACCCGCCCGTTAAGAACGGACAACATGGCGCACATTCCCGTGATCAGATCATCACCGCTTGGCGTCAAGCCAATTCCCCTGCCAATCCAATAATCAAAAACAGCCTGTGGGGTAATTGTTTTATCATCCTGTACCAGTGATGCTAGTTTAGCCATTTCCGCTAATGCACGGTGGCTACTGCTCACGTCGAAGGACGATTGCAGGTAATGAAGGAGCGTTTGTTGCTGATTTGCATCCACAATACCAGTTTGCCAATGGTCTCTCGATAATCGGTTAAGTACACCATTCATGTTTTGTATTAATATTGCTTGATCATAGCTGGCTTTTTGAAGAGAAAGATTCATGTGTTGGGCATGATCAAGGGCGAGGCTTATTCCCCCGTCAAAGAGGAGTGAATTGGATGATTGATTCCACATAACGTGCTGATCCCGACGTACAAAACGGATGAAGCTTGATGCATCATTCGGTTGTATACCAATACCAAACGGAGCCAGTCCATTTTCCATGGAACCAATATGGACAAGACGTTCGCCAAATATTAGATTGAAACTATTCGCGAACACGCTATGAATGCTTCCTATTGGTGTTTCCTGAACAATTGGAAAAACATTGGTACTTACAGCCTGTGCGTTTGCTGTTATTTGTCCACTGCTATCCATTATCTTCCCTCCAAATTGTGCGTTTACACGTAAATACAATACCAAAAAGACAATGCTTTCTCCACTTTGAAGTGCAGTATTCACTAACCACTCTATTTTAGACGATCATCCAAAAAAAGTCATTGTTTAAAACAGCTAAACAATGCTTTGATTTTTGTCTATTATTAACGTATAATAAGAATGATGAATGGAACACCTACGTTCCATTTAAATGCAGTTAAAGTGAGCGATGATAATGAAAACAGTAAATAATTTATTTATTTTAGAAGGAATGAAAGAATGCATTGTGTTGGCAGGGCATCGCGGCCTTACCAGAAATGTTCAATTCGTCAATATATCCGATACACCTGACGTTATCAACTTTTTAGATAAAAATCATTTATTACTTACCACTGGTTACGGTTTTCAGGATGACATACAAAAGATGTGCGAACTGATTAAACAAATGCATGCGCTAAATGCATCTGGCATGATCATCAAAGTGAACCGGTTTTTAAAGAAAATACCTGACGAAGTAAAATTGCTTGCCGATGACCTGGCTTTTCCAATTATCGATTTACCAACTGACCGGACATTGGGTGATTTATCCCGTCATATCTTGAATTATCTAAATGATCATGAGGCGGAACAATTGTATTATGCCTTGCATGTGCAAAAAGAATTTTCCGATATGATGATCAAAGGGTACAGTCTGAACGGGCTTGTCGAGCAGCTTGGTCATTTCCTGGTACGTCCGACCCTTCTGCTAAATCATCGCGGGGAAAAAATCGCCCAGAGCCATGATTTTCGAATGGATTCCATGCAAGTCGTCGAGGATGAAATCATTTCGGCGGTTAAAGATGACCTTGTGACTGCTGGACAAGGGAACACCTTTATCATTCCGTCCAAAAATCATCAATCTGTCACCACCTTCCCTGTACAAACTAAACGCCAGCACCCTAGTATGCTTGCCATTATTGATGCATTAACATTGCCATATCCATCATCACAAATGGCAATCGAACAAGCTGGAAACGTGATTTCATTTACACTGATAAAGGAGCAGGCAATTGAAGAAAACTCCAGATTATTGAAGAACAACTTTTTTGCTGACCTAATCGAAATGCGGCTTCATTCAGACGAAGAGATTCTTAGCCGCGCTGATTATTATGGCTTGAAGGCTGACAAGGATTGTATATGTATTGTGTGTACCGTTGACGCAAAAGGGGATAATTACGAAAACCTGCAGCTATACGAAAAAAAGGTTGGCGAGCTGCATCATAGCATTTACGATCAGTTAGAGGATGAAATCATTAACGCAAAAATGGAGGCAACGTTATTTACAAAAGAAAAATACTTCGTTATGGTGCTGCAATTCGCACATTATACGGAAGCAGAGGTTGATGTTGTTTCTGATTTCATTGAACAGGCGAAGAGCAACATGCAAGATGAATATTCCGTTTCCTTTGGGATTAGCAATCCAGTTCATTCCCTTGTCGATATTCCAACCGCATATCAAGAGGCTGTCGAAGCCATACTTAATGGATATGAATTGAACATGACAGGATTTGTAAATTTTTATAAAACAAGGGAAATCAAGGAATTATTGAATACACTGCCTCGAAAAGATTTAAAGGCGCTGTATGAAAACACGTTAAAATCACTTGCCTATCCACAAAGCAAGGAAGATGTAGAATTAGTCAAGACGATTGAAGTCTACCTAAATTGCCAGTGTGAAATCTCTGATACATCGAGGAAACTTTACATTCATCGTAATACAGTGAAATACCGAATTAAAAAAACGGAAGAACTCCTTAATTGTTCGTTCCGCGATCCCCAGGATTCGTTGCGTATTCGTGTAGCGTTAATTATTGGATCTATTCTGGAGGAGGATGAGGAATCAAAATGAGACAACACAGGGACGGGGTGATACTGCTGAAAAAATGAAATGGATTCGTCTAAAAACTTCCCGGTCCGTTTCGGGTGGGCTCCGGTTCGTTTTGATGTGGCTTTGGCACTTTTCAGGGGCCCGAGCACGTTTTCAACCAAATGAAGATGTCAGATGCTTTTTCCAGTTATCTTGTATAGGCCGCATGTCGCATCATTTTTTACATTATTGTGGACGAATCATGGGTCAAGTGGGGATCAGATGCCCCCACTTGACCGGGTTTTCACCCGATTTCACACGACTCTTTCTCGTTCACCTGGTGCTCTTCCTAAATAACGCATCCACCACATCTAATTAACATGCATCCTCAAGGTCACTTCTCAACTCTTATCGCTTCCTCACAATCATCTCAATCTCGACTTCTGCTCCGAGTGGCAATTCCAACACAGCGACACATGTTCTTGCCGGGTATGGTTTATTGAATTGGGTTTCATATACCGAGTTCATCGCATCGAAATGCTTCATCGTTGTTAAGTATACATTTACCTTTACAACATCGTCCAACGTCAATCCTGCGTCAACTAATACTTCACGCAAATTCAGAAAACATTGCTTCGTTTGGGCAGCAATATCGCCAGTCAGATCCGGTGCGTTTGCGATGTTTTTCGCTGTCTGTCCAGATAAATAAACAAATTCGCCAGCATCAACCGCATTAGCGTATGGTCCAGATGCTTTTACATTTTTACCGTCATATGTTTTTCTTTCCATCTTAACCTCTCCTTTGCCTGCACTATTTTCTAGATAATACAAAAGATCCGTCGCCCTCTAACAAAAGGGCGGTGGATCCTTATTGAAATGGCAGAGCGCTAAACCCGCCAAGGTATTACACTTTATTTACTCATAACAATTTCGCCATTATCATAAACTACTTCACCATTAACAATCGTTGTTTTTACATTCCCTTGATAGGTTTTACCAACGTATGGAGAATGTTTATGACGATAGTATAAGTCTTCACTCTTCAATGTAAAGCTTTCACTTAAGTCCACCAATGTAATGTCCGCATCAAAGCCGGCAGCAATGTTACCTTTTCCCGTCAAACCAAAGCGTTTAGCTGGATTTGTCGACGTTACTGCCACAATTTTCTCAAGTGACAGGCCACGCTTGAAATATCCCTCAGTTAAAAGGTTATTCAGCGTTGATTGGGCACCAGAAATGCCACCCCAGCCTTCGAAAAAGTTATCTGTAATAATTTTCATATCAGCAGGTGCTGGCGAATGGTCAGAGCCGATCACATTGATTTCACCGTTTGCAACAGCATTCCATAAGTCATCTACTACATCCTGATCACGTAATGGCGGTGTACACTTGGCAACGCCTCCCATTTCTGCCAGATCGTCGACTGTAAGCGTCAAGTAATGTGGACACGTCTCAACGGTCACATCAACCCCACGTTGCTGTGCTTCTCGAACCACCTGGACGACTTTACGGTTACTGGCATGAACAATGTGCAGTTTGCATCCGGTTGCTTCGGCATAGGAAATGACTCTACGTACTGCTTCGACTTCGGAAATAATGGGACGTGATTCCACAAAGTCTCGTGCAGATGTTTTTCCCTCACGCTGTTTTTCCTCGGCAAGCACTTCGCAAATAGCTGGACTTTCAGCATGAACCGCCAATATCGAGCCTAATGAAGCAATTTCCCGCATCCCCCGATAAAGGGTCTCGTCATCCGCATTATGAAAATCATCGATTCCACTTGGTGGCATGAATGCTTTAAATCCGATAACCCCACCATCATGCATTTCTTTTAACTTATCAACACTTTCGGGAACAAGTCCGCCCCAGTATTTTGGATTAACTACAGACTTTTCCTCGCCGAGCCTGCGTTTTATGTCTAGTTGTTCCCGATCAATGACTGGTGGAGTACTGTTTAACGGCATATCAAAGAACGTTGTCGCTCCACCAGCTGCAAGACTCTTACTGCCAGTTTCCAATCCTTCCCATTCGGTTCTTCCCGGCTCATTGAAATGAACATGCGCATCGATCAAACCAGGGAAAATATGAAGGCCCTCAGCATCGATAACACGATCAGCCATTGTATCCCCAATAGCGCGATTGGTTGCCACTTCCTGGATTTTGCCATTCTTAATAGCAATATCTCCTTGCATCATTGCATCCGCTGTTACAATCGTTCCATTTTTAATAAGTAAATCATAACTAGTCATCAAACAATTCCTCCTACCATTCTGTTGCTGCTATTACTTGTTTGCTGTCACTTGAGGCTTGGTCATAAGCTGTCCTTTAGGCTCGCCGACAATCCCTTCGTCAAGATCATAGACGACATTTCCGCGTAAAATGGTTTTGGTTACGCGACAGTCAATTTTCCGACCTTCATAGGCACTGTGTTTGTTCTTATAATATAGATCTTCACGTTTTAATGTATACGATTGATTTGGATCGACAAAAATGATATCTGCATCTTTAGATACAGCAATTTCACCTTTATTCGGCATGTTGAATCGTTTGGATGGTGTCATTGCAATCAAATCAACAAATGTATGCACTGGCATTCCATGTTGTTTCACGGCTAGATCAAACATGATATCCACGTTATTCTGTGCACCACTGATACCGCCCCATGCTTCAAAAATATTGCCTTCTTTTAGATCTTCCGTACAAGGCGAATGATCGGAGGTTAGCCAGTCAATATTTCCATTCATTAACTCATCCCACAATTTTGCCTGATCCTTCGCTTTTCTCAATGGTGGCTGGCATTTGGCTCGCGGTCCAATTTCAGCAACATCCTCTGCGGTCAAGGCGAAGTAATGTGTACATGATTCAAGCGTCACATCGACTCCTTCTTCTCGAGCTTTTAAAATAGCCTGTACAGCTTCTGATGTGCTTATGTGTACTAAATGCAGCTTACAGCCAGTCTCTTTAGCAAATAGCAATGCACGCTGAACTGCTTCTACTTCGGTAAAAATTGGACGGGATTCTACATAATCCATTGCTGTGGTTTTGCCCTTTGCTACCATTTCCTCTGCAAGTTTATCCGTAATGGTTGGATTTTCAGCATGGATACATAACAGCTGATCCAATTCAGCCAGTTTTTGCATTCCTTTGTATAGCGTATAGTCATCAACATTGGTAAAATCTCCTGGAATATCACTGCCACAATTCGAGATAAAGCATTTAAACGCAAGCACTCCAGCTTCATCCAACTCTGCTAGTTTGTCCAAATTCCCTGGAACAAGACCGCCATAAAAAGCATAGTCCACATAATTCTGATCTTTGGCTGCTTCTAATTTAAGATCAAGTGCCTCCTTATAAGTTGTAGCAGGTAATGCATTAAGCGGCATTTCCACATAACTTGTGGTTCCACCTGCCGCGAGTGATTTGGAACCTGTTTCAAATCCTTCCCATTCCGTCCGACCAGGTTCTGAAATGTGTACATGGGTATCGATCATACCTGGCAGGACATATTGCCCCTGCGCATCAATTACTTCCTTCGCATCCCCATCAATTTGCTCGGCAATACATGCGATTTTTTCATCCTTCACACCAATTTCAACTTGGTATACTCCATCGTGTAAAACAACATTTCCGCCTTTAATAATTAAATCATAGCTCACATTACATTCCCCTTTCGATACAAGTAAAAAACTGTTCCTGTTATTTGTACTCAGTTGCTACCTTCCTTACACGTACTTTAGACGATGCTTTTGAATATTCGAGCAAGGTATAGATAATAATCGCTGATACAATGCCAACGAACCAAGACAATTTATAAAGTGGTTCAAAGAATGGTACGAAATTACCAATCAGGGCTAATACACCAGAAATAACAAGCGTGATAATCGCATTTATGTTAAACCCTTTGTAGTAATGATACTTACCCTGTTTGGAGTACAATTCATTCAAATCAATTTTTTGCTTTGAAACGATAAAATAATGTGCCAGCAAGATCCCGGTAATAGGTGCTAACAAACCAGATACGATATTCAAGAAAGCAAAAATACTTGTTGAATTCTCCATTAACTTCCAAGGCATATAGACGGTACCAAGGATAGCAGCAATCGTTGCACCCGTTTTAAAATTGAGTTTAGAAAATAGGGAGGCCAATTGATAACCAGCTGGCACAATATTTCCTGTGACGTTTACCGATAGCGTTGTCAAGCATAAGGTTAATACAGATATCCCTATTGCAAAACCACTGTCAAAACGAGATACAACGTCAAGTACGTTCCAGATTGGCGTGCCAAACGCAACTTCAGATCCGACAATAATCGCAATACTTGCTACGGCAAACAGAATATATGTGATAATAATGCCCAACGTTTGCCCGACTACCTGATCTTTATGTGTCTTAGCGAGCCGGGTGAAATCAGCGACATTAACCATCGGTGGAGCCCAAGCAGCAATAACCGCTACAACTGCACCAAGAAAGACGATAACCTTATTACCGCTAATCCCCTCCGCGCTATAATGCAAAATCGGTCCAATCCCTCCTGCTAAACTAATGGCCCAAATTGCCATTCCACCAAATACTATATAAATCAATGGGGACAGATAATTAGTAAACCTACCAAGGAAGCCCATTCCACCATATATTAACGCAACGTTAAACAGCCAGAATAACACGAATGAAATAAGCCCTGGGAATGATAATCCAAAGAAACTCCAATCGCCACCCAACGTTAAGAAGGCAGGCCAGAGTTTACCGATTAAAATAAGCAGTGCTTCACTCCCTGCGTAGGTTTGAAATCCAAACCACATAATCGCAGAAATCACCCCGCGAATTACCCCGGGAATAACCGCACCCTTTGTTCCAAAAGCGGTGCGTAAATACATGGCAAATGGCAGTCCATATTTTGAACCGGCGTAACCATTAAAGATCAATACCGCAGCAATAATTACAGCCCCAACCATAATTGATGTAAAAACTTGCCCAACAGACATTCCTAAGGCAAACAGGCCGCCTATTGCAACATAGTTTGGTATGTTATGCACCGATCCCATCCATACGGTGAAGTAATTGCCGATGTTCCATGTTCTTTCCGATTCCTTTGCTGGCAGAACATCTTCACTATAACCAGCTTTTTTAAATCGCTCGCGATCAATTTGTTCCAAAAAAATGCCTCCTTGAAAAATGTAAAATACGTTGTTGTCGGTTCTATTGGAGTATTATCTAGGAGTCATTCATATACATTTTTTGTATAGCGGAAGAAATTAACCCTTTATTTGTGTATTTTCTTTTTGGGAATACTTACCTACCATTTAGCCTATACCATGCTTTTGATTTACGTTAAAATGGATGACATAATCCTTTTCTATTTATAACCTATTCCTCTTAGCACCATTGTCATTATACAACAATTTCTCTGTTAGTTCCTTATGTCTACTAAACAAATTAGGTAATGATTGTTGTTGCTTATGCATTACTGATTGTCTTATTTTGTATATATTGAATAAGTAGTTATTTACTTTGAACAATTTTTGTCAGAAATAAAATCCCGGCCCTTGTTAAGGGTCGGGATTTTATTTCTAGGTTTATCATGAATATATATCTGCCCATAAACATTCATTGATACACCATGTCCATTATTTCTCAAATATTGTATTTTTCTTAAATCGCGAATTTTTAAAAGCAAACTTCGACAATAGCATATAGGCAATACTTGCAGTGACAAAGCCAATCACCCAGGCTAGATCGACATTAATAAAGGCAACTGCTGCTCCGATAAACATTGCCAGCATAGCTGTTGGATTAAATCCGGCAAATGGTCCATTTTCCTGATACAGGCTGTCGATATCTACTTTTTGTTTTCGTAACACGTAATATTCAATTAGCAATATAGCCACAATCGGACCTAAAAACGCTGAATAGATCTTGATAAACATGTCCAGTCCACTTGAGTTGCTTTCTTGAACGAGTAACCACGGGAAAGCACCCATTGCGAGGAGTCCGGTAATGGTAACAGCGACTTTATATTTGGCTTTGGTAAACAAGCTTATAATATATGTTGGTGCAATCACATTTGCCACCATATTCGTTGCAATAGTAGCCATAACAATAAATACCGACACACCAAATGTTACATATGAATTATCGATAACAATCGCCAATGCGGTTGGCGGATTGGTTACCCCTGTAACACTTGCTACCATGGCACCAACGATCAAGATAAAGCCGTACGCCATAACAATCGGTGAAAAATACAGAAAGCCACGTTTTCCATCACTAATTCCTGCTTCCAATTCTCTTGAATAGTCCGATGCATTTAAAAAGATAGCCGCGTAATTTCCAAGGAACACCATAATATATCCAAAGAATGGAAGTCCCCATGACCCATCAATCTTAACCCAATTTTGCGCTAACTCACTGCCATATGAGGTTACAAGAATAATGAATACATAAATCATTGCAACCATAATAACAATAGATGCAAGTGTTTCCACCCATTTGATTGCTTTAAATCCGTACCATGAGAGAACGATTTGTACCAAGATCAATGCTACAAAGCAAATGGCACTATTATTAAATGAACCCCCGGTCACGATCTTCATAATTTCATTTAATGCTGTTCCACCAATCCAGCTTTGTACACCATACCAGATAATCGCAGGAATCCCCCGCATAAGGGATGAGATAATTGTTCCCTTAATACCAAACGACATGCGAAGTTGGACAACAAATGGAACTCCTTCTTTATAGCCCATCCGGTCATTTAATGCAAAAACCGTAGAAATAATTAAAATTGCGATAAGAGCTGCAGCCAGCGTCTGAAAAATATTTAACGTTGCTACCCCCGCAACAACAACACTCGCCCCCAACGTCATATTACCCATGTTGACGCCATCGCCGACCCACATGAACATGTAAGGTATCTTACCAACGGTTCGATCCTTCGCTGTATTTGGTCTAAGTGATCCTTCTACTTCCTTTATTGGTTGAGTCTCCATCTTTTTTACATCCACCTCTTTTACGGATTCCAAACTCTTCGCCATTATATTTTAACCCCTTTAAACATTTTTATTACGATAGCGTTATCATCTGATACCATTGCCCATACCAATCATGGTTGTCCGCTATCAATTTGTTGACTGAAGGATGTTGCTGACCGCCCGAGCCTCAATATCCTTGTATAAATTGATTATATAATACATTCAAATGCAGGTCTTCATACCCATTGGACAAAATAAATAAAAGTAATTGTATGGAAAGCATAAGGATTTACGAACCTTTAAACCACTTGAACAATCCATTGTTATATTTGAACAATGATATTATATAAAATAAGTCAATTTATTAAAAAGAACCATGTTGAAAGAAAACAACAAATTAGTCAAATTGCACAAGTTGTAAGTAACAGCAAATAAAGCGAAACTTTATTCAGTGGTGGTTTTCGACGCAGAAGACGTGCTAGTGCAGGCGTTGTTACAGGACGTGACGGCCCTTTCTCCCCCCACTGAATAGGGAACAAAGGCTAAGTTCTCAGACATCTGAGTTGTAACGCCTTTGTGACCTGCGCCCTGCAGGCTGAGAACAGAACCGGACCTTTGTCATGCAGTCGACCCCCACTTATCTTTTTTCGTTACAGCTCAAAAACTTAAAGTGGAGGACTTACTGTTCGTTAAGGGGATAAAAAAAGAGCACATGCTTGATATGCATGGCTCTTCTTACTAGTTATTTTGCGAACGGATCTTTATGATCGTAGTTATTATTATGAATTGTATCAGAGACAAGGTAGTTATAAATATCGTCAACCACCTCGATGCCCTCTTCATTGTATTTTGCTTCTCTTTCGGCACTGCGCTGACCAGGATAGGAAACATGATCAAATCCGGGAGCGGGCTTAATCTGATTAAGATCGGTCATGGTTTGCGAAATATTTTGCTTAAACTGCTGCAAATTGGTAAAGGACTCCGGATTGATCACGATATGTAGTTGACCGAGGTTGCGGCCGGCACTTAAATCGTGATACATCGAGGATACCTTATTACCAAATGGTAAGCCAAGCAAAATTCCGGATAAGACATCGACCATCATCATCAAGCCATATCCTTTTGGTCCCGCAATTGGTAATAATGCTTTAACATCAAACGGGTTCGTGGTTGACTCACCATTTTCATCAACAGCCCAATCAGCAGGGATTGCCTCATTTTTCGAGCGGGCATGCAATATTTTACCCCAGGCTTGTACGGTTGTTGCCATATCAAAGGTAATTAATTTATCATTTTCTCCTGGAGCAGCGAAGGCAATTGGATTGGTTCCGTAATAAGCTTCGGCACCGCCAAATGGAACAACCATTGGATCAGATTGGCAAACAGAAATACCAACGAGATTTTCTCTTGCCGCCTGTTGTACAAAATAGGATAATGATCCACTATGACTAATTCGTTTGACACCTACAACAGCAATGCCGTTTTCCTTAGCCATCTTAACCGCTTCATCCATTGCTTGTTTCGCGGCAACGTGCCCAACGCCATTATCACCATCAAATACCGCGGTACTCGGACCAGTCTTTTCAAATTGGAAATTTGGCTCTGTATTAATGCCACCTTTGGCAATTCGCTCTGCGTAATATTCCACGCGCATTGCACCATGAGAGTGCACACCACGAGCATCGGCGTGAACAAGTACATCAGCCACCCCATCTGCGTGTTCATCAGACAAACCAGCCTGATGAAGTTTATTCTTCATTAACTGTTTTAGTTTCTGTTTAGCTACTTTCACGAATGCACCTTCTCTCTTTTCTTTAACCTAACTATGGATTCATGCCCTACTCAGCAAATGGATCATTATGGTCATACGCATTGTTATGAACAACATCAGATTCCAAATACGCATAAATATCATCAACGATTGGAATACCATTTTCTTCGTACTCTTTTTGAAGTTCCTCTAAATTCTGTCCAGGATAAAACACTTGATCGAATCCTGGTGCAGGTTTAATTCCATTTAAATCATTCATTGTTGTTGCAATGTTTTGCTTAAATGCTTTGATAGACGTAAATACTTCTGGATTGATTACCAGGTGTAATTGTCCAAGGTTCCGTCCTTCACTTAAGTCATGATACATGGAAGATACTTTGTTGCCGAATGGAAGCCCTAAAAGGATACCCGATAAAACATCGACCATCATGCCAAGTCCATATCCTTTTGGTCCGGAAATTGGTAATAATGCCTGCACTTTAAATGGATCAGTTGTCGGCTCTCCCTTTCCATCTACTGCCCATGTGTCCGGAATGGGTTCATTTTTCGAGCGTGCGTGCAGAATTTTACCCCACGCTTGCACAGTTGTTGCCATATCAAAGCTGATCATTTTACCATCTTCACCAGGTACCGCAAAAGCAATCGGATTTGTTCCATAATAGGGTTCTGCACCGCCAAATGGCACAACCATTGGATCTGACTGACACACGGAAAAACCGATCATACTATGTTTAGCAGCATGTTCGGTGAAATAAGATAGTGCACCACTATGACTCATTTTTTTCACGCCAACAACTGCTACACCACTTTCTTTGGCTATGTTAATCGCTTCATCCATCGCACGCTTTGCAGCAACATGTCCTACACCATTATCAGCATGAAAAATCCCTGAACTTGGACCGGTCTTTTCAAATTTGAAATCAGGATCATGATTAATTCCACCTTTGGCAATACGTTCAGCATAATATTCAACTCGCATTGCACCGTGGGAATGAATTCCTTTTGCATCAGCGAATACAAGGACATCCGCAACAGTTCCAGCTTGATCTTCCATTAGGCCGGCTTTGGTTAATTTTGTTTGAATTAAATCTTTTAATTTTTCTTTTGTTACTCTCATTTGGAACACCTCTTATTTTTTTCGTACACACTACGACGTTAGGGGGGATATGTCCAGATTCCAACGCCAGCGGCTATACATGCAACGGGGTGTTTTTGCCTAATACAAGGAATGGTAAAAAGCAGGTTGCCTTTTACCATTTTCGTTAAACATTTATAACGTGCGCAAAATATCCGAAGCACTATTTGCCACATATCTAAATCGTGGACTTAAAGCTGGAACAAGAGACCTGTCCGCGATTACTGAAAAATCCGCATAAAAAAATTGTCTCCTGTTTATCGGCTTTTTACACATTTTTACGGCGACTTTTTACAGCCTTCCCCAACGTTTAGAGAAGGGCAACGTAGGACAGGCCCCACGTTCATCAATCATCTCGACCTGTCCCCGTGTCTCGCTTATAAATCAGCGTCGCGATTGCAGTCTTTGGAATAAACGTATGAAAGTTTTTCGCGGCCTACTGCATATGCAGCTTGCAAACAATAAGTTCCCATGAAAATATAGTCGTCTTTTTTCACTGGAATCCATTCGTTGTCCAAATTGTACATTCCTTCACCCGACAACAGGTAAGCGCCATGCTGCTGATAGTGTGTTTCCACAAATGGATGACTTGCTGCTGGATCAAAAGTTAGGATATGGAAGTTCATATCGAATGCAATATCTGTTGGCAATAAGTCCTGGATATGAACATTTTCCATGTCATCATAAATTTCTTCTTTGTTTTCGTTTGAATTACCCGCATGAACCCACGGTGTATGACCTTCTAACGGGGTATGCTTTTGTTTGTACAAGAAGAATTTTGAATCGCCATCTTGGCCATTTTCCATGTACATGGTGACGGATGGTGGGCAATATAGATAGCCGCCTTGTTCAAGCGTGAATTCTTCTTTATCAGCCCATGCCTTCAGTTTGCCTTCCAGCACATAAATAAATGTTTCTACATCGTCTTGTCCGCCAAAACCTTGTTTATTTTGACCACCTTGATGGAAAGTTCCAACATAATCGACGAACTTCGCACCCGTTTTTGGTGAGGACAGGATACTCATGGATACATTTTCAAATCCCGGGATAACGTTATTTACCAAACCTTGTGGAGGTAAAATCATGTATTTCCCTGGTTTCACTACAGCTCTTGAAGTTAAAATATCGTTTGGATAACCCATCGTGAATCGCTCCTTCTTTAACTTACTTGTTCATTCGCTTTACTTGAAATAATGGTTCCACTATTTCCCCGGATTGCTTCATCCACTTTTTCTAATGAGCAGATGATGGAAGTTCCAGTTTTTCTGGCAAATTTCAGTGCAGATTCAACTTTTGGTCCCATGCTGCCTTTACTGAATTGGCCTTCTTCCACGTAACCTTCCATGTCATCGACTGTGACTTCTTGCAAGGCTTTTTGTTCTGGCTTGCCGAAGTTAACAAACACATGCTCTACATCGGTAAGAATCATAAATACGTCAGCATTTACTTCTTCAGCCAGCTTTTGTCCGCTTCGATCTTTGTCGATCACTGCTTCAATACCTTCATATTCCCCAGTTTCCGTTTTAATAACCGGAATGCCACCGCCGCCGCCAGCAACGACAACATTACCTGCTTCAGCGAGTTGTTTAACAGCATTAGCTTCCAATATATTGATTGGTTGTGGTGATGGAACAACACGGCGCCAGCCACGATTGGAGTCCTCTTTCATATTCCAGCCACGTTCTGCCATTAGTTTTTTCGCTTCTTCTTCGGAATAGAACGTTCCAATTGGCTTTGAAGGATCATTGAAGTCTTCATCGTCTTTGGAAACTTCGACACGAGTGATTAAGTTTACAACTGGTGTATCGATACCAAGTGCTTTTAATTCACTTTGTAAGCATTGAATCATCATGTAGCCAATAAAGCCTTGGGATTCTCCATTTAATACATCCATTGGCATTGGTGGTACAACATTTGCCGCTTCTTCATTTTGGCGAAGAATATTACCAACCTGTGGGCCATTACCATGTGTTACGACAAGCTTATAGCCATCTTGGATCAACTTCGCTAAAAACTTTGCGCTTGTTCGCACGTTATTTAGTTGGTTTTCATACGTGCCTTCCTGATTCGGTTGCAAAATGGCATTCCCACCTAATGCAACAACAATTGTTTTACTCATAACCTGACCTCTTTCTATGTTTAACATGTTGTGAGTGATATGCGGCCCGTTGAGAATTAGCACCGCATGATCACTGAAGTTTATTATTCGACCTCTACACCGTATTTCTCAGCAAGAGCTTCTAATGCTTTCTCAAAGCAGCCCAATGGAACGCGAACGGTACCTGCACCAATTTGACCATTACCTGCAACTTTATGCGCCATTCCTGTGTTGATCACTGGTGTAATACCTGTTTCAACTACTTTACGGATATCAATGCCAAGACATGTACCTTGGAAGTCCCAAGTTGGAATAGACAAGTTTGGGTTATTGGCAATGCAAATTTCACGCATTTCATCACTTGTTTGCACGGCATCGTTAAATCCACCAGTACCTACGAAGCGAACAACGCCTGGTGCAGCGACCATAGCCATACCACCAACACCATATGCTTCAGTAATAGCACTATCACCCATATCAGGGTTTGCATCCTCTGCGCTGTAACCACTGAAGTACAGGCCATCAGGTGTATTAACTGGTGCTGTGAACCATTGATCACCGAGCCCGCTAACTTTAATTCCGAATTCATAACCGTTACGAGACAAAGCAGTGATGATGCTTCCTTCTTCAATCGTAGCAGCAGAATCCATTGTTACTTTTGCTGTAGCCATCATAATGTTCAAGAAGAACTGATCCGTATCTGCCAAGAACTTAGTTACTTCCTGCAGTTCATTGTCAGGTAAACCAGCAGTTAATAAGTATGGAACAATATCTTTCAAGAACAATGCAGATGCAGCAATATTACGTTGGTGGAATTCGTCACCCATTGTAATTGCTTTAGCAACAAGTACGTTTACGTTCATGCCGCCGTCAATTTGTTGCAATGCTTTCGATAGTGCAGGTCCAAGTACATCTTTCATCCATTTTAGACGGTTGATAACTTCATCATTGTATGCACCAAAACGAAGCACAGCACCAATGCCTTCGTTCAGGTTACAGTATGCGCGTTTTCCGTTTACTTTATTTTCAACAATAACAACAGGCATGTTTGCTGATGTGATACCACCCATAGGGCCTACAGCATCTACAGAATGACATGGAATAAATTTAACTTTACCAGCTTCCAACATTTTCTTCGCATCGTCTTCGTTGTCAGCCCAGCCTTCAAACATTGCTGCTCCGATACAAGAACCTTGCATTGGATGTGTCATATTTTCCCATTTGATTGGTGGGCCAGCATGCATTAGGACCTTCCCGTTCAATTCGTCAATTACCGTTTTTGCTGGTACAACGTCCAATAAAAATGGTTGTGATTCTAATACCTGTTGAATAACTGCCTCATTGGCTTCTTGAATTGATTGATATTTCATGATATATCCTCCTTGTTCACCATTACTTATTTAAGCTTTTCCAAGATTTTCGCTAATCGCTTGTTTCCGCCGGCAATTGGTGCCCATTGGTATTGAACAACTTCACCGCCATGTTCCAAAATTGCTTCAGCAAAGCCTTTTAGTCCAATGTTAATCACTCGAGGTTTGCTGGCAATTAATTCAGCAACTTTATCGTTTTCTTGCACTTGTTTGTCGGTTGTTGCAGTTTCAGATTGTTTGCCATTTAGATAGTCAATAATTTCCACAGCGAGTTTCGTTGCTTGAGCGTTACTGTCAGTTACAATAACACCCGCTGCTTCTAATTTATCCACTTGCTCCTGGTATACCTGTGGATCGTCTGCAGTACCAGTTACGGAAGCAATGGCTACAAATGCTTTCCCTTGTTTTGCCGCTTCTTCTTTGGCTTCTTGAACAACTGGAGCAAATACGCCGGCCATATCTTCATGAGCGCCATACCCAATGACGTTGTCAAGCAGAATAACAGCAGTTTCAGAATCTGCAGCTGCTTCTTTAACTTTTTCAACACGTAAGGTTGGATCAATCATTGGATGAGCACGGCCCTGGGTATATGCATCGTCACCAAGGTCAATCACTTCATGACCTTGATAATGAAGCATCATGCCATCTGTATGCTCGGTTTCACCTTCAAGGTTTAGCGCATCTTCTATAATCATAGCTGCTTCGTGCGCCAGTGTTCCACCACAGAAATATCCTTTGATGTAACGCTGCTCACCATTTTCTTTTACTTTTTGGATGTCCTGGTCGTTCGCAAAATCATATTTTACTGCTTGACCGCTATTTGCTAATTCCAGGGCTTTCAATGCTGTATCTTCTAGTGTCCATGTGTAATGAATATTATCATGTGCTTCTTTCGGTTTATCACCCATAAAAATGGCTACAACCGGTTTGGATAATGTCTTAAATACCTCGATAACCTTCTCCCTTACTTCTGGAGCTGGTGGCTTCGAAATATACGTAATTACATCTGTCTCCGGATCGTTGTCAAGCACGCGTAATCCTCTAATCGTCGTAATCGCGCCGATATCTGACGAAAGGTCACGACCACCAGTACCGATCGCTTGGGACACACCCCCGCCTTTGCGGCCAATAATTGTTGATACTTCCTGGATACCTGTACCGGATGCTCCAACAATACCGATGTTTCCTTTTTCCACAACGTTCGCAAATGCCATTGGGACGCCATCTAGAATTCCGGTACCACAGTCAGGGCCCATGACAATTAAACCTTCATCTTGTGCGCGTTGCTTTAATTGCAATTCATCTTCAACACTGACATTGTCGCTAAACATAAACACGTTTAATCCACGGTCAAGTGCTTTGTTTGCTTCTGCTGGTGCATGTTCACCGGCAATCGAAATCAAGGCAACATCTGCAGTTGGCAGTTTATTTTCAGCCATTTCCCATGTCCGAACGACTGGAATAGAGCTTTGTTGCGATTCAGCAGATTGGTTTGACAGATACGTTTCTGTTTCTTCAACCACCTTATCAACAATGCCTTCATCATCTGAATTTACGACAATACAAAGATCACTCGGGTTAGCTGCCTCCAACTCATCCGTATAAAGACCAGAACCTTTGAAAATATCTTTGTTGGCTGGCGTCCCCATCATCACTTGAATCTGGTTGACACCATCGATTGCGGATAAGTGATTTGTCAATAACATCAGGCTAACTGAGTCCTGATATAAGTTCTTTTTAATCACAGTATATAGCACGTTTTTCACTCCAAGCTTATTAATTATTTGGGTTGTTACTTACGCTTGATAACCTAATTCATATAATGCACCAATAAGAGCACGTACCCCTTCCGCCAAATGTTCAGGACTCGTATACTCATTTGGTGAGTGACTGATTCCATTGCGGCTTGGTACAAAGATCATTGCTGTTGGAATAACTGGAGCAATTACTTGTGAATCATGGCCTGCACCACTATGCATCATTTTATAGTCAAGGTTGTTTTGATCACATTGTTCCTGGATAACCTTGACGATTTTTGGATCCATTGGGACAGGATCAGCATCCATCCACATATCAATGTCAAGTTCAACACCAACACGCTCTGCAATCTCACGCAATTTCTCCTCGACTTTATTCGTAAAATGAACAAGGGCATCTTTTTGAGTATGACGGATATCCATGGTAAATGTAGCCTTGCCCGGTACGACATTAACTGTATTTGGTTCAAGGATCATTTTTCCGACAGTAGCCACCAGCGGATCCCCTTCTGCAACAGCCATATCATTGATTTGAGCAATCATGCGAGAAGCAGCATTCATGGCATCTTTTCGATAGCCCATCGGTGTTGTTCCGGCATGATTGGCTTCACCATTGACTGTAATTGTATAGCGTCGCTGGCCAACGATATGCTGCACAACTCCTACCGCTTTTTCCTCTTTTTCTAAAACATTTCCTTGCTCGACATGAATTTCCACAAAGGATGTTAGATCATCGCGCACCTTGGCGTCTTTCTTGTAGTCAAACCCAGCTTGGTGCATCGCGTCTTCAAATGAAACACCATCAAAATCTTTTATATCTTTTACATCTTCTGGCTTTGCCTCGCCAACAATATTTTTAGAACCCCAGAAAGAATATGGGAAGCGACTGCCTTCTTCCTCAGCCATAGCTACAACTTCAATATTGCGAAGCGGCGCACCGTATGTTTCCTTTAAGTATTTGATGGCAAGAAATCCAGCGATAATACCGTATTGGCCATCATAAAGACCACCATTTTTCACTGTATCAACATGGGAACCGGTTAAAATGGTTTCATCTTTATTCGTTGTTCCTTCCAGTCTGCCAAACAAATTACCCACATCATCAAATTGGACAGTCAGTCCTTCATCATTGAAAATCTGTTCCAACGCCTGTTGAGCTTCAATCCATTCCTTGCTGTATAGGAATCTTGAAACCCCTCCATCAGGGTCCTTGCCAAACCCGCCTAACCATTTGAGTTTCTCCTGAATGGCTTCTCCTGAAATGTATTTAGCATCCATGGTATACTTCCTTTCTTTTCACTTTAATTAAAGCGCATGAGACAAGTCATATAGCCTTAGATGACTATACGATGTTTTATTAACCACGATCGTGTATAAACATATATTTAGCTATTGACGCTAGTCTATTTCCACCCATCATTATAGCTAATTATGGGGTGAAAGTAATTGGTTGTTTTAAACAAATTTATTATTATCTTTTGAGTATGTTGAACAAAAACACATCATTAATCCTTTGCAGAATTTTAGTAAGCTTTAACCAGCCCCTCCAATAATGGTTTACCCTTTATAATTTCTTAAAATCGTAATATAATACACAGATGAACAAATAGGATTTGACCTTTTATCCTAAAAACAGGAGTGAATAAATTGAAATCTACGTTTATATATAAGAACATGGGCAATTGTTCGATCAAAGGTGATTTTTACCCAGTTGAAGGGAAGAAGAAGCCTTTGGTTGTTTATATTCATGGCGGCGGGCTAATTTGGGGAGATAGAAGTGAAATCCTTGATGAACAGGTCCGGCTTTATCACGATGCTGGATTTAACGTTTGCTCGATTGATTACCGATTGGCACCAGAGACAAAATTACCGCAAATTGCCGAGGATATTCAGGACGCACTTGTTTGGTTAAAGGACAAAGGGAATGAAGAATACGACTTTGATTCGGAGCGGATCGCCGTAGTCGGGACTTCTGCTGGCGGTTATCTCGCCTTATTGTCCGGCACGTTTGATGTAAAGCCCAAAGCGATTGTTTCTTTCTATGGGTATGGGAATATTTTGGCAAGTTGGTATACGAGACCATCTGCACATTTTACCAAGATGACCAAAGTTCCGGAAATGCTAGCACGCCAATTAATCCAAAAAAAGGCCATTTCTGAGGCACCAATTGAACGACGTTACGCCATTTATTTATATTGCCGGCAACAAGGGAAATGGAATGATTATGTATCCGGATTAAATCCAATACTTGCGGCTGACAAATTACGCGACTATTGTCCAATCGAGAATATCACTGCCAACTATCCGGCAACAATGCTTTTACATGGTGATACGGACAAGGATGTTCCTTATGAGGAATCCCTAAAGATGAGTGATGCTTTAGCAAATGCAGGGATAAAACAGCAATTGATCACTATTCCGGGTGGCGAGCATCAATTTGATCGAGAAATGCAAAAACCGGTCGTTGCTGATGCTTTTAAAGAGGTGATTGATTTTTTGCAGGAAACGTTGCAAAAAACGGGGACAACTACTAAATAAGCATTAGAAAAAAGTGGAGAAAGAATTTGTATATCATTCTTTCTCCACTTTTTACGCAATGAAACATCCGTTTTACTTTTTCAGCTTTGCCAGCTGTTCGGCAAGTGCATTATTTTTAAATCCGTCATCTTGTTTTTTCAAATACTTATTGACATCTTTTTTGGATACTTGATTCTTTTTCTCACGCTGCTTGCGTTCGTTAAAGGTTGACAGTTTTTCACGATGCCCACATTTACAAATGAACATCTGCCCTTCCCCTTCACCACGTAACTCCAGCCGTTTGTGGCAATTCGGACAGCGTGCATTGGTAAATTTGGCGATATTCTTTTTACCACCACAGGACCGATCCTGACAAACAAGCATACGGCCATGTTTGTTTTTAATCTCCATCATTAGCTTGCCGCATTTCGGGCATTTGGTTCCAGTCATATTATCATGCTTGAATGTGGCATCACTTGCTTTTATCTCGTGGACAACCTCTTTTGCATAATCTTTCATTTCCGTAATAAAACGATCTTTTTTTAGCTTGCCATCCGCAATCGCACCAAGTTTTTGCTCCCATTCTGCAGTTAAAGCTGGTGAGCGTAATTTTTCCGGTACCAGGTCAAGCAGCTGCCGGCCTTTGGAAGTGATAAAAATATGCTTGCCTTTCATTTCCATGTATTGACCGTTAAATAACTTTTCAATAATATCAGCACGGGTTGCCACGGTTCCAAGGCCGCCCGTTTTATTGATAGTACCTGCCAAATGCCGTTCATCCTGTGCCATGTAACGCACCGGATTTTCCATGGCCTGCAGTAACCCGCCTTCCGTAAACCGTTCTGGCGGTTTTGTTTCCCCGCTCGTCATGGTTACACGCAAATTGGAAAATGTATCACCTTTTTCAACTGCAGGTAACCGTTGATCATCCGCATCGTCGCCTTGATCAACAGCATTATTCCGATTGTAAATTTCCTTCCATCCCTGCTTCTTGACGATTTTTCCCTTAGCGATGAATTGTTCTTTGCTAATTTCTGCGATGATCGTCGTTTGTTCATATTCGTAGGCATCAGATAACACTGCCAAGAAACGCTTGACGACTAAATCATAAATTTTCCGCTCCTGATCACCAAGTTCCGCCAGCATAACTGGCTGCTCCGTTGGAATAATCGCATGATGGTCGGAAACCTTGCTATTGTCCACTACTGATTTCGGTAATTTTAAGTCATGTTTTAATACCTTACTTGCAAAACGCGCGTACTGGTCAACACCACATGCCTTCACCCGGTCCTTTAATGTTGGCACAATATCTGTGGTAATGACCCGGGAATCAGTCCTAGGGTAGGTTAACACTTTATGTTGTTCATACAATTTTTGCATTAGCGACAGTGTTTGTTTTCCAGAAAAATTAAAGATACGGTTGGCATCGCGCTGCAGTTCTGTTAGATCGTATAACTGCGGGGCGTGCTTCTTTTTAAATGATTTATCCACATCAACAACAGTTGCGGGTTTATTTTTGACTGCTTCCAACAACCGATCTGCTTTTTCTTTGGAAAAGGTTCGGCTATTGTTTTTGGCATCCCGCCAGACTAGCTTAAAACCTTTTTGTGTTTTTGCCTCTATTCCATAAAACGTCTCCGGTTTAAACGCCTTAATCTCTTTTTCTCTAGCATCAATCATCGCAAGTGTCGGTGTCTGAACGCGACCGCTTGATAATTGGGCGTTAAATTTGGTAGTTAGTGCACGCGTGGCATTCAGTCCTACATACCAATCTGCCTCTGACCGGGCAACTGCCGATGCATACAAGTTCTCAAATTTACTGCCAGGTTTTAAGTTTTTAAACCCGTCGCGGATCGCTTTGTCGGTAACTGAAGAAATCCATAAACGCTTAACCGGCTTTTTCACGCGCGCTTTTTCAATAATCCAGCGGGCGACAAGTTCCCCTTCCCGACCCGCATCAGTTGCGATGACCACTTCTTTGACGTCATTTCGATTTAGCTGTGTTTTCACCGTACTAAATTGTTTGCCAGTTTTTTTCATGACGACCAGCTTTAAATGGTTTGGAAGCATTGGTAAATCATCAAGCTTCCACGTTTTATATTTATCATCATAAACTTCTGGATCGGCCAAGGTAACCAAATGGCCAAGGGCCCAGGTCACAATATAATTTGCGCCTTCCAGAAAGCCATTACCTTTTTTTGTACACTTCAGTACGCGGGCAATATCTCTGCCGACAGACGGTTTCTCCGCTAATACAACCGTTTTACTCATATGAAAAATCCTCTCTATGAAAATCTCTATGGCTATTTTAGCATGAATTGGAGTGAAAGTCGGGTAGGATTACTTAAAAGTGTGCTTTGGACATTTTTGGATGTTAAGTAGCACAGAAAAAGACCCTTTAAAAGAGTCTTCCGTTATATCGTATCTAATTTTTTCTTTGTAAAATAAGCAATCGCCATTGAAACTGGAGGTACGAAAGGGACAACAACGTTCCAGTTTATAAGGTAGAATAGTGGTGTTATAAAAACGATTCCACCCAAAAACATCGCCATAACAGATTTTTTCTTAAACCCATATAAAAACAATAATACTCCTATTGCTAAAAATATGACAAAAAGGATATACAGCCAATTCATCCAATTACCTCCGACTTATTAGGAAATGAAGTCTATATACATATTATACATCAATTAGTTTTATACAAACAACAAATGTTACAAACACTCAAATTTCTTCATCCTGCCATCCATAACTGACCATCCGATTGCTCGTTCCTTTCATTCCTTCTGTTTAATTAATGTCATTGTTTCCTTGTGACAAGGTAACAAACACGCTGAAAACTCTCGCCTTATGAATATTCGTATATTCATCATAGGCTTTATCCTGGCTTAATACATGGATTGAAAATAAAATCAACAGTTGAAAATGAACACCCCTCAAGCATCACAACTACAGCGGTTTTCCATACAATATTTTAGAACGAAATAAAGGATTTGATAAAACTATGCTCTTCTATACAGGGTTATTCTTCTTGGTTATCGCCGTTAGTCTGGATGGTTTTGGCGTTGGCATTGCATATGGCATGCGCCGAATACGGATACCACTTCCTGCTTTACTCATTATCATGCTTTGTTCCGGGATAATTGTACTAATATCGATGACCATCGGCAGCGTACTAACCGCTTTTATCTCAGCAAAAGCAGCTAAAATCATCGGAGGTATGATATTGGTTGTGATCGGCTTATTTTGTTTATGGAATGTCACAAGATCAAAACCGGAAGAAACAAATGATCAAATAGAAGACAAGGAATCACAGTTATCCCAATTTAGATCCGTACTAAAAGAACCACAGCAAGCGGATCTGGATCAATCGGGAATGATTTCCAATAAAGAGGCTTTTTTACTTGGATTCGCCCTTGCCCTTGATGCATTTGGCGCAGGTTTAAGCGCTGCAATGGTTGGCTATTCTCCATTTTTAACGGCAGGGCTAATTGCCTTCATGAGTGGATTACTAGTATATTGTGGAACAAATGTCGGTATATTTCTGTCCAATAATCGATGGGTAAAAAAGTTAACACTAGTCCCGCCTTTTTTGCTGATTTCACTAGGTATTTACAATATGTTATGAACTTTAAAATGCCGGACAGGGATAAAATTCCTCCCGTCCGGCAACCCAGGCTTTATAATATCGAGATAATCCAGCCGATCACCACAATCGCACCAATAATCATTAAAATGGTTCGTAACATGCTTCCACCCTTCCTTCGGTGTATACGTGTTAATACCCGCCCTTTGGAAAAAACAAACCATGGATGCGCACCACCACTCATGTATATTGGTGAGACAGGCGTAATTATGCGTTATCTTTGGCATTTTTTATTCTTTCTTGCTTTTACCTTCCTATTGCTTCAGTCATTTTTCATGAGAGCAGGAACTCTAAAAAAACACCTTTAAGAATTACATCTCTTAAAGGCGTTTTTAATGGTAGCCATCATATGTACTTGATGACATTTAACGGTCGTGGAAAAAATTCTCCGCCTTCTCCAAATAAACTTCCTGTTCTGCTGTCAGATCATATTCTTCCTCAATTGCACTAACCGGGCAAACTGCCTTACATGCCGCACAATCAATACAAACATCCGGATCAATGTAAAACTGATCTGGGCCTTCCTCTATACAATCAACAGGGCAAACGCTAACACATTCTGCTGCTTTTTCGCTGCCACATGGTTCTAATATTACAAATGCCACTTGCTTTATCCCTCCCCGTTTGAAATTACGATTCATGTTTCATTTAATACTATTTCGTGTGGTCTTTTCAAGTGTTTCGCTTGGTTTAGTGAAGGTTCCTGCCACTTCTCGATTAAATTTCAAAGTATAGATGTTGATGGAGTGAACAGCCTGGATTGAAATTAGCTCCACATTCAGGGCATTTCGCACCGCAAGTTTTATAGGTTTGAATGGAAAGTTCTGTGCCACAAGCCCCGCAAAGTACAGCTGGTTGATCAAAGTCCGAACCAGGCCACACGTTCGTATGACCGCAGCCATTTTTCTCGTGACATCTATAGCAGGAAAAGTATTCGCCACAGCAGTAAAATTTTATCGCAATCCGATCATTTTCCCCATGGTAATGACAACATCGTGTTTCTGCGTCAATTGCTCCATATACGTGACGCATTATACCCCCCCCTATCTTCATAGTTTTATTATACCAGTCCCAGGGAACAGAATACTAACGACGAAAACAAGGAGTGTTGCAAATGAATAAATATAGTGTCGCACCAAATAAGGACGTTACCGCTTGGTATGTTAAGTTAGAAGATGTAGCACCAACGAATGAATATGTTGCTAAAGATGATGCGATTGAAAAAGCAGAACAAATGGCCAAGGAAAATAAACCTAGTAAAGTAATTATCCTGGACAAAAATCATGAAGTAGCTGAAGAAAGAACATTTTAATGAAATCCGGTGTGGGAATTTCCCGTGCCGGATTTTTCATGCTTGTTTAGATGGGTATAGTAGTTTCTCTTTTATCATTTGACGTGTTGACCGTGCATAGTTCTTACCTGCGAATATCTGCATTCAGTTTGGCATCCTTTTTTATAACTCCTTGACAATCACTATGTTAATGAGTATATTATATATAATGTATATATACATTATATATAATATTGAGGGATGCTAATGAACATTCTTATTTCTACGACAAGCAAAGAACCTTTGTTTCAACAGATCAAAGAACAAATTAAGCAGGAAATTTTCTCCGGACAATTAGCAGAAGGTGACGCCCTCCCTTCCATGCGTGTGCTAGCCAAAGATCTCAAGGTTAGTGTCATCACAACAAAACGGGCATATGAGGACCTGGAACAAGAAGGTTATCTAATCTCAGCGGTAGGGAAAGGGACATTTGTTGCCGGTCAGCAGCCTCATGTTTTAAAAGAATGGCAGGTTCGTGAGTTGGAAAACGAACTGGAAAAGGTTGTTCGAGAGGCAAAACGGTTAGGTCTTTCAAAGGCCGATGTAATTGAATTACTCGAAATTTATTACGAAGAGGATGTGTAAACATGAATATCGTTGAAATGAAAGGAGTTACCAAAAAACGTAAAGATTTTACCATTGAAAATATGAATCTTACCATACCACAGGGGTATATAACCGGATTTATCGGCCCAAATGGCAGCGGAAAAACAACAACCATCCAAATGATGATGGACATTTTACAAATCGATGAGGGCTCCATTCAACTATTTGGCACATCCCATCATGATCACCATGTCAAACAAAAAATCGGTTTTGTTTATGATGAACTGTACATGTATGAGGAATTTACCATCAAAAAGATGAAATCCATTATCGCACCTTTATATAAAGGCTGGAACGAGACGTTATTTCAAACATACATAGCTAAATTCGCCTTACCTTTTCAAAAAAAGTTGAAGCATTTCTCAAAAGGAATGAAGATGAAGTGCTCCCTGTTATTTGCCCTTGCACATGAACCGGAGTTTATCGTGATGGATGAACCTACAGCGGGGCTGGATCCGATTTTTCGCCGCGAACTGTTGCATCTGCTTCAAGAAATAATGATCCAGGAAAAACAGACAATACTTTTATCAACCCATATCACCAATGATTTGGACCGGATTGCTGACCATATTATATTTATCAACGAAGGAAAAATTCGTTTGCAGACATCAATGGAGGAAGTGCGTGAAAACTATTACATTCTCAAAGGGAAAACGAGCCTGCTTGATGATGATATTCGCAATATCTTCGTCGGCCTTGAAGAGACAACGACAGGCTTTCAAGCATTGTTTCAGGGCGATCCGTCCATTTTTGACCCGTTTGAACAAGATATCATGATGGAACAGGCAACATTGGAAGACATCATGTACTATATGACGCGAAAGGAGCGCGAACATGGTACACATGCTGAAGTGTGATCTAGCGTTGAATCGCGGTTTTATTGAATTTGTAATCTTTTTTATCCCGATTATTTATCTACTGAATTTGGAACCTATATATATGTACAGCGGACTTATGATGGGAATTTGCTTCAACACATTTTACAGTAATGCCAAAGATAAGGCCAATCGATTTATCGTCAGTCTTCCCATTAGTAAATTCGTCATCGTGTCAAGCAGATATATATTTTTCTTGAGCGTAATCGCCGGTTGTGTTATCTACCAAGGCTTGATCGACATCCTCATCCATGAGTGGCTTCCCTCTTTACAGATGAAGCCATTAACCATCATGTCTATTGGATGGATATTTATCATTATTAGTATTGCGACTGCCATTGCCCTACCCATTTATTACATGTGCCGCTCCTTTATGATGGCAACAGTAATCATATTTAGCGTATTACTGATCGTGGCCTTTAGTTTGGGAATGCTTTCGGCAGCCGTTAATGATGTGGCAACCTTTTTTTCAGCTCTCAACAATATGGTTAGCTACCCCTGGATGCTTATCTCTATACTAATAACCTTGGTTTGCACGGTTTTGTCATTCCAACTATCACTTTGGATCTTCAGACGAAGCGATCAGATTTAAATGAAAGGACGTATATCCATGCTTACTTTAGTAAAACGGGATTTTTTTATAAACAGCTGGCTTTCCTATGGCGGGATTGCTCTAATACTTATCATTTCCTATCTCATTTTGATACCACCTATCTTCATGTTTGCTATCATTTTTATGACATTGCTGATCACCCTATTTTATGAGGATGATAAAAACAAGGTCAATCGATTTTTGATCAGCTTGCCAGTAGCAAAAACACAAATAGCACAAAGCCGGTATATGTTTTTAGCTTGTTTGGCAATCGTGCTCCTGTCATTCCAATGGGTATTCATGCTGGTTTCAAAGCCCATAGCATCGATTGCTGATCCGTATTATATATACGATTGGCGCGATTTCACTGTCATCTTATGTATTGGACTACTGATGATAGCCATTTGTTTGCCAATTTTTTATATGATCCCTTCTTTTTTGTTGGGTGCTGGCATCAATGTACTACTATTTGTAATCGGCACCATTCTCATTCTAACACCACTTACTACGGTGTTAGGGATGACAGATACGATTTATTTCAATGAATTGGATCAAGGGTTTGTTTTGTTAGCAGAAAAATATATACCTCGATCACCCTATTTCGTTTTAATCATAAGCTCCTGCACGCTTTATTATATCTCGATAAAAGTCACCGATTGGGTAATAACAAAAAGAAATTCATGAAAAAACCTTGACATTAAATTAAAAACATGAGATTATTATTTATCTATGAAGTAACAATAAGTAATTCTGGCATTCTACGTAATGTTTTTGAAAATGCTTATTCTCACTGGCGCGACTAAGGGGTCGCAAGGATGTCAGAGCAGGTAGGGCTGACATTGCTTAAGTTAGAAAACACCCAGTGGAACAAAGACCGCGGTATAGAGTGAATTCTTGGTCTAAACGAAGATTTCTCACGACGTAAACAAAGTATAAATGAATAAAGGTGTTCAAACGAAAATATTGAATATCTCCGACTACAAGAATTCCCACCCGAATAGTTAACAGATTCGGGCAAAATAAAAAATGTAAATCTTATGTGTTACTTTAGTAATCAAAGGGGTACCTTAATATGAGGGTACCCCTTTTCCAATACATATTTAATTGAAAGTAGGTTTTACTTATGAACATGTTACCAATTGGCACGATTCAGACAATGACTGTCCTGCGCAAAATTGATACCGGATATGTGTTAACCAAGGATGCAAACGAGGCACTCCTGCATCATAACGAAACAGAGCAGGAACTGGAAGCGGATCAGACAATTGACGTCTTTTTATATCAGGATAAAAAAGGACAAATCGTTGCGACCACCCAGTTACCTACTGTTCAAATGGATGCCTATGATTGGGCTGAGGTTGTTGAAGTCATCCCCCGTTTAGGGGCCTTTGTCAATATCGGCATTGCGAAAGAAATCCTCGTTTCCATGGATGATCTGCCATTAATGGAAGATGTGTGGCCTGTACCAGGTGACAAGTTGTATGTCACGTTGGGAAAAGATCGAAAAGGCCGGTTGCTGGCAATACCAGCAACAGAGGGCGTGTTTGCAAAAATTTGGGGATGGGCACCCGAAGAGTTGCTTAATAAGCCAATTAGCGGCCGCGTATACCTAACAAGCAAAGAAGGAACGGTGATCATCACTGACGATGATTATCGTGGGTTCATCCATCATACCGAGCGGAAACAAGAGCCACGTCTTGGTGAATGGGTCACCGGACGGGTGATCGAAGTAAAAGCTGATGGCACCCTAAATGTTTCCCTACGACCACTTAAACGGGACAGCATGAGTGAAGATGCTGTACAAATTCTAACGCATTTACAGGAAAATGGCGGTTTCATTCCATTTAGTGATAAAAGTGATCCGGAGGATATCAGGGGTACCTTCCAGATCAGTAAGGCTGCATTCAAACGCGCACTGGGCAGGCTGATGAAAGAAGGAAAAGTTGAACAACGGGATGGGAATACCTTTTTAAAATAGGACAAGAACAAGCAATGCTGTACAACACAATGCTTAATACATGATGAATGAACTTTTATTATCTTTCACCAAGGAAAAAATAACATAAAATAACGTTGCTACGGTAATGATGCCAAAGCAAAGCAATGTAAGGGGTTCACTGTTACTTTTGTCCAAATAAAAGACAAAGGATAAGATTAACGATAAAACAATAATGGCGTCCAATACAACCAAAATTTATATTTTTTGTACTGATGAAGCATACCATCCCCATCCTTTCTAAAATTTCATTTCGAACATAACTTACGCTAACCCTAACATTAATTTTGATAATTTTAAAGATATTGAATGGTGATCTCATTGCAGACAAATGCTATTAATAGCAAAAAAATTGAGTGCGTTTTCCGTAAACACACTCGATTTTTTCTTATAAGTTCACCATGGCTGAATTTTCCCTTGCTCATCTTTATACACAACATGTTCCTTGGAAAATTTCAAAGGGGAATCAAGTCCAGCCGCAGCGGCAATTCGAAATAGCCCTTTTCTTAAGGTAATCACGTAATTTGCGGTGCGCCATTTCTTTTCATCGATGACCAATGCCTTTTGCAATTCAGGGTCGGTGGTAGCTACCCCAACCGGACAAACATTGGATTGACATTTTAATGTTTGAATACAGCCGACTGTTATCATAAACCCACGCGCCACATTAACTAAATCCGCGCCCATCGCCAATGCAATCGCTACTCGATCGGGAGAAAATAATTTACCTGAGGCGATGAGTTTCACCCGATCGCGAACCTCATGTTTCTCTAATGCTGCCTGTACAAGTGGAAGTGCGGCTTTAATTGGCAGACCTACACTATCCGTTAATTCTTGATATGATGCCCCTGTCCCGCCTTCCCCGCCATCAATCGTAATAAAATCGGGGCTTTTCCCTAATTCTTTGATTTGTTTAGCTAATTCATCCGCTTCATCTGGGCTCCCAATGACGATCTTCATGCCAACCGGTTTCCCCGTATGTTCCCGGATTCGCTCAATAAAGTGAAACAACGAAGGAATATCACTGTATTCGGTAAAACGGTTCGGACTATCAACGGATTTAAACGGCTCTACTCGGCGGATCCGGGCAATCTCTTCAGTTACCTTCTCCCCATCAATATGACCACCGCGAGTTTTGGCGCCCTGGGCTAGCTTCAATTCAAACGCTTTAATCTGTGGAATTTTGCTCTTTTCTAGCAATTCATCCCAATCAAAGCTACCATCCGCTTCCCTTACACCAAATAAACCGGGCCCGATTTGCATAATAATATCAACACCACCCTTTAAGTGGTAATCCGATAAGCCACCTTCCCCTGTATTCATCCACGTTCCTTTGGCGATTCCCAATCCTTCCGACAACGCGGTAATTGCCTTATGGCCGAGTGCACCATAGCTCATTGCTGACATGCCAATTTGCCCCCTGACCACAAAAGGATGACGTAAATTTTCGCCAATCACGATGGCATCTTTTTTAGGAAGCAGGTATGCTAGGGACTCATTCTCCTCCAGTTTTTCTTTTCTTTCTGTAAACAGCGGATCCTTCACCAATAAATAGCGCTGGGTTGTCACCTTTGTTTCCCGATCCATATTCACTTCTTCTGTGAGTTTTGGGAACAGTGAATTTCGCATAAAAAAACCTGCTGCATCAAAATCGCGCTGAGAACCAAATCCAATCACATCTCGCTTATACTTTGCCGTCTTGACGATATGTTGATAGTCTCGCCGTGAAAAAGGTTTGCCTTCATTATCATTATTAAAAAAATACTGACGCAATTCCGGGCCAATTTTTTCAAAAAAGTATCGTACCCGTCCAATGACAGGATAATTTCGCAACACCGGGTGCTGCTTTTGTGTCCGATCAACGAAAAACAAGTAACAACCAATAACGATCAACACTAATAGAACGAGCACAACCGCTACAAATCCAATAATTGTCATGATGTTGGCTACATTCATCCTAATAACCTACCTTTACATATACTTATAAAGTTAGGTTGCATCACTTTAAACCATTATATCCATCTGTCCGTTGAAAAACCTTTAATTATGAATCAATCAATGCCACACGTCCAACCTGTCCATCCTCCAACCGAACTTTAATCCCGTGTGGATGATACTCGGAATTAGTTAGTATACTTTTTACCACACCATTCGTCGTCTTACCGGTACGCTGGTCTTGTTTTAAAACAATGGCAACCACTGATCCCGAGTGAATATTTTTCCGGTATCTTCCATCAATTGACATAGCTAGTCTCCTTCCTACTTTTGTATTTCAAACAAATCATCTAATTTTTCTGCCATATAGGTATGACAGTCTTCTACCGCAATATTATAGAAGTGCGGCGCTAATTTCTCTGTAAAAAACTCCAGTAATAACATAGCCGCTAAATCACCAATTTCTTCATCGCGTTCCTTAATAAAATAGTCTTTGATCAAGCCGGTCATTTCCTCTTTTTGTTGCTTCGTCAAGTCAAATTTCGCATTCATTTGCGGTGTCTCCTTTTTCATTTAATACTTCTTAGCCTATTATAGCAATCCTCATCTTTTGTGCCTAATAGAGGCTGTTCAAAAAGTCCGGTAAAAATGACACATCGAATTTCTTCGTTGGCTTGTTTCTCCGCTCCTTGGAAAAGAAAACCACTTTTCCGGCGTGCGATGCGGATTCAAAGAAGCATTTACTTGTGCTCATGTATCTATTTGCATACATTCCGCTGCTCGAAACTACGCCGCCTCGAACTTCTCGGTCCTTTTTATCACGCACTAATAGGGTTTACGAAATGAGCAGGATTCTTCCGATTATTCGTCGAAATAATAATATATAGGATAAATAGGAGGTAAACGATGCAGACTTTTGAAAACTATACATATGAACGCCCCGATTTAAAAAAAGAGAAGGCCTTATTTTCCAAATTACTTCATGAATTTAAGGAAGCAGCTTCGGTTGAGGAAGCGACAAAGGCAATTAGGGAAATCAATGCCTTTCGTGACAAGTTATCAACACTATTTAATTTAGTATACATCCGCGCCTCGATTGATACGAATGATGAATTCTATCAACGGGAACGCGACTTCTTTGACGAGGTTGAGCCGGAAATCAGGGCGCTGGATACAGATTTTTATAAGGAATTAGTACAGTCGGCCTTTCGTGAGGAGTTGGAAAACCAGTGGGGCTCCCAACTTTTTAACATTGCGGATTGCGAGATGAAGGCTTTTTCCCCGAAGATTATTCCGTTATTACAAAAGGAAAATAAATTAACATCCGAATACTCTAAATTAGTGGCCTCAGCCCAAGTCGAGCTTGACGGGAAAACATATACACTGGCACAGCTTGGCCCATTTACCCAAAACAAAGACCGATCCGTTCGCAAAAAAGCAGCCGAAGCAAGCGCCAACTTTTTTGCTGATAACAATGAGCGTTTCGATACCATTTATGATCAGCTTGTCAAGGTACGTCATGAGATTGCCACCACACTAGGCTACGAAAACTTTGTGGATGTCGGTTATTTGCGGATGCAGCGAATCGATTATGATCAGGAAATGGTCAAGGTATTCCGCAAGCAAGTGCGTGAGTCGGTCGTTCCATTAGTTAGCAAGCTTTATGATAAACAAGCCGAACGAATCGGTATTGATGCCTTAAAATTTTATGACGAATCCTTTGAGTTTCAAAATGGCAATGCCGAACCAAAAGGATCTCCAGACTGGATTATCGATAATGGCAAGAAAATGTATGCAGATTTATCTGATGAAACAAATGAATTTTTTAATTTTATGCTTGACCACCATTTAATGGATCTGCTAGCTAAAAAAGGAAAAGAAGCAGGAGGATACTGTACATTCATCGAAGATTACCAATCGCCGTTCATTTTTGCGAATTTCAATGGGACGTCCGGTGATATTGATGTACTTACCCATGAAGCTGGTCACGCATTTCAATTTTATTCCAGCCGAAACATTGGGATCCCGGAATATTTAATCCCAACGTCCGAAGCAGCAGAAATTCATTCCATGAGCATGGAGTTCTTTACCTGGCCATGGATGGAACTATTTTTCAAAGAGGATACGGATAAATATAAATATTCCCATCTTGCTGGCGGGTTGGAATTTCTTCCTTATGGTGTTGCTGTTGATGAATTTCAACATCTCGTTTATGAAAATCCGGAATGGACACCAACACAGCGTAAGCAAGCTTGGCATGAATTGGAGAAGACCTACCTTCCCCACCGCGACTATGCCGGGAACAGTTATTTAGAAGCTGGCGGCTTTTGGCAGCGCCAAGGACATATTTATGAGGATCCATTTTACTATATCGACTATACGCTTGCACAAATTTGTGCCTTCCAGTTTTGGAAACGTTCGCGAGAGAATCATGAAGAAGCATGGGCTGATTATTTGTGCCTTTGTAAATTAGGTGGATCGAAATCGTTCCTTGGACTTGTCGAGGCTGCAAATTTACAATCACCATTTCATGAAGGCTGTGTGGAATCGGTTGTTGACACAATTGACAATTGGCTGGAATCAGTGGATGCTCAAGCATTGTAAAATGTTGTACACAAAAAGGAAAAGCTACTCGAAAAAATAATCGGGTAGCTTTTCATTTACACGCTCCATAATTCGCTATCTGAAGTGGTGATAGCTTTAGCACCTGCACGATAGGCACTGCTTACATCTTCATTCGTACGTATCAGGCCCCCGGCAATCACCGGGATCCCTGTCCGTTCGTAAATTTCCGTAATGAGAGCCGGAATAATTCCTGGCATAATTTCAATATAATCCGGTTTCACCCGATTAATAATTTGAATCGTATTTTCAAGTGCGTGTGAATCGACAGCAAATATTCGCTGAACAGCTAGTAGATGATGCTGTTTGGCCATTGAAATGACATTTCCCCTAGTTGAAATAATTCCATCAGGCTTCATTTCCCGCAGAATAAATTCAATTCCATAATCATCGGTTTTTAATCCTTGAATCAAATCAGCGTGTACCAATACTTTTTTATTGCTTCGCCGGGAATAATCAACAAGTGACTTAATTTGCGAAAGTCGTGTTTCCAAAAAAATGATATAGTCATGTTCACTGGACAGCAGTTTCTCAAAATCTTTCATTTCTCTAACAGCGGGTAGTATTCCATTTAGTTCCATGATTATGCTCACCTCGTGTAAGTCGTGGTGCTATTTAAACTGTCTGGTTGCATGTACTGCTTTTTTCCATCCATCATAAAGGTTATTGCGCTTTTCTTCATCCATTTTATTCGTAAACGTTTTGTCGTTTTGCCATTGATTGGCAATTTCTTCTTTGCTCTTCCAAAATCCGACAGCCAGACCGGCTAAATATGCAGCACCTAAAGCGGTTGTCTCCTGCACCACCGGCCGTTCTACCGGCACACCTAGCATATCACTTTGGAACTGCATTAAGAAATTATTTTTCACTGCTCCACCATCCACACGCAAGCCTTTCAAATCGATGCCTGAATCAGCAATCATCGCATCCAATACATCTTTCGTCTGGTATGCTAACGATTCAAGTGTTGCCCGAATGAAGTGGGCCTTGGTCGTACCGCGAGTCAAGCCAAACACAGCTCCCCGTGCATCACTATCCCAATATGGTGTTCCCAAGCCAACAAAAGCGGGAACCATATAAACACCATCGGTCGACTCAACGGTTGTTGCGAAATCTTCACTGTCTGGGGCACTTTCAATTACCTTCAACCCGTCACGCAGCCACTGAATCGCCGAGCCAGCAACGAAAATGCTTCCTTCCAGTGCATATTCTACCTTACCATCAACGCCCCATGCTAATGTAGTTAACAAGCCATTTTCCGACTGTACGCCTTTATCACCGGTATTCATTAACATAAAACAGCCTGTTCCATACGTGTTTTTCGCCATCCCTTTTTCAAAACACGCTTGGCCGAATAGCGCTGCCTGTTGGTCGCCAGCGATACCAGCAATCGGTACCTCGTGTCCAAAGAAATGATAATCAACCGTATGAGCATACACTTCAGAAGATTGACGCACATCTGGGAGCATACTTTTTGGAACCGTTAGAGTTTCCAATAGCTCCTCATCCCACTTCAAATCATAAATATTAAACATTAAGGTTCTGCCAGCATTAGAATAATCGGTAATATGTGTCTTTCCTCCCGATAACTTATAAACCAGCCATGTGTCCATCGTGCCGAATAATAAGTCGCCATTTTCTGCTTTTTCTCTTGCGCCGTCAACATGATCAAGAATCCACTTTACTTTTGTCCCAGAAAAATAAGGATCAATCAACAACCCTGTTTTATCGCGAAATGTATCGTTATATCCGGCTTCACGTAGTTCTTTGCAAATATCCTCCGTTTGCCGAGACTGCCAAACAATTGCCTTGTAAATTGGTTTTCCAGTGTTTTTGTCCCAAACAACTGCAGTCTCCCGCTGATTGGTAATCCCAATACCGGCAATTTGCCCTGGTTCCACATCGGCTTTTCGTAATACTTCGGCCATACAAGCTAATACCGAGTTCCAAATTTCATTGGCATCATGCTCAACCCAGCCAGGATGTGAGAAAAATTGCTCGAATTCTTTTTGTGCTGTTTCCACTATCGCCCCACTATGATCAAATAAAATAGCTCGAGAACTTGTTGTTCCTTGGTCCAAAGATAAAATATACTGTTTCGCACACATGATAATTCCTCCCTATTAATTCTTTATATTTTCTCCTGTCTTGTTCGTTGCCTTACCTTTATTTAATTCGTTAGCCGCTGCCCCAATCAAGATAACAAGAACAACAACGCTTCCTACCCAAAATAATACCGAAAAGTTGCTTAAAAAGATAGCGTTATAAAAAACAGCACCATAGACCCCGCCAATAATAGGTCCAACCACGGGAATCCAAGCATATTTCCAATCCGATCCACCTTTTCCCGGAATCGGTAAAATGGCATGAGCAATTCGCGGGCCCAGATCACGTGCGGGATTAATCGCATACCCCGTTGTGCCCCCCAGTGAAACCCCAATCGCTAAAATCAACGATCCAACAATTAATGGGTTCAATCCTTCCGTAATCTCATTGGCACCAATAAACATTAACCCCATAACAAGGACAAATGTACCAATAATCTCACTTACCAGGTTGGAGAAAAAACTACGAATAGCAGGATCAGTCGAAAACACACCCAGTTTTGCCGCTTGATCTTCGGTTTCCTTCCAATGTGGCAAATAGTTCAAGAATACAATACAGGCACCAATGATCGCCCCAATCATTTGCGCGCTAATATACATCGGTACTTTCGCCCATGGAAATTCACCTGCAGCAGCAAATCCTAATGTCACTGCAGGGTTTATGTGTGCGCCGGTAAAATTGCCAACAGCGTAGACACCCATTGTGACAGCAAGACCCCATCCGACCGTAACAACTATCCAGTCTGAACCCTCTGCTTTAGAACCCTTCAGTACCACGCCTCCAACGACACCGCCCCCAAGGATAATCAGAATCATTGTACCAATAAGTTCAGCTAAAAATTCCGTCATATTTTCCCACCCCTTTATCTGCTTTTTCTTTCATGTTGTAAATCACAAGGAAATGAATGCAAAACAAAGAGACCCACACTTCAATAGACATACCTTTCCCAACAAAGGTGCTATTGAAATGTGGGTCTCCAAATCTCCACCACTTCATTAACTTGTTAGGATAAGTATACCCTATGTTGTAATCGCTGTCAAAGACAATATTATTTTGATCAGGGTCTGCACTTGGTACTACACACTCATTGATCTGTTGATATTTATGCCACTTTCATACCATTTATACATATATACTCCCTATTATTTGGAATTGGCATTCGAGTTTGCTCCATAGTTAAGAGACTGTTGTTATCTTCTTATTCCCTAATACTCAACGCTTAATCCAGAAATTGGTTGATTTTTTTATATCTTTAAGATACATTTCAAAGAAAAAGGAGGTTGGGACATAACAAAGACGTTGCGCACGAAAGATGAACGATTATAAGATGGGAAGTTTAGAATATTATTTTTTGGGCTGAAGTGTAATGCGTAATTGATGGAAAATGCGATGAAGTGACAATTCCTACATGACACCTTGTTCATTCTACTGGAAGATGAGGAATGAGGGACCGAATGCGGGGAAAAAACTCTGGTTCGGTCACTCACTGGCAGGTTGAGCGACCGAATGAAGAAAATAAACCCTCGTTTGGTCACTCATCGACCGAAATCGGGGTTTGCCCTTCGCTCACTCGGACTAGTGCAGCTGCTTCCGGATAACCCGTTTAGCGAAAGAACCACTGATATTTGCAAATTCTGTACCAGCGAAGGGAAAATACGGAGAATCCTGTGTAAAAGCGAAGACGCAAAGACCCCACAGGGAGCGGTCTTTGCGAGCGAGGAGGCTTAGCGCGAGCCCACTAAAAAGCGTAGTGTTTTCCCGTAGCGGTCGGAAAGAACCAAACATAATTTCAATTTACGTCACAATCTAGATATAATCAGTTTCCTATACTTATTACTTAAAAATCTTTATCCATATCGAGATACATCCTTGTTAAAGTTTATACGTTCCTAAGTGTAAAAAGAACAACTCGAACGAATATACGTTTTAATTAAAGAAACGTGTATCTGTTCGGATTTCTCTACAATTAAAACACTCTTGTCCCAGCCTTCTTTTTTCTTTACTTTATTAGACAAACAAATTAGCTCCGTACCAAACCATGTGGGTCGATAACAAATTTCTTCGATACCCCACCATCAAACGCCCTATAACCCGCCGGTGCCTCATCAAGTGAAATCAATGTAGCATTTACCGCTTTGGCAATTTGGGCTTTTCCACTTAAAATAGCCTTCATAAGGTCGCGATGGTATTTCATTACTGGTGTCTGCCCAGTCACAAATGTATGTGCCTTGGCCCAGCCTAATCCAAGTCTGATTTTTAGAGTTCCTTCTTTCGCATCCACTTCTGATGCACCAGGGTCACCTGTTACATAAAGACCTGGGATGCCTAGTCTTCCACCAGCACGTGTAATATCCATCGCTGTATTAAGTACAGTTGCCGGAGCCTCACCTGCTTCTTCCCCATGACCACTTGCTTCAAAGCCAACCGCATCTATTGCACAATCTACTTCAGGCACCCCAAGAATTTGTTCGATTTGTTCTCCTACATTCGTATGTTTGCGTAAATTTATGGTTTCACATCCGAAGCTTCTTGCTTGTTGCAGTCGCTCCTCAATCATGTCCCCAACAATGACAACTGACGCACCGAGCAACTGGGCCGAATGAGCCGCTGCTAAACCAACCGGGCCGGCGCCGGCAACATATACGGTCGAGCCTGTTTTCACCCCTGCACTTACCGCACCATGATACCCAGTCGGGAAAATGTCAGAAAGCATGGTTAAATCGAGAATCTTTTCCATAGCTTGGTCTTTATCAGGAAATTTTAATAACTGAAAATCAGCATATGGCACCATGCAATACTCTGATTGACCACCAACCCAGCCACCCATATCTACATACCCATATGCTGAACCCGGACGATCAGGATTTACATTTTCACAAATGTGGGTGTCCTGTCTCCGGCAGCTCGGACAGCGGCCACATGCGATATTAAATGGGACCGAAACCAAGTCACCTTTTTTGATAAATTCCACGTCACTGCCAATCTCAATAACTTCTCCGGTAATCTCATGTCCCAACACCAAGCCACTTGGTGCCGTTGTTCTGCCTCGAACCATATGCTGGTCGCTGCCGCAAATATTGGTTGTAACCACCTTAATAATCACCCCATGGTTACATTTCCTGCCAACATTTAACGGATTAACCCCTGGGCCATCATGCAACATTAAATCAGGAAAGTCGATATCCCGGATCTCCACTTCTCCAGGTCTCACATAGGTTACTCCACGGTTTCCTGCCATTTAACCACTCCCTTTATGATTGCTGTACAAATTGTACGTACTAGCATTCTATGTTTGGGAATAGGAATAAATGCTCAAAAGAGATGAAAGCGACATTATAGTATAAACATCAAGCCAAGAGTATGAACATCAAATTAAACATCGGACCTAGAATGGTCAATTTTTAAAGGGTTGGGAGGTGATCTAAAAAATTTTGATAACAAAACCCTTTCACTTCATCCTCTGAATAATGCTTTTGCAGCTCATTGATTAAATTCGGATATTTCGCCGCATTTTCCAGATCATGAACATAATGGTTAATACCATCAAAGTCTGAACCAAAGCCGATTTGCTTCACACCGCCAAGTCCACATAAATGATCAATATGTCTTAGTAGATCGGAAATGTTTGCACAATCTTCATCCCCGGATAAAAATAGCGGATGAAAGACAACATGAATCAAACCATTCTTGGCAAACAATTGCTTAATCTGGTCATCATATAGATTGCGTGGATGATCACAAAGCGCTCGTACATTGGAATGACTGGCAAATGGATAATTGGCATGCTCCAAAATATCCCAGAAGCCGTTGATGGTAGCGTGGGAGACATCGGTGAATATATGGTGTTGATTATTGAGGCTGACAACTTCTTTCCCTAACAGCGTTAGCCCTCCACCGCGTGGTTCTCCTGCACCGTCAGCACATAGATTGGCATTATTCCAGGTTAGACCAATGGATAACACACCAAGCTGGTACAAGTGTCGCAATTTAACCAGATCATTACCAAACGCATCCGCACCCTCTAATGTCAGCACAGCCCCCATCTCGCCATCCTGCAGATGATTCAAGCCCGTCCATTCGGTAATATGTTTTATTTCTGGGTGTTTTCCCACTATTTCCGTATAAAACAAATCGATTTGTTCCAATGCGTGCTGCCATTTTTCGTCGGATGGCACTTCAGGATGAATAAAGATAGCAAAAAATTGGACACGTACCCCGCCCTGTTTTAACCTGATTAGATTGCTATCCAATTGATCAGAATCCCGAAATCGGGCTGGTTTTTGACCAAACATTTCTCCTCTTTTTGCCATTTGCAGTTTTAATAATACGTCGCAATGTGTGTCAATGATGTTCATTTCCAAGACTCCCTCGTTTGGTTCATTTACTGCTATTTAATTCCAATTTTTATAGAAGCGAACGGATAAATGCAATACTTTTTTCTGCAATTAACTCCTTATCATGATCCAACGTTGCAACATGATAACTATTTTCCAACAGTGTAATCGTACGGTTTTCCGATGTTATAGACTCATATATTTCCCGCGAATTCTCTGGAGGCACCACATGGTCTTCTACTGATGAAAAAATAAGTGCAGGTGCTGTTATTTTGCCCAAATCATCCCTGACTAGTTCTGCTAAACGAATCAGTTCACCCATAGATTTCACTGGGGTTTTCGAGTATGCCAGTTCTTGTACACCAGCTTGCTTAATATCTGATCCTATACCATCCACAAAACGTGTATCGGTTGGCGAGAGATCCTGGTAATTCTTGATTAGCTCTGGCATCTCAATTGCTGCATTGATTGGCACAATCCCTTTTATTTCCGGATACTTTTCGGCTAAGTATAAGGTTAATGTGCCACCCATCGATAATCCAGCCACAAAGACATTGGAGCAGGTTACCTGTAATTTCTCCAGCCCATCTTCTACTGTTTGGATCCAATCTTGATAGCTCGCTTGCTCCATATCCTCCGGTTGAGTTCCATGTCCGGTTAATCGTGGTCCAAACACCGTGAACCCAGTATCCGCGAGTTGTTTACCAAGATAATACATACTTTGCGCGGAACCAGTAAACCCATGAATGACCAATACACCTGTATCATTTCCCGGAAAATAAAATTCCTCTGCTTCTTTCATGACTTGAAACGATTCAGACATTATATCCCTTCTCCTTTAGCAAAATTCTGACATCAACAGTTTAACATGAAATTAATTTTTATCCCACTCTTAACGGACAGTAAGAGTCCCACTTCAGGATGTTGAGGTGAAATCAAAAAAAGATAAGTAGCAGTCAACCGATTCTGTTCTCAGCCTGCACGATGCAGGTCACAAAGGCGTTGCAACTCAAATGCCTGAGAACTTAGCCTTTGTTCCTCTATTAAGTGGAGGAGGAACGGCAGGTTAAAAGCGTCACGTCCTTATGCCTTCGCCTACACTAGCACGTTCTGAGCGTCTGAACCCCCTACTTAATGAAGTTTCTCTTTATGCGTATTCACACTTTCCCAGCTAAAGCAAAGGAGGGCACAGATTAGCGTGCCCTCTTTTGCTATGCAGACTGGTTTAACAGTAATTACTACTGTTTGCCATTTTGCATATTTTGTTCGGCGATTTGAATCATTCGTTTGACCATTTCGCCACCCACCGATCCGTTTTCACGTGCAGTGGTGTCCGCTCCAGGCTCGACACCCATTTCATTTGCAATTTCTTCCTTCATGTTTTCCATTGCATCTTTTGCACCAGGCACTAACAATTGATTACGATTGTTGTCGGCCACACTGATCACTCCTTGTGGGATTTAGGAACAGAAGCATCTCTGTCCATTTTGTATCATTTGTTGCCACAGCCTATTTATGTCTGTTAAAAGTTGGTCGGTCAGTTATCTGAAACGGCTGACAGGCTTTTCAGATGTTCTATCTCCGCATTCAATCTTCCGGAAAAATATCAGCTAATTTACGCACATCTGCATTTCCACCTGAAAGTACACATACCACCTTTTTGTCTCTAACACCCAGTTTATCAAACATGGCCGCTGCGACAGATACCGCACTTGAAGGCTCAATTAGTTGCTTCATACGTTCCAAGACAAAGAATAATGCCTGACGAATTTCTTGTTCACTAACTAATACGAGATCATCCACATATTTTTGCACAATCGGAAACGTCATATCTCCTGGCTGGATGGTGCGGAGCCCATCAGCAAGTGTTTGCGTACCAGCAATTGCAGTGATTTCCCCTTGTTCCAATGATTGATAGGTATCATTGGCGATTGCTGGTTCCACGCCAATGACCCTTACCTGTGGCTTTGTTTCCTTGACTGCTGTTAAAATGCCGGAGATCAACCCGCCACCACCAACCGGAACAACTATCGTGTCCACATCTGCCAATTGTTCTAGTATTTCCAATCCAACCGTTCCTTGACCGGCAATAATCAACGGATCGTCATATGGCGGAATAAATACGCCATTTTTCTCCTGTGCTAATTCTTTGGCTCTCGGGATGCGTTCTGCTGAAGTGAACCCACACTTTTCAATTGTTCCATGATAAGACTCGATTGCATGAAGTTTGCTAGCCGTAGCATCTTCGGGAACAACAATTGTCGCATCTATGCCCAACACATTAGCAATATAGGCAACCGCTTGCCCGTGGTTTCCAGATGATGCAGCCGTAACAAATGTAGCGCCTTCTTGTGCCGCTTGTTTCACCTTGTTCGTCGCTCCTCTAATTTTAAATGCGCCTGTTTTCTGCAGGTGCTCTCCTTTTAGAAATATATTGTTTCCACATATGGATGAAAGCTGTTTGGATGTAAGTAGTGGTGTTGTATGAATGATGTCAGCAATTTGTTCTCGTGCCTGATGGATATCTCGAATATGTACCATAAAAATGTGTCCCCCTTGCGCAGCTATTTATTACATTTAGTGTAGTCGAATTAGTCATGAATAATCAATCTATTTTAATCCGTTTGGGATCTTGTAATATACTCGGGGCTATTGAAAAGATTTTAAATTGGAAAAACCACTTTCAAATTTTATCGTTATTCACTTTATCAGCGGTTTCACAACTTTTATCAGCGGTTCGCTTTTTCAGTGGTCTCAAAACATATTCACCTATCACCATAATCCCACAGAATCATCCATTCATCTTTCACCATGGTAGTGTATACATCCTGTACAATGTCAAAGTTTCCAAACTTCCCTTTAAATGTCTGCGTTACTGTTACTTTATATGCGTTATGAACAGGTTCGGCACCTTTCTCAAGTGTCCATTCCTTTACTTTTTCCGGTTCTCCCAACGTATAAGAAAAAGTTTTTACCCCAAAGTCATTCATAAACACATGTGGTCGCATTTGTAAATAATTCACCTTATCGATCTTTCCCTTCATTTGTGGATGAAACATTGACCATGATTGCGAAAAAGCACCATCCTGTTCATATGTATAAAACGTATCAACCGCAGCTTTGGCCATATCCTCTGCTGACTTATGAAAATAAAAGTACCCAACAACTGCACTAGCAATCGCCATCAGCAGCAGGATTATGATCCCTATCATCCGACCTTTCATGCCTATTCATCTCCCCCATCAAGCTTCTTCTATATTTTTATTCATTTGCCAGGATAAATAGTAGAAGGTTTGAGTGCAAAAAGTGTCGGAAAGCATCTTCCCAGGTGATACATTTTCCGGTATACTAAATGAGGAGGTAAGAAAATGGAACAATCAACTATTATTCAAGAAATCAAAAAAGCACTGGAACTGCATTCCAAACAAATGAATAAAAGAATCGATGGAATGGAAACACAAATGAATAAACGGATGGATGGAATGGAGAATCGAATGAATAAACGGATGGATGAAATGGAAACACGGTTTGATAAGTTGGAAACTCGAATGGACAATCGCTTTGACCAGCTTGATGTAAAAATGCGCAGTACACGAATCGAGCTTTCAGAGACACAGGAAACAGTCGACTTTTTGGCTAGCAAGAACGCGCAACATGAGAAAAAACTTCGAAATGTCTCCAATCAGTAACCTTCCTTTAACTTTATAGGTATTTTCCAAAATGTAACGTAAGCCACTATTTCACTAGCAAAGAAAATGGTGGCTTATTTTTATTTCTTTCGGTCTAAGCCCTTACCCATCATCATTTAACAATTTTCTAACAAATATGAAATCAAATTGTAAGATTAACTTTCATGAAAAACGGTTATACCTTGATAAGAGGCCGTTTATACTTTAATGCTGAACAGTTAAAAATTGGAAGGGATGATGGTACCATGAAAGGCATTATACTGGCTGGTGGCAGCGGGAGCCGATTATCACCAAGTACAAATAGCATCAATAAACATCTATTGGCTGTTTTTGACAAGCCAATGATTTATTATCCGTTATCCGTCTTGATGTTAGGTGGTATCAAAGACATCTTGATTATCAGCACACCCCATGACCGTCCCAGGTTCGAGGATTTGCTGAGCGATGGTTCCGCGTTTGGTATTTCCCTTTCCTATATGGAACAAGCAGATCCGAATGGAATTCCAGAGGCATTGATTATTGCAGAGGAATTCATCGGAAAGGATGACGTAACCCTGATCCTCGGCGATAACATTTTCTATGGTCAGGGCTTTACAACCATGCTTCGAAATGCCATCCGAAACCATCAGCATGCCACCGTGTTCGGTTATCGTGTCAAAGATCCAGAGCGATTTGGCGTGGTGCAATTTGATCACCGGCAAAAGGTCATTTCCTTAGATGAAAAACCCGCTGAACCAAAATCCGATTTTGCGGTGACCGGGCTATATATCTATGATGCCCGAGCAGTTGACTTTGCTCGTAAATTAAGCTTTTCCAACCGTGGGGAACTGGAAATCACCGACCTAAACAAGGAATATTTAAAACGTGGACAATTAGACGTCCAATTACTTGGAAGAGGATTCGCCTGGATGGATGCAGGCACCCATGAATCACTGTTTGATGCTGCCGCGTTTGTGAAGAACATTCAGCAACGGCAGGGCTTTAAACTAGCATGTTTGGAGGAAATTTCCTATTATATGGGTTATATTTCCAAGGATATGTTATATAAAAAAGGAAAATCGATGGAGAAAAACGATTATGGCAAATACCTATTGGAAATCGCGGATCGAAAACATACTCAACAGTACTGGGAAGCCATCGATCGCAACCCAATGTTAGGACTGGTAGAAAATGAATAAGCAACACAAGCCAACACTGCTCATAACAGGAGGGGCAGGATTTATCGGATCCAATTTCATCACGTACTTTTTACAACAACACCCTGATTATCAACTCATTAACATCGACAAACTGACATATGCCGGATCAATCGATAACCTTTCTGAGGTAAGGGACCATCCAAATTACCATTTTATCAACGGTGATATTGCCGATGAAACAGTCGTCAATCGTATCTTCGCTGAATTTGATATTTCTGGAGTGATCCACTTTGCAGCAGAATCCCATGTGGACCGATCCATTCAAGATGCCAAGCAGTTTGTGGAAACAAATATCACCGGGACATTGGTGCTATTGCAGGCTGCAAAAAAAGCATGGGAACAGCAAGAGTTCCTTGGCGAACGACGGTTTCATCATATTTCCACTGATGAGATTTATGGCTCGCTTAGTGACACTGGTAAATTTAACGAACAAACATCGTACGACCCACGCAATCCTTATAGCGCATCCAAGGCAAGTGCCAATCTTTTAGTGAAAAGCTTTGGCCATACATATGGTATGAATGTTGTCATTTCGAGCAGTTCCAATAATTACGGACCGCGACAGCATGAAGAAAAACTAATCCCAACGATTATCGCCAAAGCACTCGCCCTGGAGCCCATCCCGATTTATGGGGATGGAAAAAACATTCGTGACTGGCTGTATGTAACAGATCATTGCCGGGCGCTTGATGATATCTATCATCATGGAAAAACGATGGAAACATATAATATTGGCGGCGGCAATGAATGGACCAATATGTCTATTGCCCAGAAAATTTGTACCACGCTTGACCAGCTAAAACCGGAAGTCAAAGCCAAAGGGGATATACAGGAGTTTGCTGACCTCATTCAATTTACCGAGGATCGATTAGGACATGATAGAAGATATGCTGTTGACGATACAAAGATTCGCAAAACATTGGGCTGGAAACCAGAAATGGCGTTTAATGAAGGCATCAAACAAACCGTAGAATGGTATGTGGACAAATGGGAAAAAGTATTCCTTTAATTTCTGTTGTTATCCCTGTATACGGTTGTAAATCCTGCCTGGTGGAACTTTGTAGCCGGGTAATTAAAACAATTGAAGCCATTCCAGCTCACCTTGAGATTATTCTCGTTAATGATGCAAGCCCTGATCATGCTTGGGAAACGATCAAACAGTTAAGTAACAATGATAACCGGATCAAGGGCATTGACCTTGCGCGAAACTTCGGGCAGCACCATGCCATTACTGCTGGCCTCGATCACACAAACGGAGACTGGGTAGTCGTAATGGATTGCGATTTGCAAGACTGCCCGGAGGAAATTGCCACCTTATATCACAAAGCACTTGAAGGGTATGAGGTCGTTTTCGGCAATCGTGTGAAACGACAGGACAAATGGATCAAACGTAAATCATCTCAGTTTTTCTATCGTGTCTATGATTTTTTCACGGGATGGGCCTCAGATCATACCATTGCCAATTTCAGTATTAGTGAAAAAAAGGTGATTGAAGGTTTTCGTACCATGCGTGAACAGAACCGCTTCTTTCCGCTGTTTGTTCAGTGGATGGGCTATAAAACAGGGACGGTTCATATAAAACATAATGCCAGAAAAGAAGGTAAAACTTCATATAATATCAAACGCCTCGTCAAGCTTGGTACAGATGCCATTGTCTCCCAATCGAATAAACCATTACGGTTATCGATTCAGTTCGGGTTTTTGGTTTCGTTTATTTCTTTTTTGTATGGTGTCTATTTATTTGCCAGATATTTCTTCCTTGATGAACCTGTCCAAGGCTGGACTAGTGTCATGGTTTCCATCTATTTTATCGGTGGGTTGATTTTCTTCAATATTGGTGTACTTGGGCTGTATCTTGGAAAAGTTTTTAACGAAACAAAAGCCAGACCGCTTTACCTTATTCGTGAAAAAACGAACACAACGCAGGAAACAAACGAAAGGAGTTGATATGGATGGCAACTTACTTGCACCCCACCCCATGGGACAAACGAAATTTTCATATTGATACATATGAGGTAACCTCTCTTTCTGAGAAAGCATTACGGGAAACCGACCAATATGATGGACATTATACGATTAAGGTGGACCCAACAGCGAACACCCAACAGCTTTACAATTATGGTTTTTATTATATGGATACGATGATCGAACCGGTATGTGATAAAGATCATTTACAGATTATTTCGCGTGAAGGAATTTCCATTTCCAAAGAGTATCACAAAGAAGATGTTTTGGCCGTAGCGGAACAAGTATTTGAAAATAGCCGCTTTCATCGTGATTTTAACATCCCTTCTTCCATGGCCGACCGCCGTTATATGAACTGGGTCCGTGACCTGCAGGAAAAAGATTTAATCATCGCATTATATGATCAGGGCGAACTGGCGGGTTTTTTTGGCTATGAAGTTGACAAAGTACTATTGCTAGGGATGAAGGCTGCGTATCAAGGTAAAGGGCTTACCAAAGCATTTACCAGTCTTTGCTGTCAGGCACATTTCGATCTCGGGTATGAACAATTACGTACATCGATATCCGCGGCAAATCTTGCATCCTTAAACCTTTTTATCCGTCTCGGGTTTAAATTACAGCAGACCATCGATGTTTATCACAAATTGACAGGTCCAGCCCCGGTGGAGCGATAACGATGGGATACGCATATATTTTTGGGACTATCTTTTTTACTGTATATGGTCAATTAATTTTAAAGTGGAAAATTGATCGCGCTGGCAGTCTGCCGGATGGATCGATCGATAAATTAATTTTCTTATTCAAGCTATTATTGGACCCGATCATTCTGAGCGGATTTCTCTCCGCCTTTGTTGCCTCTTTATTCTGGATGGCGGCTATGACCAAATTTAATATCAGTTATGCCTATCCATTTATGAGCCTATCATTTGTGCTCGTATTCCTGCTTTCCGTGTTCTTATTTCAAGAACCGGTAACGACACAAAAAGTAGTCGGCTTATCACTAATTGTATTAGGCATTATAGTTACCAGCCAATCCTTATAAGAAATGAACACAAACTGAATGTTTTCGATTAAGACAGAACGAGGTGAGCAATATGATTCCGTTTAATATACCATGTTCCATAGGCAAGGAAGAAGCTGCCATGAAGGAAGCCATCAAAAATAGTAAACTAGCAGGTAATGGCCCATTCGGCAAAAAATGTACTGATTGGCTAGAGGACCACTTGCAATGTCAACGGGTACTGTTAACGCCTTCTTGTACGGCGGCTTTAGAGATGACTGCATTATTAACCGAGGTCTCGACCGGTGATGAGGTAATTATGCCATCTTATACCTTCGTCTCCACAGCGAATGCGTTTGCGATCAGAGGCGCATCCATTCGCTTTGTTGATATTACACCTGCCACCATGAACATCGATCCCGTTAAAATAGAAGCGGCAATAACGCCCCGTACAAAGGCCATCGTTATCGTTCACTATGCGGGGGTTGCTTGTGATATGGATGCGATCATGGATATCGCTAATCGTTACAAATTATGGGTGATTGAGGATGCAGCTCAAGCACTATTTAGTACATATAAAGGGCGGGCACTAGGCACCATTGGTCATTTTGGAACGATTAGCTTTCATGAAACAAAAAATTATACAAGCGGGGAAGGTGGTGCGCTTATCATTAATGATGCCAACTCCGTCAATCGCGCGGAGATCATCCAGGAAAAAGGGACCAACCGCAGCCAATTTAAAAAAGGAATGGTCGACAAGTATACCTGGCGTGATATTGGATCATCCTTTCTATTAAGTGAACTCAATGCCGCCTATTTGTCAATTCAGCTGGAGCATGGGAAAATCATTACACAAAATCGTCTTCAAGCTTGGAATCAGTATAAAAACCAATTACAATCCTTGACGAATATTGAGACTCCCTTTATCCCAAACGATTGTCAGCACAATGCGCACATGTTTTTCATGAAAACCAGGGATGAATCAGAACGGGATAGCTTGATTAACTTTTTAAACGATCAAGAAATTATGACGGTTACCCATTACGTCCCATTACACAGTTCACATGCTGGAAAAAAGTTCGGAAAATTTAGCGGTACCGATCAATATACAACCGCAGAAAGTGGACGGTTATTACGGCTGCCGTTATATTATGGAATTGGAGAAGAGGCTGTCGATCATGTGGTCAAAAGTATTCACGCGTATTATCAACCATAAATATATCCTGATCGCATGTTTGGTCATCGTTGCTTATTTATTTCCGTATTATTCGTTAGGGGAAGATGCGCATATTCGGGTGCACGATAATATGGACTCCAATATCGTCTGGTACAAACTTCTTGCAGAAAGCGGGCATATCTTTACGTTGAAGGATGTTGCGTTACCAAATGTCATTAATGGCTTACCAAGAAGCACGCTGCCATCCGGGCTTGATGCCATGGTCTGGTTATATGTTTTGTTTAAGCCCATGACAGCTTATGCAATCGGTCAAACACTAATGCGCTTTGTCGCCTTTTTTGGCATGTATTTACTGCTAAAAAGGAACTTTCTTCCTGGTCCAAAGGCAACCTTTATTTCCGTTGGAGCATCACTTGGTTTTGCCCTTTTACCGTTTTGGCCATCTGGGATGTTATCCATTGCCGGGTTACCGTTAGCATTACATATTTTTTTAACCATCCGAAATAATGGGAAAGCAACACCAATCTATTATTGGATCACTTTATTACTGATCCCTTTTTTCTCAAGCTTTATCTTGACCTTTGTCTTTTTCCTTGGATTGATGGAACTTGTTTGGATCGTGGACTGGGTTCGTAATAAGCATAGCAACTGGACTTTTTTTACGGCAATTGCGGCAATGACAGCTATTTATCTTGCTAAAAACTATTTGCTTATTTTTTCCATGTTTTTCGAGAGTGGATTTACTTCCCATCGTGATGAATTAAATCTTGGTCACAAAGATCTTCCAGGAACGTTCGAGTTGTTTCAGCACAACCTGATCAATGGACACACCCATGATTTAGCGATCCATTATTTAATTATCTTTCCGGTCATCGGTTTAGCCTTGATTGTTGCCGCATATCGTCGGTTGCAACCGAAATGGCTGTTATTTCTTTTTCTATTTAATGTGTTTCTCTCCTTATGGTACGCTTTTTGGTATTGGGAAGGCTGGCGGGTTGTGAAAGATCATGTAATGATTGCCAATACATTTAATTTCAGTCGTATCCATTTTCTTGATCCACCAGTTTGGTATATTTGTTTCGCCATCGCCTTAACGATTTTATGGAAGCATTTTAAATCCTTTAAACCTGTCGTCGTTGTGCTGCTCATTTTACAATGCTGGATGGTGTTCCAATTAAACGAGGAAACCAAATACAGTGCCACAAGTAACCCGACTTTTAAACAATTTTACGCAACGGATTTATTTGCAGATATAAAAGACTATATTGGAAAGGACCCTTCCGATTATCGCGTCGTCAATATTGGATTATATCCGGCCATTACCCAGTATAATGGCTTCTATACTCTGGATACCTACAATAACAGTTATCCGGTTTCCTATAAGCACAAATTCCGTAAAGTATTCGCATCGGAGCTAGATAAAAACAAAACATTAAAAAACTACTATGATACGTGGGGCGGTAGAGCATATCTCTATGTCGACGAAATAGGGAAGCATTACATGTTTACCAAAAACAGCAACAAGATAATCAAAGATCTTGATATCAATACCAAAGCACTAAAAGACCTTGGAGGTGATTATATCCTCTCCGCCGTCCCAATTGAAAATTACCAAGAAAACAACCTGAACTATAAGCAAAGCTTCGAAAAGAAAGGCTATCCATGGAAGATCTACCTGTATCAAGTGGAGTGAATACATACTTAGACTTATTAGTACATCAGCTGATTTTTCGTAGCAAGCTATCCTGGTTTACCTGGCACCATCACGGGCCATCGGGTTTATTATAGTTTTGCAGCTGCTACATGGACAGCTCTTGTCTATTATATTGTCGTTAAATAGATGGATAATTTATCTTTTTAAACCTTTGAAACGAATGATACATACTAGCTTATGTGTCTTTCGTTTTTCAGTTTTTCTTCCATCTAATCCTCGTCTTCCCCGTCCAGATGCTTTTCTCCTTCATCACTTGGATTCCCCTCACCCGTGTTTTCACCCTCGTCCATATCATTTTCTTTATTTGATTTTTCCTCATCTACCCTATTATCCGATGATGGCTCATCTGACTGCTTATTTTCGTCGTTACTTTCATCGGCATTTTTACTCTCATTATCATCTTTATTCCCCGCCTTATTGGGTTTCTTTTTCACTTTGGTATCCACAGCAGGCTTGTTAGTGCTCGATACATTCGTATTGCTTGAACGGTTATTCACCGTTGAACCTGATGGACCGCCGCTATCATCATTTTGTGTTCCTCCATCCCAGGTGACTTGTGAATCATCGTCCATCCCAACAACCTCATCAGTGGCTAACGCATCATCCTCCATTTCGTCTATTTCTTGCTCTTGTTCTTCCTCAGCCAAAACCATCTCTTCCTTTTCTTCCGGAAACAATGCAGCTAGTTCTGATAGCTTCTTCTCATTCCCAGCAAATACATACATCGCATGATCATGTACAACCAGGCTATCTGCTTTGGATACTGCCGGGCCGCTGGTTAAACTTTTAAAAATCCAATATCCACCAGCAGCCAATGGAATAAGTAATAATAATGTCGCTGCGATTCCTACTGCCTCTTTTTTTACGTCCATATGTACACATCATCCTCTGTCTCAAAAGTAAAGTATGTAACCAAAAATCAGGGCCAAATAACGAATGGAAAACACCCAGTTTGTAATATTAAGGGGGCGTTAACCGTAAGAGTCATTCACAACATTAAATCGCCTGTTTTTCATCTATCATACAGGAAAAATTAACTATTTACACCATTCGACATGAACCTGCAAAATCCTTTTAATTTTGGCAAACAAATAACCCGCTATTTATGATTCATTTAGAAAATAGCGGGTTACACACAGCCATATATTATTTAGGGGCGATGCTTTTTAGCATTTCAATAAACCGATCTCCAACATCACTTGTCGATGCCTGCCCGCCTAGATCAGGAGTCAATGACCCAGTATCGGCCAGCAGTTCTTTGATCGTTTGAAGAACAGCTTTTCCCCATCGTTCTTCATCAAAAAAGTCCATCATCTGGCTGATCGACCAGATTGCGGCTATTGGATTAGCAATTCCCTTTCCTGCGATATCTGGTGCGGATCCATGAACAGGCTCAAACATGGATGGAAACTGTTTTTCCGGATTAATATTTGCCCCTGTCGCCAACCCCATACCACCAGTAATTGCCGCACCAATATCCGTTAAGATATCACCAAATAAATTGGATGTCACCACAACCCCAAACCGCTCGGGATTTGATACAAAATAAAGACTTGCGGCATCAACTAAATAAGAATATGTCTGTACATCTGGGTATTCCTTACCAACTTCTGCAAACACTTCATCCCAGAATACCATGGAGTAATTCAACGCATTTCCTTTGCTCACACTCGTCAATGTCCGATTTGTTCTTCGTGCTTCCTCATAGGCATAGCGGATAATCCGCTCGGTACCTTTTCGGGAAAATACACCCGTTTGCAATACCACTTCTTCCGGCTTTCCTTTATACAACCAGTCCCCTGCCCCTGCATATTCCCCTTCACTATTTTCCCGAATCACAAGAAAATCAATATCTGATTCTGTTTTTCCCTTTAGCGGGGTTAACGAAGGATTTAATAAGGTAACCGGTCGTAAATTAACATACTGATCGAACTGCCTGCGTATTTTAATTAGTAAATCACGCAACGAAATATGGTCTGGTACTCCCGGATAGCCTACCGCACCAAGATAAATCGCATCGAATGGTTTAAGCTGTTCAATACCATCATCGTCCATCATTTTGCCTTCCCGGAGATAATACTCACACCCCCATGGAAAAGTAGAAAATGAGAAAGCTAGTGATGAATCCATCATTTCAATAGCACGTAAAACTTTTACCCCTTCTGCAATAACTTCTGGCCCAATTCCATCTCCAGGAATTAGTGCGATTTTCATTTTTTTCAAAGATTATCCCCTCAGCTTCCTTTTTGTTGCATTTCACGCCCCGACTTGGTTTGCATCCTCATTATATTTTTTATTATGGTAGTTGCCAAGATACCGCAGTAAGAAAAACTGAAGCACAATACCAACAACTAACAGCACGATACTATTTCCAATCACTGAATAAGATAAATATAATATTCCGGCAATTCCCGCTGGAACAAGCGCATAAGGAAGTTGTGTATTGACATGTGCAATATGATCCGATTCAGCAAAAATAGATGCCATAACAGTTGTATCCGAAATTGGTGAAACATGATCACCAAAGATAGAACCAGCGAAAATAGCGCCAATCACAATATGAACAAGATCAGCCCCACCAATAGAATAAGCAAGTGGAATAGCAATTGGAGTGAGAATAGACATCGTTCCCCACGAAGTTCCCGTAGCGAAAGAGATGAACATGCCAATCACAAACACGATAAACGGTACAAGTGCCGCCGTCATCCACCCCTCTGTTACATTAACAACAAATTCCGCTGTACCTAATTCAGATGTAACGGTTCCAATCGACCACGCCAGTACAATAATCACAAGCGCTGGCAGCATGGTACGAATCCCGCCAAGCAAGGTATCTTCACACGCTTTTAAGCTCATTCCCTGTGTGAGCGCAAGGATCATTCCGGTGACAATCATAGCGAACGCACCCCAAGTTAAAGCTATGGAAACATCCGTTGCTGCAAGGGCATCCATGATCGATTTTCCTTCTGCTCCACCACCAGTGTACCACAACCCCCAGATACTCACCGAAATAAGTGCTATAAGGGGAAGGATAAAGTTCCACACATTGCCGTCTTTTTTGAATGGCTCCCCTAAATCCTGATCTACGGATGACAGCGGCGTAGAACCATCCGGTATCAACTTTCCTGTCGTTTGGGCCCGGTGTTCCGCCTTAGCCATTGGTCCGAAATCTTTGCCGATAATAATCATCGGTACAGCTAACAGGCAAAGGATAGCATAAAAATTCCATGGGACCGAATGTAAAAAAGCAAAATACGGTTCCATGCCCATAATACTTGCACTTGCAAAAGCAGCCGCGATCAAGGAGACCTGAAAACCAATCCAATCAGAAACAGGTCCAAGTGTTGCCATTGGTGCCGCCGTCGAATCAAGAATATAGGCTAGTTTTTCTCTGGAAATTTTATGTTTGGCAGTAATATCCTTTGATGCGTTGCCAACAATAACGGAATTGACATAGTCATTAAAAAAGATAATAATGCCTAATACATATGGCAGAAACTGAACCCTTTTTTTCGTTGTTAATTTCTTTTCCAGCATGTTAATAAGTCCTTGTGAACCACCTGTCTTAAACATAAATGCCGCACCTGCTCCAAGCAATGATGTCATGACAAGAAAACGAGCATTCCAAGGATCGATCATCACATCCTTCATCCACGTGAACGTAATGCCAATTCCAGCAAACGGATTTCCCCCTGCCGCAATTAATCCCCCGACCCAAATACTGATGAACAACGATAGCAAAACACGTTTTGTAAGAATTGCCAGTACCACCGCAACAATAGGTGGCACGATGGATAGAAAGTCCATTACCATAAATCCCTTCTTAGTGGTTTTGTTCCATATACACAGCTAAGCGAATGGAATGCCTTGCATCCGATCAGGAACGGCACTCAAGCTAGCGAGAACGCACGATAACCGATCGGTAGTAACACAATTAAGCTTATTTAGCCACGATAAGTAGAACTACCTGTCAACTTTCCTTTAAAACACCGCTTTATAAATACCCCGTTCCACCATCACACATATATCCTGGTAATACGTCCCATCAATCCAGCCAGTACTTCATCAACAATACTGTTCATCCAATCTGCGACATCATTGGCAGATATATGATCATTTTCCTGCTTTCCGATTAAAACAACCTCATCTCCTTCTTGGACATCCGATATCCCTGTTACATTAATTAGTGTTTGATCAAGAGAAATTGTACCGACAACTCTGGCTCTTTTTCCTCTGACCAGCATCTCTCCTTTATTGGAAAGAATTCGTTGGTAGCCATCCCCATGCCCAATTGGCACGACGGCAATTTTCTCAGTTGTTTTTGTAACGTATTCCCCCCCATAGCCTACAGGAGTATGCGGCGGCAGTTCCCGAACGTGAAGGAGTTTTGATTTCAGTGTTAAAACTGGTTTCAATATAACGAGTTCCTGCTGCCTTTTATTTGGATAATATCCAAATAAAGCAATCCCGGGACGTACCATGTCAAGATGCATATCCTTTCGTTCCATCGTAATAGTAGAGCCGCCCACGTGGCGGAGCGTAAAATGAAATCCATGCCTACTCAGATTGGTAACCGTTGACATAAACAAGGAAAATTGTTTTTCGGTAGTCTCCCAATCCCCTTCATCAGCACTGGAAAAATGTGTATAAATACCTTCCCATGACAGTCCCGGAAGCATAAAATATGATTGACAAAAATCCACCGCCTGATTTGGGTCAATACCAAATCGATGTAATCCCGTATTTATTTTCAGATGGACAGGTACAGTTGTCCGTTGTTTTACTGCCTGCTGACTAATTGCTTTCGCGATTTTTGAGGAAGAAATGGAAGCTGTCAGTTGATGCGAAACAACAGCTTCCACTTGATTTAGTGTAATGGAGCTTAATAGTTGGATGGGGACATCAATGCCACTATTTCGAAGCAATACCCCTTCATCAACGGTTGTGACACCAAGCCGCTCTGCTCCAGCACGAATAGCCGCATGCCCGATTGGAACAATACCATGCCCATACCCGTTTGTTTTGATAACAGCGAGCAGTTCACTGTTCATGGCCACAGTTTTTAAATTGACAAGATTTTCTTCAAAGTGATGAAGATTGATTTCTGCGATGGTCGGATTATTGGAATTTTGTGATTTAGCATGCATCACGACACATCCCTTCAGAATCAGGTCTAAACTTGCTTGTAGAATGAACGAAACGCGTCAATCACCTGTTTCGTGACCTCACCAGGTGTCCCGGTACCAATGATTTGGTTATCGACTTTTAAAATAGGAACAACATCCAATTTTGTCGCCGTTACAAATACTTCATCAGCCTGCAGTAAATCTTCAACCGTATATGTTATTTCATTGACATGTAGATGTAGGTCGTCACATAATTGCAAAACCTTTTGCCGGGTAATTCCATTTAATATATAGTTGTTTGCTGGATGGGTAAACAATTCTCCATTTTTGACAATAAATACATTGGACGAACTAGCTTCAGTAACTACATCACCCCGATGAAGAATCGCTTCAATGGCGCTTTGTTCCACTGCTTTTTGTTTAGCAAGTACATTAGGAAGCAGGTTTAATGTTTTTATATCACAGCGCAGCCAGCGGATATCCTCAGCCAATACCGCTGTTGCCCCGTGATCCTCTATTTCCGTTTCACGTTTCTCTGCTCTTGTATAAGCAACCGTCACAGGAACAACATCTGGACTAGGGAATTCATGCCAGCGTTGAGCGATTCCCCTGGTTATTTGCATATAAATAATACCCTCTGTTAACCTATTTTTCTTGACCAATTCCATTAAATTATTCCTTAATTGCTCTCGTGTCTCTTGTAACGGTAGTTGGATTTCATGTGCACTCCGTTGTAATCGCTGTAAATGTTCATCAAGCATCAATGGACTTCCATCATAGACACCGATCACTTCATAAATTCCATCCCCAAACTGATATCCACGGTCTTCAATATCAATACGATTTTCCCTTTCTACAATCTGGTCATTGTATAACATGTATTGCAACCCAATCACCCTTTCTCTCTATTCATTCCCTTTTGCAATCCCCAGTATCACAGAAGAATCCACACTACCACCGCTAATCACGATAACGACATTAGAACCGAGCTTCAGTCGATGATTTAAAATAGCACCAATTCCCGATGCTGCTGCTCCTTCAATTGCCATTCGGTGATTGGTAAACATGAATGCCATCCCTTGCGCAATTTCTTCCTCATTTAATAAAACAATGTCGTCTACATACTGCTGCACCATGGCAAATGTATAACGATTATTCATGCCGATCCCACCTAGCAAACTATCGGCTAACGTATCTTCCTCTTGAACTGTTATTGGTTTACCTGCTTGAATACTATGATACATGGCTGCGCCCTTTGCACTTGATAGCCCAAGGATCTGAATTACCGGATCTGTTTCTTTCAAGGCAACACCCAGTCCAGAATGCAGTCCGCCTCCCGATAATCCACCAATAACAGTGTCAACTTCCGGCAAATCGTCCAGCAGCTCCAGTCCGATCGTTCCTTGCCCAGCAATAATCTCTGGATCGTCAAACGGATGAACAACAGTAAGCCCTTGTTCTTTTTCCAGTCGATAACTATGCTGTTCGGCATCATCCTGTGATTCGCCTATCATCTCAAGGTGCGCCCCTGAACGTTTCAACTGCTCCTTCTTTGCATTTGGCACCCGCCTGGAAATACAAATCGTTGCATCTATTTCAAGCTTTTTAGCGAGATAGGCAACACTCAGGCCAAAATTACCTGTCGAAAATGTTGTTACGCCGCGTTTACGTTGTTCAGGGGTAAGCGAAAGCATCTTGTTGGCAGCCCCTCTTATTTTAAATGACCCGGTGACATTTATATTTTCCAGTTTTAAATAAACTGAAGTGCCGGTTGCTTCAGACAATGCCGGGGAAAAAATTAATGGTGTTTTTTGAACAATGGAAGCTATCCGTTGCCGCGCTTTCCAAATATCACGTAGCACTACCGGTGTTCCTGCCATACTATTCCGCTCCCTTTTGATTTTTGCTGGCGATGGCTATTTTCAAGCGGCTCGGGGTCCGCACAGACTTCTGTTTTGAGGCTTCTCCCGCTTTAGGCATACTCTCCCCCGTTTTAAGCGTGCCCTCTCATTTTGGTCATACGTTCTCCAGACCTTTAAGATATTCCGATCGAGTCATCCTTTTTGTAAATACCGTACTGCCGCCTCTGCCAAAATAGACACACCGATCGGCAGTACCCCCTCATTAATGTCAAAGGTTGGTGTATGCAAATCGCGATGAACGCCATCCCCAACGGCACATCCAAGGAAAAACATCGCTCCAGGCACGACCTGCGTCATATGAGCAAAATCTTCCCCGCCCATACCAAACGGGCAATTTAAAATAGTAAAATGAGGATACAAATCGTTTATAACCCATTTGATATGCTGATTAACTGTTGAATCATTTTTTAAGGCTGAATCCTCCGGGGTTATCGTCAACGTATAGTCCCCATCCAATACAGTTACTAATGAAAAAGCTTTTTCCAGCTCCGCATGTATCTTTTTGCGCACATCTGGGTGGTAACTCCGAATTGTTCCGTTTATTTCCACTTCTGATGGAATTACATTGCTTGCTAAACCACTTATGATTTTACCAATACTGATGACGGCTGGATCCAATGGAGAGACCCTTCTTGCCACGATTCCATGTAACGCCTGCAGCACCGGTCCAAGCATCCATATCGGATCCGTTCCCAGATGCGGATATGCTCCATGCCCGCCTGATCCGTAAATTTTGGCAGTAAACACATCCACATTTGCCATACTATATCCATCATGAATTTTGACAATACCAAGTTCGTCTTCTGGACTCATGTGCAGTGCCAAACAATAGTCCACGTCATCTAACACACCGGCCTTGATCATGTACGGGGATCCTGTGGAACCGGTGGCATCGGCCATTTCCTCGGCAGGTTGAAAAATAAATTTAACTGTTCCACAAAAATCGCTACTTTGCAAGATTTCGCCTAGTAAACTAGCAACGCCTAAGCCAATCGCCGTATGGGCATCATGGCCGCATGCATGCATGACCCCCTCATGCTTGGAGCAAAAATCATGCTTATTCTTTTCTTGAATCGGCAACGCATCCATGTCAGCACGAATAGCAACGGTTGGTCCTGAACCGGCTGTAAGTATGCCGACTATAGCGGTGGGATAACCAATGCCCTCTTCTACAAGCATCCCGGGTATTTGGACTAAAACATCCTTCACATACTTGCATGTTTTCGTTTCTTGAAAGCTTAATTCCGGATATTGATGGAGTTTTCGCCGCCAAGTAATCAGCTGTGGGGCTAGTTCATTTGCTTTTTCTCGTACAGACTTTTCCATAGCCATCTAATTCCAATCCCCTTTCAAGCAAGCAGCACCGAGGAAAACGGAACAAGTGGAGTCCATCTAACCTGAATCAGCCTGCCAACTCCCCGACTACGATATCAATTCAATCAACAGCCACCCATTACTCCATGCCAATCGCAACATATTGTGATTCAATAAATGCCTCGATTCCCTCATGTCCTCCTTCTCTGCCAACACCACTTTCTTTCATACCGCCAAAAGGAACTTGGGCTGCAGACGGTGCGCCATCGTTCCAGCCGACAATACCAAAATCCAGTTGTTCAATAACACGGGTTCCGCGGGCAACATTTTCAGTAAAGACGTACGCTGCTAAACCATAGGAGGTAGTATTTGCCAGTTTAATCGCTTCTTCCTCCGTGGCTACTTTCTGCACAGGTGCGATCGGTCCAAAGGTTTCTTCCTGCATTACAATCATCGACTGATCCACATCTTTCAAAACGGTCGGTTCATAGAACACGCCGCCTGCTTGATTGGTAAGCTGTTTTCCGCCAGTCATCACTTTCGCCCCTTTTGCAGTAGCATCGGTGACATGATGATTTACTTTCTCCAATCCTGCTTGATTAATTAACGGACCAATATTGACTGATTCATCCGCACCATTTCCGACTTTTAATTGCTTGGCTGCCTCGGTAAATTTCTCGATAAACGTATCATATATACCTGCTTGAACATAAATGCGGTTGGCACATATGCATGTTTGCCCTGAATTTCTAAATTTCGATGCCATGACTCCTTTTATCGCCAAATCCACATCTGCATCATCAAGTACAATCAATGGTGCATGCCCGCCAAGCTCAAGAGACAGCCGTTTCACCTGGTCAGCACTTTGCCTGATTAGTAGTTTTCCTACTTCGGTAGAGCCGGTAAAGGTAATTTTTCGAACGCGGTCATCAGCCATCATCGCGGTAGCTATTTTCGATGATGAACCTGTTACAAGGTTAACCACTCCCTTAGGAAATCCAGCTGCTTCACATAACTCCATGATTTTAACAGCCGAAAGCGGACTTTCGCCTGATGGCTTCATAATAACTGTACAGCCTGCAGCGAGTGCTGGCCCCATTTTCCGGGTTAACATGGCCGCGGGGAAATTCCATGGGGTAATGGCACAAACCACACCAACCGGCTTTTTCCAGACTTGCAGACGCTTACCGGAAACGTGCGTCGGAATCGTTTCCCCATACATCCGCTTTCCTTCTTCGGCAAACCATTCAATAAAGGAAGCCGCATAGTTTACTTCCCCGCGTGATTCATTAATTGGCTTTCCCATTTCCAGTGTCATGATTTGCGCTAATTCTTCTTGGTTTTCCAGCATAAGCTGATGCAAGCGCTTTAGATAGCCAGCACGTTCATAGGCAGTTGTTTTTGACCAGGATTGAAACGCCGTATGGGCAGCATCGATTGCTTGTTTTGCCGCCGCTTCCCCACCATTCGGTACATTTCCTGCAAGTGTACCATTTGCTGGGTTAATAACATCCAATGTATCGAGATCCTCACCAACCCATTTGCCATTAATGTTCATTAAATAACGCTTCGTTTTTACCTCAGTCATTTGTTGACCTCCAATCAATTATTCTGTAACCGTTGATTTCCCACTGCAGCTACGACTGCCTCCACTGATTCCTCCAACAAATCCAAGCCTTCATTTAATTGTTCATCGGTAATCACCAGAGGCATTAATAAGCGGATCACATTATCATAAACACCTGCCTTTAACGCAACCAGCCCGCGCTGATGAGCCTCTTTTAAAATTTGATTGCTTAGTGGTTGGTCGGGGGCTTTACTTGTACGGTCTTTGACAAACTCTAATGCACACATCGCACCAAGACCACGATAGTCACCGATGATATCAAAGCGGTCATACATGGCTGCGAGCCGCTCCATCACCCGCCTGCCAATTGCAATTGCCCGATCATTAATATGCTCCTTCTCCATGACATCCAATGCGGCAATTCCTGCCCTGCATCCAAGCGGACTGCCGCAGTACGTGCCACCTAACTCACCGGGTTTAGCAGCATCCATTACTTCTTCCCTGCCAATCACCCCGCTAATCGGCAAACCGGCTGCCATGGACTTTGAGATCGTAATCAAATCTGGTTCAACGTCATAATAATCGATCCCGAAATATTTCCCTGTTCGGCCAAAGCCAGTTTGAATCTCATCGGCAATAAACAAAATCCCATGCTGTTTACATAGATTATGGACCCCTTGGACAAATGCTTTATCCGGAATGATAAACCCGCTTTCCCCTTGAACCGGTTCCATAATAAAGGCTGCAACTAGGCTCGGATCCACTTCACTGATAAAAAATTCCTCGATTTGTTTCAGCATAAATTCACAGTATGCTGTTTTACTCATAGAATCTGGGCGCCGATATGCATATGGATATGGTGCATGATATATTTCCGGTGCGAACGGTCCATATTCATATTTATATGGTCGCACCTTACCAGTTAATGACATTGCCATTAATGTTCGGCCATGAAATCCACCGGAAAACGAAACAACCGCTTGCCGTCCGGTATATTTCCGTGCAATTTTCACCGCGTTTTCGACCGCTTCCGCACCACTATTTAAAAACATTACCTTCTTATTAAACGAACCAGGTGCCAAGGCTGCGAGTTTTTCCGCGAATTCAATATATGGATCATACATCATGACGTTAAAACCAGTGTGAATATAACGATCAATCTGATCATGCAAGGCGTTGACAACTGTTTCATGGCAATGACCGACATTAATCGTACCAATTGCTCCGGCAAAATCGATAAACTGATTACCATCCACATCCTTCAGCAAAGCGCCTTGCGCTGATTCAACAAATGTGGGAATTCCATAGCTGACTCCATTTGGAACAATATCATGCCTGCGTGCAAGCAATTCCTTTGCCTTAGGTCCTGGTAGCTCCGTTTGAACATTCGCGAATTTTTTGTTCATAATCGTTACCTCCTTAATACTTTAGCACTTCAGCTTAATACGGGACTGTCCAGTTCCAACGACCAGCGTCTAGTGGACTTCCTTCACCTTCGTACAATAAGTCAAACTTCAGTTCGCAAAAAAGATCTCCTAGGTTCAGGCCAGCCCTTTCGCCACTTAATCGTTATATCCACTTTTCTCGTCTCCCACGCCGAGCAGCTTTTCTTCTACAAATTCAATATGACTCTCGACCTTTTTCTTTACCTGTGCTGCATTCTTTGATGTTAATGCACGTAATAATTCCATATGCTCGTTATAAAACGCTTGGGGACTAGAATAATATTTGTCAAGGTGCATTAAGAACGTCCGGATTTGCACCTGCAGGGAATCATATATTTTAATAATACGCGAATTTCCACATAAGTTAACGACATAGCAGTGAAATTGCATATCCAGATCAAATAATTGATTCCAATCGCCTTCATTCGCCTTCTGCTTCATCTCTATTGTAATCGCTTTCAAATATTGCAAATGGGTTTCTGTCAGATTAGGGATCGCCTGGGTAAAGGCCCATGACTCCATCAATGTACGTAACTCAATGATTTCATCTAAATCCTTACTTGTGAAATCAGCAACATAGGTTCCTTTTCTTGCCTGGCTAACGATCAGCTCTTCGACTTCAAGAATCTTGAATGCTTCCCGTATCGTGCTTCTGCTTACATCAAACCGATTGGCAAGCTCTGTTTCCAATAAACGCTTACCAAATTGAATTTCTTTATTCCATATCTCTTTTTTCAATTGATCCGCTATTAATACACTAAGTGGCTTTTGTAATATGATACTGTCATCATCCATCCACAAAACTCCCCCTCTGGTTGGTATATCTGAAATCGTAAGGTATGACAGGAAATATACTGCATGTTTATGTCGATTGTCGACATTACTAAATGTCTACACCCATCATAAATCAGACTATTTTGATTGTCAATAACTATTTATATAATTAATAATTTTATGTTTCCTTGTTGACTTAATGAAAAATTACCCCTATTTTTAAGGTAGGATATTAAAGGAGGACTCGTATGAAAAAGAAAAAGGTGATAGCATATAATCGAGTAGAAAAACCTGTATTACAAGCACTAAAAGAGAAATATGACGTTCGTTTTTTTAAGGATATTGACACGAAAACCGATCCAGCATTCCTGGCATGGTTACAAGAGGCTGAAGGCATTATCGGACTGGAATTGAAAGTGGATCAGGAATTGCTGGAGCAAGCACCTAACCTGAAAATTGTGAGCAATGTCTCGGTTGGCTATAACAATTTAGACATGGAACAACTGAATAAACGAGGAATCATGGCCACCAATACCCCGGATGTACTTACCGATACCGTTGCCGACACAATCTTTGGCATTCTGATTGCAACGGCCAGAAGGATACCAGAACTGGATCAGTTAGTTAAAAACGGAGAATGGAAACAGGAGGCAGTCGGTCCCGAGTATTTTGGCATCGATGTGCATCATAAAACACTAGGCATTATTGGAATGGGGCGAATCGGGCAAGCCCTGGCACAACGAGCCCATTTCGGTTTCGATATGAACATTTTGTATCATAGCCGCAGCCGCAAGCCAGAAGCAGAAACGAAATTTTCTGCGTCCTATCGCGATCTTGACAATTTATTACGGGAAGCAGATTTTGTTTGTTTAATCACCCCTCTAACAAATGAAACAAAAGGACTGATAGGTAAAAGAGAATTTCAGCTAATGAAACCGTCCGCCATGTTCATTAATGGTTCGCGGGGCAAAACAGTTGTGGAACCCGCGCTGATCCATGCACTCCAAACCAATGAAATTGCTGCTGCTGGACTAGATGTCTATACAGTCGAGCCAGTCGCATCGGATAACCCGCTATTAGCCCTAAAAAATGTGGTCACCACCCCACACATCGGCTCTTCCACCAATGAAACAGAATTAAAAATGTCACAGCTTGCCGCCAAGAATCTAGAAGCAGGATTAAATGATCAAACACCACCAAATTTAATCGGGGACTGACCCTGGCCCCCACCACGCTAACGTGTTAAGTGGTGGGGAACTGTCCCCACTACGCCAAACGGATATTCGGTTTTATCATCAATTCACGTGGGAAATCTGCCAGCAGTTCACACCCTGTCTCTGTCACGCGAAACGATTCACTGATTTCCACGCCCATATTTTCCATCCAAATTCCTGGAATGAGGTGGAATGTCATGTTAGGCTCCAAAACGGTACGATCGCCAGGGCGTAAACTTGCTGTATGCTCTCCCCAATCGGGTGGATAATTCAACCCCATGGAGTAGCCCATACGAGATTCCTTTTTGATTCCATTCTTTTCAATCACCTGGCGCCAGACCATTTCGAGTTCCTCACAGGTGACCCCAGGTTTTACCGCAGCCAATGCAGCATTTAATCCTTCCACAACACAATCAGCCACAAATTGCATCTGCTCGGTCGGTCCACCAATAACCATCGTTCGGGCTAACGGGGAATGGTACCGTTTATAACAGCCCGCCAATTCTATAATAGCTGGATCACCCTGTTTAAAGCGTTCATCCGTCCACGTCAAATGACAGGCAGACGTTTTTTCCCCTGTTGGCAGCAGTGGAACAATTGCTGGATAATCGCCGCCAAAATCCTCCAGTCCACTTATTTGCGCATGGGCAATTCCAGCGACAACATCACATTCCCTCACACCTTCATTTAGTTTATCAAAAGCGGTTTGCATTGCCTTTTCAGCGATTTTACCTGCCTGTTTCATATAAGCAATTTCCTGATCTGATTTAATAATCCGCACCCAATTCACCATATTTGTTCCATCTTTAAACGTCGCATTTGGCAATCCTTGAACAAGTTGCATATAACATTTAGCTGTAAAATAATAGGCATCCAATTCGACGGCAATCGTTTGGTTATCACGTTTTTGTTCTCTTAATAAATCACAAACAAAATCCATCGGGTGTCTTTTGGTTGACTGAACATAATAATCCTCATAAGGTATAATATGTTGTGCATCAAGCCAAGTGGTATGCTGAGCAGCACTGGCATCCTGACCACGCCCGACCCATATTGGCTGTTCTTCATCGATTGGGATAATAAGCAACTGATGAACATAAAACGACCAAGCATCATACCCTGTTAAATAGTTCATGTTTGCCGGATCTGTTACCAATAAAATGTCAACCCCGGCATTTGCCATCCGCTCCTTCGTTTTCACTAAGCGTTCTTGAAACTCCAAAACCGAAAATGTTAACATCCACCATCCCATCCTCTCAGACAAAATATTCCCATATATCACTGCTTAAACAACAAATAGCAACTTAATGTATCCGTTTACATAATTAGTTATTTTTGTAAAGAAGGCTACGTGTACTAAGTATTATACCCTTAATTATCTTATGCTGCCGCTTGATAAATAACGTAAACTTTTTATCATTCAATTACTAAATTGCTTACTATATAAAATGCAGCCACGGCAAATTTCGGAACCTGTCGATTGTCGACATCAATTGTAAGTACATTATAATTCCTCTGTTTCCTGAATGTCAATAATCATTTAAATTGTTTGTATAATATCTTTAAAATAGTAAATCCAACAGAAACTTAATATCTGCTGGATTTACATCAATTGTTAAGCAATCCGATTTAGTTCCTTTTTCATGTGTTCATCAGCATGCCTCTTTCCATATTTAGCAATGGCAATTTTATAAAGAATAACTCCAAGGATAATCCAAACGCCAATAATCAGCCATTCATATGGCCAAATCAGCGCAGATGGCATCCCCGGCATATACAATAGACCAATTCCTGCCGCTAAAATAACGGCAATCCAACCGAGTACGGTTCCACCCGGAAGCTTTAACGGTCGCTTCATATCCGGATCTTTTTTACGTAAAATAATAAAAGAAATCGCAACCATTAGCCAAGCAACAACCAGCCCCAGCCCGCCAGCATCTACCAGCCATTCAAGAGCAGGCCGCCCCAACAATGGTGAAACCGTCGAAAACAAGCCTATTAATAAAATGGCATTATGCGGGGTTTTATATTTTGGATGCAATTTTCCTAAACTTTTTGGCAGCATCCCAGCATTGGCAAGCGCATAAATCGCCCGGCTTCCACCAACGTAAAAACCTATCCAGCTAGTCAAAATTCCTCCAATTCCACCAAGGACAAGTACATTGCCCATCGGTTTACTTCCACCAAAGGCTTTAGCCATTGCATCCGCCGTGGCTAAATCTGATGCATTCATTTCCGCAGGTGTCATGACCCTGGAAACGCCGAAAATTATGGCTACATACCACACAATAGCTAACACAACGGAGAATATCAATAACTGACCAATACGTTTCTGTGGGAGATTTATTTCCTCGGACGCTTGCGGGATCACGTCAAATCCGACAAACATGAATGGAGTCATAATGATAACGGTCAGCAAACCGGAGATTCCTTTAGAGAAGAACGGCTGCATGTTGTCTGTGGTGCCGCCAACTGAACTTCCTGTGATCAGCAGGACACCTGCAATTGCGATTAACAGTGTTAAGATAAACATGATCGATGTGGAAAATTTTATACCACGATAATTTACCCAAGTGATAATCAATGAACCAACAATACCGACTCCAGCCCAGGTTGCTGTTACATCCCATCCACCAATTGTATACATAAAACCTCGACTATAGTTCGGAATCAAATATTCAAAAACAGTCGGTAAGGCAACCGCTTCAAAGGCGACCACGGAAACATAACCAAGAATAATCGCCCAAGTTGTTATAAAAGAAGCCAATCTGCCCATAGCTTTATAACTGTATACATGTTCCCCGCCAGCCAGTGGTAATGCCGATGCTAATTCGGCATATGTTAACCCGACAAAAATGACCAATGCTCCACCAATCACAAACGCAAGGATAGCACCAAGCGGACCAGCCTCTGTAATCCACAATCCTGTCGTAACAACCCAGCCCCAGCCAATCATTGCACCGAATGCCAAAGCCAATACATCTTTATTCCCCAGGATTTTTAATAATTTTCGATTATCACTCATTTATTCCCCTCCACTCGCTCTTTATAAAGTGAAACTTCATTCAGTCGGGTTTTCCCTTTCTCCCCCACTGAATAGAGGAACAAAGGCAAAGTTCGCAACACCCTGTTGCAACACCTTTGTGACCTGCATCGTGCAGGCTGAGAACAGAATCGGACCTTTGTCATGCAGTTGACCCCACTTCTTTTTTAGTTCAACCTCAAAATCCTGAAGTGGGGGTTTTACTGCTCGTTAAGGCGGGATGAATTTGATTATTCCGTCAACTATTAACATAAGTATTTATCTATCAATGCTTCCATACCCCCCATATGTGAAATTAAAAACCAGCAATATAGGCAGCACGAAATTACGTTTATTTCGTACCTGTTTAACTGCTTCTTATCCTAAGAGATACCTGCTCGCACCTTATCAGTGGGATCAATTAAGATTTGATGGCTACTTAAAATCTCATTGTTTAAAATTTACCAAAAATAAAGCCTATGGTCAAGTGCCACCTTAGATAAGGTTATGGTGGTGAATGGTAACATCGTTTAAATTTGAATTTTGTACCAATTCCTTTCATAATTGAAGTAATACACGACATATCTGTAGGAGGAAACAACCATGAACTTGGGTCTTGAAGGAAAATCTGTTGTGGTTTTAGCTGCAAGTAAGGGATTAGGCAAAGCTACTGCCCATTTGTTTGCGAAAGAGGGCGCTCATGTTTTTATCGCAAGCCGGGATGAACAAGAATTGGACAAGACGACAAATGAGATTCAGCGTGAGACAGGGAATAATCACGTGCACTATCACGTTTGTGACATTACGAATCCCACTTCAATTAAACAATTAATGGCAAAAGCAGTGGACCAGCATGGAACCATTGATGTCCTTGTCAATAACGCGGGTGGACCTCCAGCCGGTTTATTTCGCGATTTTGATGATGAAGCGTGGCAAAACGCATTCGAATTAAACTTGTTGAGTTTTGTCCGTGCAATCAGAGAAGTACTGCCATATATGCAAGAACAGCAAAGCGGACATATTATCAATATTGCTTCCTCATCCGTTAAACAGACATTGGATAACCTTATTTTATCCAATACATTTCGAGCTGGAATTGTCGGTCTTGCAAAAGGGTTGTCACAGGAACTTGCCGCGGACAATATCTTAATCAATACGGTTGGCCCAGGAAGGATTGCGACAGACCGAGTTACCAGCTTGGATCAAATCGCTGCCGAAAAACGTAACATGAATCCTGAAAAGTTACGGAAACAAACTGAACAATCTATTCCAATGCAACGATATGGTGAACCCGAGGAATTTGCCAGAATGATTGTCTTCTTATGTTCTGCGGCCAATACCTATGTTACTGGACAAACGCTTGTTGTAGATGGTGGATTAGTAAAGGCATTATAAGAACTGAAAATAATAATACTTCAAAAAATGCTCGTAACAGAAGCTGGCTTTTGTTACGAGCATTTTTTGATATTTGACGGTACTCTTGCCTGTCAGATCTTAACATTTTCTTTATTATAATATAAATCGGTTATGGACCAGTAAAAAACCTTATCCATAACCGACACAATTGCTATAATATTTTATGACTTGATATCAGCTATCATCCCATGAACCTTCGAAACTTCTTCCTCAGGGACAATTAAATAATAAATGTTTTGTCCGCTATCATTTTTCATTGTGGTTCCCGTCCCCTTCATTTGATAGCTTACTACATTTTTCCTCGTATCTTTGTAGCCTTTTAGGAGCTTCTTCATATCATCAAAATCGAGATTGGTTGCCATATTATTTCCCATAATATTAATGACACCATTAATTTTGCTGACGGATCCAACACTTGCTCCTTTATCAACAATACCTTCAATAACCTTTCGTTGCCGCTTGGTCCGCCCAAAATCTCCATCCGGATCCTGTTTACGCATGCGGACAAAGTGCATTGTTTTATCGCCATCCATTTCAACGGGACCAACAGCAAAGTCATATTTCCCATCTTTCCAGGCGATTTCGTTGTTAACAGAAATGGTACCAAGCTGATCAACCAATTCCTGCAGCCCTTCCATATTCATTCGTACATAGTAATCCAAGTCAATATCCAAGAAGTTTTCCACCGTAGCAATCGACATATCCGAGCCGCCATAAGCATAGGCGTGGTTGATTTTATCCTCGAAGCCTTTACCAATAATTGTCGCTCTCGTATCACGTGGAATACTGATCAACTGCATTTTATCATTGGTCGGATCAAGGGAGAGCACCATTAATGCATCAGAACGTCCTTTATCATTATCACGTTCATCGACACCTAGCAACAGGATATTTAATGGTTCGGTTGCCTTCACCTTTTTCTTTGTCACACTAGGGTCGATGGAATCTACCTGCTCATGCATTTTGTTATTGACGGTTTCCTTGGCATTATGATAGATGGAATATGCATATGCCCCTACTCCGATGACTAATACCAAGATGATAGCTAACGGAATTTTCAGCCATAGCTTCTTAGATTTTTTGTTTTTATCTGTTCTTTTCATCTTCAGACTCCTCATATTTTCATAGAATCCACTTTTCATGTGTTTAGGAATAAACTCCTATACATTTTACCATAGATCGACAATTTTTGATAATACCATTTTAAAAACTTTTCCACTTTAAGGAGCAGACACTAATAATGGTTGAACATCTATCCATTGCCCACCTTACTAATCTAATGCTGCATAGTAGAGTAGAAGAAGACTGTATCAAGGAACGATCATAGGAGAATTTCGGAGTAGATGCCTGATTCGTGGCAACGAACAAAAAATATAGCAGGAAATTACGGATTCCTGCTATATTTTTTTATTTCACTGAAAAAGTTACGCAATTCCCAATTCCACTAACCACCTAAATAAGCCTCCGCAATGCTCGTATCTTCCAATAAATCCTTGGCATTACCTTCCAATGTCAGCTTTCCGGTTTCTAACACATAACCGTAATCAGCGATTTTCAACGCTTGTTTGGCGTTTTGTTCCACAAGCAAAACGGTTGTACCCGCTTCATTAATCTCCTTGATCATCTTAAAGATATCCGAAACAATGATCGGAGCTAGTCCCATGGAGGGCTCATCCAATAAAAGCAGCTTTGGACGGGCAAGCAGCGCCCGGGCTATGGCTAGCATTTGCTGCTGTCCGCCTGACATCGTACCGGCAAGCTGGTCTTTCCGTTCTTTCAAGATCGCAAATCGTTCCATCACCTCGTTAATGTCTTGAGCCACCTCATCATCATTGCGGTGATAGGCACCCATTTCCAGATTTTCCAGTACGGTCATCTCTGAAAGCATTGCCCTTCCCTCAGGTACAAGCGCAATTCCCTTGCGAATGAGTTGATCCGGCCTAGAACCTGTTACATTTTCACCTAGAAATTCAACCGTTCCATGTTTAGGCTTAATCAGCCCAGCAATGGTTTTCATTGTAGTTGTTTTTCCTGCTCCATTCGCCCCAAGAATGGTGACGATCGTGCCTTCTTTTACATGTAAGTCAATCCCTTTTAATGCTTGAATATTCCCATAAAATGTTTGTACACCGGAAACGTTAAGCAATATCGTCCCCTCCTTCTGTACCAAGATATGCCTTGATAACTTCCGGATTGGTTTGAATAGCTTTTGGTTCCCCTTCTGCAATCTTCTTACCAAAGTTTAAGACAACAATCCGGTCACACGTTTTCATCACGAGCGGCATATCGTGTTCAATCAACAAAATGGTTATTCCCATCTGACGAATTTTCATAATCAGATGATGGAGTTCCTCTGTTTCCCGCTCGTTCATCCCCGCTGCTGGTTCATCAAGCAGTAATAGTTTCGGTTCACTTGCTAACGCCCGGGCAATTTCCAGCCTTCGCTGCTGTCCATACGCTAAATTTTTGGCAATGGTTTCCTGTTCATCAAGCAGGTGAACGGTCTCCAATAATTTCTTTGCCTGCTGATACATCGCTTTTTCTTCTTGTTTTTGCGACTTTGTCCGCAGTACACTTTTCCAGACACCCGATTTTGTCCGACTGTGGCTGCCAGTCAGCACATTTTCGATTACTGTCATTTCCGGGAACAGGCGAATGTTTTGAAACGTTCGGCAAATGCCTTTGTTCGTAATCTGATGCGATTTTAATTCGCTAATCTTTTCACCAAAGAATTGAATGTTGCCGGAAGTTGGCGAAAGCACCGATGTGATCATATTAAACATGGTTGTTTTACCTGCGCCGTTGGGTCCGATCAGGCCGAGTATCTCTCCTTCTGAAATGGAAAACGACACATCGGACAATGCGTGAATACCGCCAAACTGCTTGCTAATATTATTTATCTTTAATACCATGCTTACGCCTCCTTCCCTTGCGTGTTTTGAACCAGCGCAACATCTGTTCATCGATAATTCCTTGTGGTCTGTAGGCCATCATAACCACCAAAAGCAATCCATAGATCATGTACCGGTAATCACTGATCGCCCGTAATATTTCCGGAAGCAACGTTAAAAAGGTAGCACCAAAAATCGCTCCTCCGACAACTTCACTTCCTCCGAATACCGAAAACGTTAAGATTTCGACAGCCCGATGATAGGAAAAATCTGCGGGACTAATATATGATAGAACATGTGCATACAACGCACCGGCAAATCCGGCAAAAATTGCTCCTTGCGTAAAGGAAAGAACTTTATAATATGTAACGTTGATCCCCATCGATGCTGCTGCTTGTTCATCCATCTTAATTGCCGAAAACGCCCGGCCAACCCGGGAATGCTTTTGTCGGATAAAAAACCAAATCAAAATAATGTCAATCACAGCCAGTACGATAAAAATAGCCAGAAATACAAACTGGTTCGGACTTAAGCCAATTACATCCGGGTTAAATCCAATGTTTTTGAATAGCTTTAAAATTTCCTGGCCCATTTGTGGAATTCCAGAAATTCCAATTGCACCATTTGTGACCGATTCGGCGTTGATTAAAAACACCCGAACAATTTCACCAAATCCTAACGTCGCAATAGCTAAAAACACACCGCGCAACCGTAATGAAGGAATACCAACAATAATACCAAACACGCCTGCCAGCAAGGCACCAGCAATAACACCAACCACAAGTGGCACCTCGAAATTCGTTGTTAAAAGTGCTGTCGTATAGGCACCAACGGCCATAAATCCTGCATTTCCCAGTGACAACTGCCCGGAAGCAAGGGTCACATAAATGCTTAAGCCCAAAATAATATTAATTAAAATAAATGAGGCAACCTGTAAATAATATGGATTAATCAATTCTCCTAGCATGGACTCACCTCCTCGTACCCATCATGCTGCTTTTTTGCCAAACAGCCCCTGTGGCCTGACAAGTAAAATAATGATAATGATAATAAAGGCAATAGCATCGCGAAAGCCCGAGAACCCCAAAACGACAACCAATGTTTCAGAAAGTCCGAGAATCATTCCTCCAGCCATGGCGCCTTTGACATTTCCCATGCCACCTAAAATAATGATGGCCAGCCCTTTAAGTCCAATCGATAACCCCATTTGTGGGTTAACGGAACTGAACGCCATCCCAACAAGAATCCCGGCAATCCCGCCAATCGCTGAGGCAAGTACTACCGTAATTGTGATGATCCGTTTCGTATTTACGCCAAGCAAACTTGCCGTTTCCAGGTTTTCGGCCGTTGCTCGTAAGGCCTTACCACCTTTTGTTTTTAACAACCAGTAGGACAAAGCAATCATTAATGCAATTGAGATACAAAAAATAACAATTTGTACCAGATAAATATTGACAGTCCCAACTGTGAAACGAATCTCTGAAAAACTATTTTGAACCGGGTGATTACCCGATCCAAATAGTTGATCCGCCAAATTTTCCAGGAAAATCGACACACCGATCGTACTAATTAAGGGGGCGAGATGACTGCTTTCTGATTTACTTCTTAATGGTCGTAAGGCAAAGCGTTCCAATAGGTATCCCATGATAGCTGTTACTACCGTTGCGACAACAAAGGCCATCCAGATTGGCAACCCAAGCGTACTAGTTGTCACAACCCCCATAAATGCACCAAACATAAAGATTTCTCCGTGGGCCATGTTAATGATACCGAGCACTCCGAAAACAAGTGTATATCCCAGTGCGACGATCGCATAAATACTTCCTGTTGTAATTCCATTAATCAATTGTTCCAATAACATGACATCACATCCTTTACCTGCCTGCTTAAAACAAAGGCGTAAGCGCCCGGACTAAGGAACGCCGACTAAGTTCGGCACGTCCTGTCGGCATAACCTGCATCCGGCAGGCCCATGTACAAACTACGCCCTGCAAGCAGGGCGGGTAGGCGTTGCCGCACAAAGCGGCAAAGTTAGCCGATCCTCACCTTCATTCGCAATGAGATAAAACAAACACGGTGAACTCGGGGCTACAGGATGTAGATCAGTTCGGTGTTGCGACAGGACGTCGCAGTTTTAACCGAACTTCTTCCCCTGAACCGATATTGACTTGATCTGCGTGGAGAAGTGTGAAGTTTGCTTGGCTTTAACGCTGGAGCCGGACGTGGCTCAACTGATTTACCTAGTTATTTACAAGCGTAAATTTTATAGTTTCATAGATCACAAGAAATATCCTTCTATAGCAGGGTCTGCAATCATTTCATTACCCGTCATGCAACGAGTTCCTATTCCATTTCCTGGAACTTTCCGTCTTTAATAGTTAACACAACAGGGTCCATCACAACATCACCTTCGTCATCTAATGAAATATTTCCCAGTACTCCCTCCAGGTCTTTCGTTTCGACTAAAGCATCACGCAGTTTGTCACGATCAGCTTCTCCTGCCCGCTTTAAAGCATCTGCCATAATATAAAGCCCATCATAGGCCTGTGCAGCAAATTGGTCAGGCTCTTTGCCATATTTATCTTTGTATGCTTTGACAAAATCTTGTACTTTTTGATCATCCTTGCCAGTAAACCATGGTGTAGCAACAATTAAACCGTCAGCAGCGTCACCTGCGATATCAATAACTTCCGGTGAGTTAAACCCATTTCCACCGACAAATGGGGCATCGATTCCTAATGAACGAGCTTGTTTCATAATAACTGCACCTTCATTGTAGAGAGCAGAAGCAAGAATGACATCCGGGTCTAACTGTTTAATCTTTGTAAGTTGTGCTTTGTAATCCGACTGACCCTGTTGAAATGTCTGGGTAGTAAGAACGTCAAGATCCAAATCCTCGGCAGCTTTTTTCATCGAATCATATCCAGCTTTGGTAAATACATCATCATTCCCGTACATAATTGCTACTTTTTTTGCATCATACTTATCAACTGCTTTTTCCACCGAAGCCGGAATTGCTAATGTTTCAGGTATAGAGTCACGGAATACGTAATCACCAATTTGTGGAATTCCTTCTGCAGTATTTGATGTTCCCATAATTGGCACCATGTTTTGATCGGCAACAGGACCAACCACTTCCATTTCGGTACTTAGCGTTGGCCCGATAATTCCCGTTACATTTTCTGAATTTATGAGCTTCTGTGCAGCTGAAAGCGCCTGATCCGGTTCTCCGGCAGAGTCTTCAATCACCAAGTCAATATTGACGTCACCTTGCTCATTGATTTCTTTTTGGGCCATCTCCAAACCATTTGTGATCGCCTCCCCATAAGCAGCTCCTGAACCACTCTTAAATGTTACGACCCCGATTTTTGCGGAAATGTCGCCCGAACCACCATCTGTAGAACCTGACGCATCACTGCCTCCGCCACAGGCTGCCAATGTAATTAATACCATTACACTCACAACAGTAATGAACATTCCGAATATTGACTTCATCGTAATACCCCCATTTTTATTAAAATAATATAATTACCCTGACAGAATTACCATTCCAGCATGACGTCACTAGTTACTTTTTACCACAATTAAGACAAACCCCTCTCCATATAAAAGTCTATCAAGCAACTATTATATAATCATGCTTGTCTAGCAAATTCCAATTGATATAAAGAGTATTTTAACCCGAAAAAATTGAAAAATCAAGGTAAATTTTGAAAACTGGGATTCTCTCAAAAATATCTTCTTTTCCAAACGTAAAGATTGATGAAAAGAGACTTAAAGTGAAACTTCATTCAGTAGAGGTTTTCGACGCACAGGACGTGACGGTTTAAACCTGCCCTTTCTCCCCTACTTAAAATAGAGGAACAAAGGTTAAATACTCAGGCATCTGAGTTGAAACGCCTTTGTGACCTGCGTCCTCCTGGCTGAGAACAGAACCGGACCTTTGTCATGCAATTGACTTGGTCTTACTGCCCGTTAATGCGGGATAAATACACCTGTAGTAAAAATAATGGAGTTCCCGAGTAAGATAATGAAAAGTATAAATTTTTTCATTATAAAGGGTTGTAATTGTATTCCTAGAAGTAATACAATAGTATTTAATCATTTGTTGATTATCATGAAACTAAGTTGAATAAATAACAAGGAGATAGTGCCATGGAAGAACAGTCAATTCAAATCACCCTGTGTAATACGAAAAAAGAAAAACCGGAGCCTGACCATTTAGAATTCGGAAAAATTTTCACAGATCATATGTTCATAATGGATTATTCAGAAGACCAGGGTTGGCATGATGCGCGAATTGTCCCGTATCAGCCGCTTACATTAGAACCTTCAGCAATGATCTTTCATTACGGACAATCTGTTTTTGAGGGATTGAAGGCCTACCTGACATCGGAAGGAAAAGTTCAGTTGTTCCGTCCTGAAAAAAACATGCAGCGATTAAACCGATCGAATAGTCGTCTTTGCATTCCGGCAATAGATGAAGAATTTGCCCTTCACGCCATCAAACAGCTTATTGCTGTTGATAAGGACTGGGTACCAACTGCTGAAGGAACATCCCTTTATATTCGTCCTTTTATTATCTCAACCGAACCATATCTAGGTGTGGCGCCATCCGGCCATTATAAATTTATTGTTATTTTATCTCCTGTAGGTGTCTACTATAAAGAGGGCATTAATCCAGTAAAAATCGCCGTAGAAAGCCAATATGTACGGGCCGTACTAGGCGGAACAGGGGAAGCAAAAACCGGAGGAAACTATGCCTCCAGTCTGAAGGCACAAGAAATGGTTGCAGATCAAGGATTCGCCCAAGTATTATGGCTGGACGGTGTTGAAAAGAAGTATATTGAAGAAGTCGGCAGCATGAACGTATTCTTCAAAATCAGTGGTGAAGTAGTCACTCCGGCGTTAAACGGAAGTATCCTAGAAGGGGTAACCCGCAACTCAGTCATTCAATTACTGAAACATTGGGACATTCCTGTCGTGGAACGAAAAATTTCTATGGATGAGCTGTATGAAGCCAACAAGAACGGTACACTGGAAGAAGCATTTGGCGCAGGTACCGCTGCCGTTATCTCCCCAATTGGCCAGCTTTCATGGCAAGACGAAGATTTTATCATCAACCAAGGCAAAACCGGGGATATTGCCAAAAAGTTATATGATTCATTGACTGGCATCCAATACGGACGGGAAGCCGATCCTTTTGATTGGATAGTGGAGGTCGAGGATAAAGAGCAATTGATTAAATAATAAAGCTGATGAAGAGACACCTTGACTGGTAATCAAGGTGTTTTTTTGTAAACCTTTATTGTGTTTATACCAAGGTAGACCTAGTCCGGCTCCGGGTCGATTAGCACCTAGTATTCCAGAATGAACCATACCGTTATTACGACCAGTCTTATGTTGTGAAATCTCCACCTCCTTTTCAAGAACCACACTTTGTCATTTAGTTGGGCCTCACTTAGCTGCATCGCCACCGCCAATCACATAATCATACATCATATTCTTTGCCAATCCAGCCTCTGCCCTATCATACATCCATTCAATTAAATGTATTAAATGCAGTAAATGATAGACGTCATTCCACTTTCTACTTCAATAACCCTTTTTCTTCATAATATTTTTTTGCACCTGGATGAAGTGGGACTCCCGCAAGCCCATCCGTTGCGTTTTCTAATTTCATATTTTTTGCTGTGGATACACTATCTCGGAGTTGATCAATATTTTCCCACATCGTTTTCGTTAATTGATACACTGTTTCTTCAGGCAAGTCTTTTGGAACAACAAGTGCATTGGTAACACCAACAGTTTGGATATCTTTGTCCTGCTCATCATATGTCCCTTTAGGAATTGTTTCTTTATGATATACAGGGTATTTTTCGGTTAAAGCATTTATCTGTTCTTCATCCATGCTGATTAGCTCGCCATTCGCTGTTGCTAGAATTTCCACGATAGCTGAAGTAGGAAGGCCAGAAGTCAACTGTGCACCAGCAACTCGCTTGTTTTTCATTAAATCCGTGACTTCTGAGAAGCCAACGTATTGCGCTTTGACATCGTCCTCGGTCATCCCGTAAGCATCCAAAATAACTTTGGAAAGTACATTCGTTGCACTACCCGTAGCTCCCGGAACGAAACCTTTCCCTTTAAAATCAGCAACAGACTCAACACCCGTTCCTTTTCGAGCTACCACCTGACCAACATTCGGATATAATGCTGCTAGGACGCGTACATCCTTGTACTGATTATCTTTAAATTCATCAGTGCCATTATATGCGTGTGAAAGCGCGTCAAGCATCGTAAATCCTATCTGCAAATCTCCTTGCTTCATTAACTGCAGGTTTTGCACACTGGCATCCGTTGCCTGGGAAGATACCTTCACATCGTCTACATTGTTTCCCCACATTTTTGCCAGCGCGGCACCAAGCGGGTAATAATTCCCCGTTTGGGTGCCGGAACCAATTTGAATATCAATCGGTCCGCTTTCGTCATACTCCGATTTTCCACTATCACTTGAGGTTGAGCTCGTGCTACCACCCCTGCTGCAAGCTGCAAGCAAAAAACATAAAATGAGGATCAGTAAACTGAGAAAAATAGAACGCTTCATATAAAAAACCTCCCTGTTCATTTTAAACTTTAATTTGCTTCAACTGATTCGGTGACACTTCCCCCTTTCGACATGCCTATTTTTTGCCACATGAACACAGCAACAATAATAACGATACCCACCACATCGCTTGACAACTCTGGAATGATCAAGCAAACGCCAGAGATCGCCAGCAGTATTCTTTGCAGGAGATTCAACTTATCCAAAAACCAATTGGAAAAGGCGGCTGCCAATACAGTAACTCCAATCATTGCTATAATTCCCGCTAATATACTTTCCCATGGACTCCCATCCTGAAATAACAGAACAGGATTATAGAGGAAGAAATATGGAATCGCAAAACCGATAAAACCAAGTCGAACTGCAGTAAATGCAACCTTAAAGAACGGGACCCCGGCAATTCCAGAAGCAGCCATCGCTGCCAATGCAACTGGTGGTGTAATATCCGACAGCGCCGCGAAAAAGAATGCAAACATATGTGCAACTAAAAGCGGAACACCCATGGTTGCCAGCAAAGGAGCTGAAATAGTTGCCGTAATGACGTACGATGCAGTTACCGGCACTCCCATCCCCAGCAGGATACTGATAAGCATAGTTAAAAGAGCGACAAGCAGCAAATGATTGCCCGCTAGCTCTAAGATGTTATTTCCTAATGTTAATCCGACACTCGTTAATGAGATTGTACCGATGACAACTCCAACAATCGCACATGCAGCCCCGACTGTTAAAACCCCCTTCGCACCTTCTTCCAAGGCTTTGAAAATTTCCTTTGGTCCCATTCGAGTATCTTTTTTAAACCAGCTGACAACAATCGTCGCAATCATCGACCATACCGCCGCATATAAAGGTGTTGTTCCTGATACGAGCAAGATGATAATGATGATAACGGGGATGATTAAGTGCCCGCCTTCTTTTAAGACCTTCCATACATTTGGCAAACGATTCTTCGATAGGCCATGAATCCCCATCTTTTTCGCTTCAAAATGCACCGACATCATGCACATAGTGAAATAGAGTATAGCTGGAATTAGCGCAGCCAGCATAATCTGGCGATAAGGAATCCCCAGATATTCTGCCATCACAAAACTCGCAGCCCCCATAATTGGTGGCGCAATGACACCACCTGTGCCGGCAACCGATTCCACAGCCGCAGCAAAATGTCCGGTAAATCCAGTTTTTTTCATCAACGGGATGGTTACCGTTCCAACAGCAGATGTATTTGCGACACCACTGCCATTGATCATACCCATAAAACCACTGCCAATTACCGCAACTTTAGCCGGACCACCAGCCGTTCTACCAGCGATGGCCATAGACAGATTGGTAATAAAATCGATAAATCCACTTTTTCTTAAAAAGGCACCAAACACAATAAACACAAAAACATAGGTGCTCGCAACACCCAATACGATACCAAATATGCCCTGTGTTCCCCACCACAAATTATCAATAACCCGGTTCAACCCAAGGTTCGCATGTCCAAAGACGCCTGGAATATACGGACCCATAAAGTTATAAAGCAAAAATATAAAAGCCAGAATGGTCATGACAATACCAGCAGACCTTCTTGCCGCTTCAAATGTCACCAAAATACCAAGCCCGCCAAACCAAAAATCCGCGGGAATATGTAGACCAGCCATATTCACAAAACCATCATAATTAAGCAAAAGATAGCTAACAGAAACGATTGTTGCCGCGATACATAACCAGTCCCACACACTCGGCAGTCTCCTGTCTCCTTTTTCATTTTTTCTCGCTGGTACCAGGAGAAAAATCATGATCAGCAAATATCCCAAAAACCATGCCCTAGACTTGATCTCCATCATTACACCAAAGCTGGAAACAAAAATGGTAAAAACCGCCCAAACCACAGCAAAAATAGATATCACAATGGCCATAGGACCGATATAATTACGCACAGTGGAAATCCCTTCACTGTCAATCACCTGTTCTTGCTTCTCCATTGTATTTTCTTTTCCCATATCTGATTACCCCCTTTTTTGATCAAGTCAGCACACAGAATGAATTTTATCAAGTGAGAAACCTCGGTTAATGTGGCATAAAATAAAACTTCATTAAGTGGGGTCCCCTTCCTCCCCCCACTTAATGTTAGTTGAACAGAATCGGACCTTTAGGGCAGTTGAGTCCCACTTATCTTTTTTGTTTTACCTCAAAGTTTTGAAATGGAAGTCTACTTTCTCTTAAAAGTGGGGTAAAACGGACTTTTACTTGTTCTAAATGTTCCCACATTTCTTTGCGTGCTAATGCAGCGTTTTTATTACGAATCGCTTCGTAAATCCGCCGATGCTCCTCTAGTACAACCTCGCTTTTCCCTGGTGTTTGTAACGTTTTCGAACGGCTTTCATTTAAACCATCAAGCAGGGCATCGGAAATAAAGAAAATCACCTTTTGCAAAATCAAATTCTTTGCAGCCTTGCAAATCGCCATATGAAACGCATAGTCCTCATTTGCAGCAATTTCCCTTTGCATAACAGCTGACTCAAGCGCAACAAAAGCGATTTGAATAGCACCCAATTCCTGCGGTGTACTTCTTTGTGCTGCGTAATATGCAGCATCTCCCTCGACAGCTTTCCTGAATTCGAGAATTTCGACCAGATTGAACGATTCCTTTAAGATTGAATTGATGGTTAATAGAATATCTACATTTGGATCATCTTTTAAAAAGACACCCACACCGGGCCTGATCGTTACCACACCAGACGCATCAAGTACACTGATAGCCTCCCTGACGGAAGTTCTTGAAACAGATAAGGCATCAGCTAAGTACCGTTCAGAAGGCAATTGCTCTCCCGGATTTATCTGTCCATTGACAATGGAGAGTTTTATTTGCCGGATAATCTCATGATAGATTCGTTTCTTAGCGATTGGTTCGAATGTCATTTTCACACACCTAATCCCCTCCAGGTTGCCCAGTGGTTGGTCCAGTAAAAACATTTTAACGTCTATTGAAAGCGCTGTCAATAAAATAAATGGAAAATTAGCTGTTATCCGAATATTAATGATGCCCATTCTTATCCATGAGTATTAAAATCGTTTCATCTTAATAGGCGGCTTCAAGGATAGAATCTCCCTCTCTCCGATGTTACAAAAATATATAGCATGAGTGTTAATATGATTTCTGCAGAGCCTCGACATGATGAAAAAAATTGAAAGATATATGTATAACCAAATAATACCACTGGAATGTCTTTATCTAACTGTTCATCAATCATAAAAAAACTGCCAGTCCAGACTTTACCAGACTAGCAGCTTTCCTTTGCTAACTTTACAAAACCCTTTGCATTACCTATTCAGATAATCTGTCACAGCACCCTTAGACGCGCAGGAAACATTGTGTGCATATTTGCCCAGGATACCTTTTTTATACAATGGCGGTGCGACCCAATCCTGCTTGCGACGCTCCAATTCTTCTTCGGAAACATCCATAGAAATTTCCTTTTTATCTGAGTCAATGGTGACAAGATCACCTTCCTTAACAAAAGCAACTGGGCCACCATCTTGTGCTTCCGGCGAAATGTGACCAACAACAAGGCCATGTGTACCGCCTGAGAAACGGCCATCAGTAAGTAATGCTACCTTTTCATCCAACCCTTTTCCAACAATGATACTGGAAAGAGACAACATCTCAGGCATCCCTGGTCCACCTTTTGGTCCTACATAACGTACGATGATCACATCACCATCTTGAATTTCATTGTTCATAACTGCGTCTGTTGCTTCTTTCTCGGTATCAAATACCCGTGCAGGACCAGTATGATGGGTTACTTTCAATCCGGAAACTTTTGCAACGGCACCAGTTGGAGATAGATTTCCTTTTAGTACGATTAAAGGACCGTCTTCCCGCTTCGGATTGTCAAATGGCATAATCACATCTTGACCCTCTGTTAGAGATGGAGCATTAGCTAAATTCTCCGCAACTGTTTTTCCAGTTACCGTTAAACAGTCGCCATGCAGGTAGCCAGCTTCATAAAGCATTTTCATGACTGCCTGTACACCACCAGCCCGATGAAGATCCTGCATGACGTACTTTCCGCTTGGCTTTAAATCAGCAAGGTGCGGGACCTTTTCCTGCATACGATTAAAATCATCAATCGTCAAATCTACCTCTATAGCATGGGCGATCGCCAATAAATGTAAGATGGCATTTGTCGATCCGCCAAGCGCCATTACAACGGTCATGGCATTTTCAAAAGCTTCTTTGGTCATGATATCTTTTGGATAAATACCTTTTTCAAGTAGATGGTAGACCGTTTCCCCTGCTGCGATACAATCCTTTGCTTTTTCAGGCGATTCTGCTGGGTTAGACGAGCTTCCCGGCAAACTCATGCCAATTGCTTCCATCGCTGAGGCCATGGTGTTAGCTGTATACATGCCGCCGCATGCACCGGCACCAGGACAGGCATGACATTCGATTCCTTTTAATTCATTATCACCGATATCCCCATTATTGTGCTTGCCAACGCCTTCAAATACGGAGACAATATCAATATCTTTTCCTTGGTAAGACCCCGGGGCAATCGTTCCACCATAAACAAATACTGACGGAACTTCAGCATTGGCAATGGCAATCATACAGCCGGGAATATTCTTATCACACGCACCGATCGCAACCAATCCGTCCAAATTCTCTGCACCTACAACCGTTTCAATCGAATCCGCAATAACATCACGACTTGGCAGTGAATAACGCATTCCTTGTGTTCCCATTGAGATCCCGTCCGAAACCGTGATGGAATTGAATACAAGCGGAACGCCTCCCGCTTCTTTAGCTCCTTTTTTTGCATTAATAGCTAAATCATCCAAGTGGATATTGCATGGGGTCACTTCGCTCCATGTACTGGCAACTCCGATCATTGGACGTTTGAAATCCTCATCCGTCACACCTACCGCACGCAGCATAGCGCGGTTTGGAGCTTTCATTGCCCCTTCACTGAACACTTGACTTTTTATTCGTAAATCTTTGGTCATGTGTGTACATCCTTTCTTGTTTCATTTTTTATTTATGCTGTTTTATCTGTATGGGTTGGTATGATACCATCTTCGACTTTTTTCCCCCACCAAGTAGCCAGGATTGGACCTGATATATTGTGCCAGACACTGAAAATAGCGCTCGGTACAGCGGCAACAGGTGCAAAGTGAGCTAGCGCCAGACTGGAACCGAGACCTGAATTTTGCATACCAACCTCAATCGAAATAGCCTTTTGATCAGATAAGTCCAAACGCAGCATTTTTGCTAAGAGAAAGCCGATTGCCAGACCTAATACGTTATGTAAAACAACAACTGCGAAAATCAGCAGGCCTTCTTTTACGATATTCTCCGTGTTAACGGCAACAACTGCTGCAGCTACTGCAACAATCCCAACAACAGAAACCAATGGCAACGCTGCAACACTTTTTTCAACCTGCTTCTGGAACAATAATCTAATAACAATTCCCAATACGATCGGAATCAAAATGATTTTTACAATCGACATAAACATGCTTCCTGCTGATACCGGCAGCCATTTGCTTGCCAATAGCAATGTTAACGTTGGCGTCAGAATTGGTGCCAGCAATGTTGAAATCGACGTGATCGTGACCGACAGTGCCGTATTCCCTTTTGCTAGAAACGTCATGACGTTTGAGGCAGTTCCACCAGGACAGCACCCGACTAAAATAACCCCTACCGCTACTTCTGGAGGGAGCTGGAATACGGTAGCCAGCCCATATGCTAACAACGGCATGATAATGTACTGCGCCAACACACCAATAATCACACTTTTGGGTACTTGTAACACGGCCTTAAAATCACTCAGTGTCAGGGTTAACCCCATTCCAAACATAATCACCCCGAGAAGCAGGGATACATGCGGTGCAATCCAAGCAAATCCACCCGGAAAGAAGAAACTTAATAGTGCAAATAAAATAACCCATAAGGCAAATGTATTACCTGCAAATGAACTAATTTTTTCCATCGTTTTCATTTTTTTATCCCTCCCTAATTCTCTCTATTATAGTTTAATTTTTTAATATTTCAATAGAATAGTTATATTTCGAGTAATCCTTTTTATCAAAAGCCTTTTGCTGATAACGCTTCATGGCAGACAACACATATCTTTTAAATTGATGATGATATTTTGACACAAAACGGTATGATTCCTTTTGTTTCCGTCAAACTAATAATTGAAAAGAAACGTTGTTTAAAGTTACTGGAGGTTTACGCTGCCATGCATAACAATTTATTAACCAGCACTAACCATCGGGAATTTGACTTGCCAAACGGCCCATGGGTTATGACGCAAACATGGGAAAACATTCTATTCCTTCACTGGCCCGTATCAAAGCAAGCATTAAAAGAGTACATTCCACACGGGTTAGAACTGGATACCTATAACCAAGAGGCCTGGATTTCGCTTATTCCATTCCGTGTTCGCCGGATGCGCTTACGCAAGCTACCAAGAGCTCCGTACTTTCACACATTCCTTGAGTTAAACGTACGGACATATGTGAAATGTCGAGGTATCAAAGGTGTCTACTTTTTCAGTCTGGATGCAAGCAAGGTTCATGCGGTGCTTGGAGCACGAATGGCGACATTGCCTTATTTTTACGCAAATATGCGAATGAAAAAAGATCAGCACACGTTTACGTTTGAAAGTCAGCGCTTCGGTTCACATGCTGCATTTAAAGCAAGCTATCAGCCAACGGGAGAAGCATTTTATCCTGAAACGAATAGTCTAAATTATTGGCTTGCCGAGCGCTATTTCCTATGGACGAAGAAACAGCACCGTCTCTATCAAGTAGGCATCCACCATCAGCCATGGAAAATGCAGCAAGCGCAAGTACATGTGGAACAGCCGATGTTACCCAACTTTTTATCCAATGACGTGCTGAACAGGGCTCCACTTGCAACGTATACACCTGCCAAAGTTGCCTTATTCTGGATGGTGCAGCGAATAAAGTGAAACTCATTCAGTGACATGTTCTTCCCCCACTGTTTACTAAGGAACAAAGGCATTTCATGTCAATAATTGATGTAGGTCAATTTCATTTTCCTATCCATCCTTCATAATAGAGATAAGATGATCGATGGGAAGTGAATGAGATGAAGAAAATCATTGTAATTGCCGTTGCTGTAGTCTGCTTCATAACGTCTTCGGGTATCATCCTCTATGCAACAAGTTCCAATGATTTTGCTACCACGTTGGAAATCGATCCAACTCACATCACCAAGATACGTGTGAAAGTTCCTCATGGTAATACCTACAAAAGTACAACAGACAAGGATAAAATCAATTTACTTATTCAATATTTTTCCGAACATAGTTATTCGCGGGTAATGAATGATGAACCAGGCTACATGCCCATGCGTGCAAGCACCATTTATTTATATGAAGAAGATAAAATGGACTTTATAATTCCATATGGGAGTGAAGTCATGATCAATCAAAAAGTTTATCACGTGCGTCATGGTAAACTGGAAAATACGATTATCAATGAATTTTACGATGCATTGGATTAAATGTTCTAAGCAATTATTTCGCTGCATATAATCATCAGGCAGATAAAAATCAATTAGTTAATTTCAATACAACATTGAAATCGATCATAAAATAAGGAGGAAAACAACATGCCAAGTGGAACACATCAAACCGAATTGGACATTCCAATCGAGCATGTTTGGGCGTTTGTCAGTGATATGAATAAATGGGCACCATTAGTACCAGGATACATGGAACACCACATTATGCACGAACGTCAATCAACATGGAAGTTTAAAGGAGAAGTTGGATTTGTTCAAAAAACGGTACATCTAAGAATTGATATTACCGACTGGCAGGAACCAGAAAAAGTAACCTTCCAGTTAACTGGATTAACAGAAAACGTGAAGGGTAGCGGCTATTTTAAAGCTATGGCATTACCAGGAAATAGGACAAAAATAACCAGCTATCTGGGTGTTTCCGCTAAAGGCGTGATGGGACCTGTTATTAATCCTGTTTTAAAATCGTTTGTTCCAAAAACGACCAGAGAGTTAACGGAGTCCATTGCTGGTAAATTAGCCATAGTAAAAACGGTATCTGTCTAACATGCATTTCATACGAATTAAAAGTGCTTCATCCTGTGTGTGGATTATTTCTCACACGGGATGAAGCACTTTTATTGGTTTGGTTAACCAATAACATGGTCAACAGTGTAACTTTCGAGACTTTTCCGTAAAACGTCCGGGATCACAACCGTCTTTTGCTCCACATAATTAAAGCAAACCGTCGTTGCTGATCCTTTCGCAATGACTTGTTGTGTGTCTGCGTTCGTTATCACGTGATGGATACGAAAGCTTTTCGTACCTATCTTGTCAATGGAACTCGATACCTTTAGTTGCTGACCGGCATATGCCTGTGCAACATAATCACATGTGGTGGATGCCAGGATAAAATTTAGTGAAGAACTGCCGTCATTTGAATGCATTCCCAGTGCCTGAAAAAACTTTGTACGCGCTTCCTCCAGGTATAAAAAATAACTGACATTGTTCACGTGACCAGCTGCATCCGTTTCACAAAAGCGAACATACACTTCGATATCATATGTTGCTTGCATCCTGTCACTCCTTTCATTCATACATAAAAAATTGGACCTTTCCTTTAATCACATCTTTTCCATCCTGATTGACTGCTTTCACCTTGAAGATTCGCTTATTATCATTTGCTTCCTGAAGTTCCGCCCTTAACGTAAGTATATCTTCCAAGAAAACCATCCCGGCAAACCGGATCTGGTAATCCTGCACAAACCCATATTCCAAATAGGGTGTGAACAGTTTTGCCAAGTTGCCCATTGTCCACATGCCATGGGCGATTATACCGGGCAATCCCGCTTTTTTGGCCTCGTCATCGATGGTATGAATGGGGTTGTAATCACCTGATGCACCGGCATATTTAATCAAATCGATTCTAGATACTGGGGCAAGTGTTACCTCTGAAAGGGATTCCCCTTGCTGTAAATCCAGTAATTGTTTCATTAGACCAATTCCTTTCTTACCGCTTCCGTAATAATAACTACTTGTTCCTCGGTAAAAATCGTATCGCCTTGTGGGTCTTCTCCATATCGTTTTAAAATAATAAAACCCATTAACCCATTATTACCTGTCTTTTCATAGTAGTCAGCGACCTCTGTATAACAATAAATCGTTTCCCCGACCAATAATGGACGTTCATAATGATACGTTTCCTCCCCGTGAATTAATCCTTTACTCGGCAAGGCTAAGCCATTAATTTCCCCATATTCAAACACACGTGGAAAGGTTGGTGGTGCAATATTTCCCCCGTATCGCGACTTCTTGCCATACGCTTCATCAACAAAAATGGGATGAACATCATGAATAGAATCCGCGAACTTTTTCACCATTCCTCGTTCCACCACATTTTTCACTTTTTCCGACCGTTTGCCAATGGCTTTTGTAAACATATGCATGCACCCCTTACAGTTTTAGTCTTTTGGTCCGCCAGCAACATAGATGACTTGCCCGTTTACAAACGAGGACGCTTCATCCGCAAAGAACGCGACTGCATTCGCGATATCCTCTGGCTTGCCGCTTCTGCCGACTGGTATGGCGCTGACGCTTGCATCCACCAAATCCTCAAACGAGATGCCAATGCGTTCTGCGGTTGCCTTAGTCATGTCCGTTTCAATAAAGCCTGGGGCAACAGCGTTTGTTGTAATCCCAAATTTACCTAATTCAATCGCCAATGTCTTCGTTAACCCTTGCAATCCAGCTTTTGCTGTTGAATAGTTTGCCTGACCACGATTGCCAAGTGCGGATGTAGATGATGTATTGATGATGCGTCCATACTTATTTTTTACCATGTACTTTTGTGCTGCCCGAGCAGCGTTAAACGATCCTTTCAAATGGACGTCCATTACCATTTGCCAATCATCATCTGTCATTTTAAATAGTAGATTATCCCGAAGTACCCCAGCATTATTCACAAGAATATCCAGAGAACCGAATGTATTTACCACTTCTTCCATGGCTGCTTCTACTTCATTGGCATTCGCAACATTTGCTGTCTTCGTTAGAATTTCATACCCTTTATCCTTAAATTCTTGTGCTGTGGCGTTTAATGCTTCCTCGTTAATATCAATGATCGCTACCTTGGCACCGTCTTCAGCAAACTTTTTTGCTACCCCTTTTCCAATACCACGGCTGCCGCCTGTTATAAAAGCTACTCTTCCAGCAAATCTGTTTGTCATCATAAACCTCCTCTAGTAAAAATTACATGAACTGTCCTAATTTTACATTACCTTTTAATAGATTTCTAGCAATGATCAACCGTTGAATTTCATCTGTACCATCATAGATCCGCCATAAACGTGCCTCACGATACCAGCGTTCAATTGGCAGTTCCTTGGTATATCCCATTCCACCATGAATCTGCAGGACACGATCGACTACCCGGTTACCCATGTTGGATCCATAAAGTTTCGCCATGGAAGCTAAATGACGATTGTCTTCCCCTTGATCAAGGGTAAATGCGGCATTCAATACAATCCATTTGGCTGCCTCAATTTCTACTGCGGAGTCGGCAATTTGCCATTGGATAGCCTGATAATCGGCAATTGGTCTGCCAAAAGTTTCCCGCTCCTTGGCATAATCAATCGCCATTTGTAACAAGCGCTCAGACGCACCAACTGCTGTAGCACCAACCACCCAGCGGGCAAAGCCAATCCATTCCAGACCAAGTTTATATCCGCCGTGTACCTCGCCGAGTATATTTTCTTCCGGTACGCGTACATTATCAAACACAAGACCAGCAGGACCCCATTCACCCATGGTATGAATGTATTCTGATTTCCAACCCATATCTCGGTCAACGATGAAACAGGTCACCCCTTCTCTGCCAGTTTTCTGGTGACGCTCTTTGTCGGTGATCGCAATCACCATTACAAAATCAGCTTCATTTCCACCAGTTATAAACGTTTTTTCACCATTAATGACCCATTCGTTGCCATCATTCACAGCAGTCGTTTTAATATTTCTTGTATCTGATCCTGCCCCAGGCTCCGTCATGGCGAAACACGACTTCTTATCACCATTGATGGTTGGAATTAAATATTTTTCCTTCTGTTCTTTATTCCCATAATAAAGTATATTATCGGTGGAGCCACCGAATTTAAAAGGTACGAACGTTTTACCGACCTCCATTAATACGATTGCCATCATCATTTGCCCAAGATCAGCACCACCATAGTTGGCGGGCGTATTAATCCCCCAAAACCCAGCCTCTTTTGCTTTTAATTGCAGTTCTTCCATTTTTTCTGACGATAGACTCTGCTTCCCTTCACGTTCATTTCGCAATACATCATTTTCTAGTGGCTTTAATTCTTTGTCCACAAACTTACGAATCGTTTGCTGGACCATTTTTTGTTCATCAGTTAAACGTAAATGCATTGGTTTTTTCCTCCTTTTTATGGTTTTAAATACTGAACGGTAGGTATGCTGAATGCACATGAACGGGTATTCTTACATATTCAACGTCCCACCATCGATTACCAAAATTTCACCTGTAATAAAGGACGCCTCATCCGATGCCAGAAAAAGTACCGCATTGGCAATTTCCTCCGGATTACCGATTCTGCGTAATGCATTGGCAGTTGATAAAACAGACCACTTATCTGTCTTCTTCCAATCATCCACCATTTTTGTATCAATAATCCCTGGAGCTACCGCATTCACCCGAATATTTTTCCGGCCGTTTTCGGTTGCAGCCGTTTTCGTTAAAGCAATCACACTGCTCTTAGAAGCAGAATATGCAGCGACAAGTTTTTGCCCCTTTATCCCAGCAATACTAGCTGTATTAACCACAGAACTCCCTGGCTTCATTTTCGGGAGTACGTATTTCAATCCAAGAAATACACCGGTGATGTTGATGTCCATTACTTGTTGCCATTCGTTAAGCGTTACATCCGGGATCTTTTTTTCCTCCGCATTGACTCCGGCATTATTGTATAAAATATCAATCCGTCCGAACTTATTCACTGTTTTTTCCGCCATTCGTTCCACGTTTTCAGAATTGGTCATATCGGTACGAATAAATTCGGCTTTCCCATTTTTTTCTCTAATGGCCCGAACAGTTTCCTGGCCATTTTCTTCATTGACGTCAGCGACCATGACCGTGGCCCCTTCCTTTGCAAACCGCAACGCTGTAGCTTTGCCAATATCCCCGCCACCACCGGTTACAACGGCAACCTTATTTGATAAGCGCATTTCTTCATCCTTTCCTTTATCTAGGGTCTTGCAATTAGTTTTCCATATGTTTTTCGATCAGCCAACACTTCCAAAGCACTGGGAACATGAGCAAAATCATATTCCTGGTAAACTAGTGGACGAATATCCCCTTGTTCATAAAGCTCCATTAGCTGGTTATGAACGTTTACCACCTCGCTTGGATTTAACTTACGAAACAGCCCCCAATGCACACCAACGATCGAATAGTTTTTGACCAATGCATGGTTTACCGGGGCATCAGAAATTCGCCCACCTGCAAAACCGATTACTAATATTCGGCCATCAAAAGCAATACATTTCCGAGAACGATCGAATATATCACCGCCAACGGGATCAAATATTACATCAGCCCCCCGTCCATTCGTCTCTTCTTTCACACGTTTGACAAAATCCGTTGCCTTGTAATCAATCACCACATCCGCACCAAGCTCTTTACAAATTTGCATTTTTTCTGGACCGCCGGCAGTAGCAATTACTTTTGCTCCTTTCGCTTTTCCCAGCTGGATGGCAGCAGATCCGACACCACCCGCACCCGCGTGAACAAGCAGGACTTCTTCTTTTTGTAAATTTGCACGGTAAGCTAACGAATAATAGGCCGTCTGATAGGTGATAAACATCCCTGCCGCTTCACTTGCAGGTATTGAGTCTGGAATCGCATAAACCGAAGTTTCCGGAACAGCAACCCATTCCGACAACGCGCCCGCTGGCAATTCCGGTGTGGCGATCACACGTTGTCCCGGTATCAGTTGGCAACCTTCCCCTGCTTCTCGGATGACACCACACACTTCCGCCCCCGGTGTAAACGGGATTGGCGGTTTTTCCTGATATTTTCCCTGACAAAGCAGGATATCAAAAAAGTTAAGCGATGACGCCTCCACCTCGATTAATAGTTTGCCAGCTTCCACTTTTGGACGGGGCTGTTCTTGTAATGCCAAGACATCTTTTGGTTCGCCTAGCTTGGTTACTCTCCAACTGCGCATATACATGTTCCTCCAATCGCTATCTAAAATCCAGTTGGCCAATTTGACAAATTTCGTTTATCTCCTGAACCATTGTGCGTATAAAGTCTACTCCGCCTACACCGATTCTTCCCTAATTTTTCGTCTTAGTATTTTCCCAACATTGGTTTTTGGTAATTCTTTTCTAAATTCCACCACTCGCGGTACTTTGTAGGCTGCCATGTTTTGCCGGCAATACGCGATTAATTCATCCTGCGTACATACATGGCCTTCTTTTAGCACAACCACTACTTTAACCGTTTCGCCCCGGTATGGATCGGGAACACCTACAGCAACAGCCTCCTGGATGGCCGGATGTTCATAAATGATTTCTTCCACATCCCGCGGATAAATATTGTAACCACTGGCAATAATCATGTCTTTTTTCCGATCGACAATGAATAGAAATCCGTCCTCATCCATATAAGCGATATCGCCGGTATAAAGCCAGCCGTCCCGAAGCGCATATGCTGTCTCCTCCGGCATATGCCAGTAGCCTTTCATCACCTGTGGGCCCTTGATAACAACCTCACCACTTTCTCCTGGTAGAAGTTCGTTGATTCCATCAGCCAGGTCAACGATTTTATACGCTGTTGATGGAAAGCCAATTCCTACACTTCCGGGCTTTCTAGGACCAAAATTGGGATTACAGTGAGTTGATGGTGACGTTTCCGATAAACCATAGCCTTCTAAAATCATGGCTCCTGTTTTTCTTTCAAATTGACGGAGGATCTCACCTGGCATTGGAGCACTGCCACTGTTACAGACCTTCAGACTGCCAAGGTCTTCCGGAGTAACATCTGGATGGTTCAGCAATGCAATATACATCGTTGGCACACCCGGAAACTTGGTTGGTTGTGTATCCTTGATCGTTTGCAGTACCTCATCAAGGTTAAACCGTGGTAGCATGATGCTCATAGCCCCCGTAAAAACAGCGAGATTCATGCATGCAGTCATGCCATATACATGAAACAGCGGAATAACCGTTAGTACCCGGTCATTTCCCGGATCAAATGTATCCTGGAAAAACTCATACGATTGCATCACATTTGCCAGTAGGTTGCTATGGGTGAGCATGGCCCCCTTGGAACGTCCCGTTGTACCACCTGTATATTGCAATATCGCAATATCTTCATATGCATCGATTTCAGTCGGAACAGGCGGTTTTGTTGCCCCTTTCATAAATGCCTGAAATTCTGTTGCCAACCCGTCGTCTGTTTCCCTGTCCTCCAAGTTAACTTTAATTACCCGCTTCACAGCAGTATTATCCATGACTTCATTTAAAGCTGGTAACAACGGCTCATATACTACGACGGTTTTGACACCTGAATCGGTCAAGATATATTCCAATTCTTTCCCAACCAACATCGGATTGATTTGTGTGACAATCCCGCCAGCTTGTAAAATGCCGAAGTAGCTGATCACATATTGTGGACAATTCGGCAGCATAATTGCCACTCGATCCCCTTTGTTTATTCCAGCTTCCTGAAGAGCAGCAGTAAACGCGTTTACCAGTTCACCAAGACGATGATACGTTATTTCATTGCCATAAAAATGAATCGCCTTATGATCGCCATAGTTAGCAATTGTTTCATTTAACATTGCCGACAGGGATTTATTCGGTATTTCCAGTTCCTTTGCGACATGTTCCGGATAATGCTTTAACCAGACTTTATCCATCATCATTCCTCCTAAAATTAATATTTTAGATAGCGTTTACAATTGGAACGGACATTCCTATACAATCTTTGACCCTTTTTTGCGAATTAAAAAAAATTCATGAACCGACTTCTCTATTTATGGGAGGCGTTTTTACTGCTTGAATCGTTCTCCCGTCAATCAAATGAGGAACAACTGGAAGCAGCCCCTCTTGATTAATAAAGGCAAGATCATCCTCAAAATCATATTTTGTCAGCATCCTGCCAACCCGTGAATCTTGAACTACATGGTTAGTTTTCGTATTTTCATAGAACAACTTAGCGGCTTGGGCACTATCCGTTAAGTCTACTGGCTTGTTGCTAGCAGAAATAAGTTGATTGATAAAATACCCAGCCCCATAAAAATCCTCCATACAAAATTGATTTTTGGAACCCGAACAAACAACTATAATCGTCTCGTCCGTGTACCGTTCCGCAATTTCCTTACTCACCGTCTCCCCATTTAAAATGGAGGCAACATAGACTTCTTTAGCTGAAGCAGCTTTACGTATAGCCACCGTACCATTGGTTGTTGATAACACGACCGTCTTACCCTTGACCGGATCTTTTAACTGCAAAGGAGCCGGATCCAAAAAGCCATCAATGGTTATTCCGTTATATTCCCCAACAAGGGCAACATCCTCTGGTGAAAATTGCTTAGCCGTTTTTCGTGCTTCCACCCCATCCAGCACAGGAATGACCTGCTTTGCCCCATAGTCGAGGCAGGCCGTAATTGTCGATGTTGCCAGCAGTACATCAAAGACTACCGCAATTTTATTGTCATCCATTTTTTCATGGTCAATTTCTTCTTTTTTTAATAAAAGATGAACTTTCATTCCTTACACGCCTTTGGTCGATTGCAGTGCATGTTGCATTAAACTTGCAACCGAGTGATTGAAATGAGCGAATCTAGTATCGTTTGTCTGCCCTTTCACATACCGGTAATAGATTTGCTGTAAAATGACAGCGAGTTTAAAATAGGCAAACGTCAGATAAAAATGAATAGTCGACACATCACGACCGCTTCTAATTGTATACGCTTCCAAAAACTCACTACGCGAGAAAAAACCATCACGGATCGTTACTGGCGGTTTACCCAACCCGGTTTTCAACTGCTCTGGATCATCATTCTGCATCCAATAGGCTAAAGCGACACCCAGATCTGCCAATGGATCCCCGATTGTCGTCATCTCCCAATCAAATAGACCAGCCATATCACGAAAATCATTAGAAAACATTGCATTGTTTAACTTGTAATCATAATGGATCACAGTAGGTGCAGGTGACTTTGGAATATTTTCTCGAATCCATTTGGTCAATGTTTCAACCCCAGGAATTTCCTCCATTTTTGACCGTTCATAGCGCTTAATCCAACCACCCACTTGACGTTCTATAAACCCGTCCGGTCTCGATAGGTTGATCAAATCTGTTTTCTGGTAATCTACCTGGTGCAAGGCTACTAATTGATCAACCATGACATTGGAAATTCTTTGTCCTAATTCCGGGCTATAGGTTATGTTTGCTGGAAACGAGGTATCCACCACCACGCCCTTTCTTCGTTCCATAATGAAAAAGGGACTACCAATAATTTGCTCGTTGTCGGAATAAACGTATGGCTTCGGTGCTGTTTTATATCGTGGGTGCAAATTGTTTAAAATAGTATATTCCCGTTTCATATCATGCGCTTTCGGTGCAACCGGTCCAAGAGGTGGCCTTCTAAGTACCGCTTCCCACGATCCAAACCGCAATAAATACGTTAAATTGGAATGACCTGCGCTAAACTGTTCCATTTCCATCGGCTTATCTGGAACCTCTGGGATGGACGCGCGTACAAATTCTTCCAATGACTTATGATCAAGTTCTTCTCCATTACGGACCGATATCGTATCGTTAAATGCCTGTTTCATGGTTTTCAGCTCCTTCTTGCGCCTTGCCAAAATAAAAAAATTCACACGATGAGCAAGTATATCTATCCTATTCCATAATTTTTACAATATAACTTGTCAATAGGGGAACAACTGCCTTCCCATTAGTCCTCGATCCCTTTCAAAATCATATCAGTATAAATCGTTACCAGTTCCTTCGGTGATACGGTTCCCGTCGGATTGAACCAGTTATAGCTCCAATTGGTCATTCCCAGTATGCCAAATGTCACCATATCAATCCGGATATCCTGTTTGAATTCTCCCTGTTCTATTCCAACACGAATGATTTGTTCTAAGTTAAGACGAAATCGGGTTCGTTTTTGCTTAATTTTATTCATGTTTTCCTGATTTAAATGACGTAATTCACGAAAGTAGACACGTGCACTTGCGCCGTTCGCTGTAATATCGGTTACCAGTAAATTAACAATATCAATCAACTTTTCTTTTGGCGAAAGTTGATCATTTTCAATAATTTGCTCCTGCCGTCGCAATAAATTAGTGATATATACTTCTTGAATTTCCATTAACAACTCTTCCTTGCTGGAAAAGTAGTAATAAAACGTTCCTTTGGTCACTCCCAATTCATTGACGATGTCCTGAATCGATGTATGGCTAAAACCATTCTTTTCAAATAGTAATACACTCTGTTCCATAATTTTATCTTTCATTGCACCAACCCCACTAGTTAAAATCACCGGGTAGACCCTGCTTAGTATGCATGTGCCCCACCGTCAACAGTTAAAATATCACCACTGACGAAATCGGAAGCCTTTGAGGCAAGGAATAAGGCCACACCTTTGATATCTTCATCATTGCCCAAGCGGTTTAGTGGTGTACCCTCGATGATTTTATCTTTTCCCAATTCCAGCAGCCCGTTTGACATTTTTGTCGGGAAAAATCCCGGTGCAATCGCATTGACATTAATCTTGTATTGTCCCCATTTCACTGCCAAATCTTTAGTAAACGTCATAATCGCACCTTTGCTCGTATTGTAACCAATCGTATCCATGTACCTTGGATCGGTACCGCCAAATCCCGCTATCGAGGCAATATTGATGATCTTACCTTGATTTTGTTTGATCATTGTTTTGCCGACTTCCTGACTCATCAAAAATGTTCCAGTCACGTTTGTGTTGATTACCTTTTGCCATGCTTCAAATGGCATATCTGCCACACTGGCACCCCACGTTGCTCCACTATTATTCACAAGAATATCGATCGACCCAAAATGATCAACGGTACCCTGGACTACTTTTTTGACATCTTCCCGATTGGATATATTACATTGGAAAGCCAATGAATCGACACCAAATTCTTCTTTTAATTGGTCTCGCACTTGTTCACAGGGTGCTAATTTTCTAGAGCAGACAACGACATTGGCACCTGCTTCTGCAAAACTGCGGGCAATTTGTTCCCCTAATCCGCGTCCGCCACCAGTCACAATGGCTGTTTTTCCATCCAATTTAAATAAATCAAATACGCTCATCTAGATTTCTCCTTTATCGATATTTTTTAAGTTCAAGTCTGGCAATCTGGCGGCGATGCACCTCATCCGGACCATCTGCCAGCCGTAATGTTCGCGCATTGGCCCAGTGATTTGCCAAAGTATAATCATCACTAACCCCTGCACCGCCATGTGCTTGAATCGCCCGATCAATGACCCGCAATGCCATGTTTGGCGCGACAACTTTAATCATGGCAATCTCTGCTTTGGCTTCTTTATTACCAACGGTGTCCATCATGTATGCCGCCTTCAGCGTTAGTAAACGTGCTTGTTCAATATCGATTCGCGATTCAGCGATCCATTCTTGAACAACACCTTGGTCAGCAATTTTCTTCCCAAAAGCAACACGACTTTGAACACGCTTACATAAATCTTCAAGCGCTCGCTCTGCTGCACCAATCAACCGCATACAATGATGAATTCGCCCCGGTCCAAGCCGTCCCTGAGCAATCGCAAAGCCTTTGCCCTCACCCCAAATCATGTTTTCTGCTGGAACACGTACATTTTCATAATCAATTTCTGCATGTCCGTGTGGTGCATCATCATAACCAAACACCGGAAGCATTCGTTTTATCGTAACGCCAGGTGTGTCCAGTGGAACAAGAATCATAGATTGTTGTTTATGCTTCGCAGCGTCTGGATCATTTTTCCCCATGACAATGGCAATTTTACAGCGCGGGTCTCCTGCACCTGACGACCACCATTTCCGTCCATTGATAACATACTCGTCTCCATCGCGGATAATGCTTGCTTCAATATTCGTCGCATCACTTGACGCGACATCCGGCTCGGTCATGGAAAAACAAGACCGAATTTCCCCTGCCAATAGTGGCTCTAACCACTGTTGTTTCTGTGCTTCAGTACCATAACGAGCAAGCACCTCCATATTTCCTGTATCTGGTGCATTGCAATTAAATATTTCGGGGCCAATCAATGACCTTCCCATGATTTCACAAAGTGGTGCGTATTCCTCATTCGTTAAACCAGCACCATAGTCACTTTCTGGTAAAAATAAATTCCATAGACCTGCCGCTTTGGCTTTTTGCTTCAATTCTTCCATAATTGGCGGAATCGCTTCCCACCTGCTCGCTTGCTGGTTTAACTGTTCCTTATACGTTGCCTCATTTGGATAAACATGTTCGTCCATAAAGGCAATCAGCTTGTTCTGCAGTTCTTTCACTTTCGTTGAATATGAAAAATCCATCATGCTCCCCCTTTCTATTATACCTACCGGATAGTATGTTCAGAATCTTATTTATAATTATAAACTAAACTGGTTCAGGATTGCAACTTATAATTTTTTGCCATTCAACGGCCAAATAGCCATGGAATAAAGCAGTCAGATGGTAGGGCATTGCAGCGCATTTGTGATATAATTTCGGATTACTAAGGCTTTTCCAATGTATAGGAGGGAGGAGTATTCATATGAAAAAAGAATCTTCAATAATAAAAATGGAACAATTATCTTTTGGTAGCCTACTAGATGACAATAGTCAACCAGAGAAAGCCCATATAAGCCAGAACCGAACAATCCATGAAAATAGAAAGACATTCCCTATCAATCTCATCATTGATTTTGATCAATTCATGGATTATATGGAGCAATATTCTTTTCAACTTACAAAGATCAAGGAATACATACCACCAAAGCATCTTCCTAAAATCAATGAGCAATTATCGATTCCAGCGGATGGGGTGACCAACCATATACAGCAGGAATACTATCCATATATCCATTTATTCTATCATCTTGCCATAAGTGGACATTTATTGGAGAAGGTAACAATTTCCTCCAGCAAGGTGCAATTACGTTTCACGGACAGATGGACCATGTACAAAGCGTTAACGGATACAGAGAAATACCTCTTTTGGTTCGAAACATTCTGGGCCGACGTGAATTGGGCACAACTATTAGACCAACACAAAAATCCTGTCCACCACATGCTTTCGGACGTTTTCACAAAATTAATCACAAAAAAGTCAGGGGATTGCTTGAATCTGGAGCAAGAACGTTTACTGGCCAATCTTATATTTCAATGGAATTACTTTTTTCTCTATATGAAATGGTTTGGCATCTGGATTTGCAAAAAAGATCAGGATAGAATCGATCACTATGGGAAAAAGAAAATGTATTTTGCGAAAACAATAACACTTACATCTTTTGGTAAGAATATGATTCCTATTTTATTGGAAACCCGAGATTTGCAAACATGTAATATCCCATTGCGGTGTGAACATGGAGAAGTCAACCCACTTCCCGGATCAACGTTGCCGGAAATGCGAGATGACCATTCCCTAAAAAAGCGGTGGGAAAATCGAAATGATCCGCAACCGTTTTATCAAGCCTTTACAGATCTCTTTCCTAAAAGGGACCTCCAAAGCACATTACCAAGACTTGAACGGAAATTCACAAGTGGGATGCACACGTTCAAAGTAACACTTACAAATAATATGTGATGCCGAGTTGTTTTGTCCGCCACGCATACCATGGAGGATCTGCATCACACCATTTTGCAGGCATTTCAGTTTAATGATGACCATCTTTATTCTTTCTTTATGGATGGAAAAAAGTGGTCACATAACTGTATTGTTTCCCCTTTGGATGATGGGGGTGGGCAAAACGCAGCCAGCATCACGATTGGGTCCATTGGAATGCATCCCAGGAAACGATTTCTCTACCTCTATGATTATGGCGATGAATGGATATTTACCATTACGGTAGATCACATTCAAGATGATGAGCCTGGGCCGGTTAAGCCTTATATAGCAGAACGAAAAGGGGATGCCCCGGTGCAGTATTATTGACGGTACCTTTAATAGACATGTAAATAATTTCAAAATAAGTTGTCTTGGTAATAATTAAACACTGCAACTTTCTGACAAACAAAAAAACAGCCAAAGAACCAGTAATCATACGGTTTTACAGCTGTTTTTTCTTCATTACCATTACCAAATTCAAGTCATCTATCCAAAGATCAAAATAAACACAAAATAAACAGCCATTGCAATCAAACCAACAGGAACGCCAAATTTCGCCCATTGAACACTAGTAATTTTCAGCTTTCCAGCGGCGATGATATTGGGAATATTCCCCGGAATAAGGATTCCACCACTAATCAGTAGTCCCATTAAAATAGCTTTAATCGTAGTCGGATCCATCGCTGGGCTGATTTCTGCTGCGGCCAGTGTTGCATTATCCAATACCGCAGAAATCATGTTAATCCAGTACATTAGCAACGGACTTAATCCGATGACATATTTTTCGATAAACGGCTCAAATCCTGCTCCTAGAAAAGTCAGTGCCATAACAAACAAGAATATCTTCAGGCTTCTGATAATAATTTCCGGATACGATTCTGCACTACTTGCCGATGGCGTCGCTAATCCCTCCTCATCTTCTTGATCTTTACCAGCAGCCAATTCTGAGTTTTTCTTTTCTGCCGGGTCTTTCGGTGTAATGACAATCGCAGCCAACACCCCAAAAATAACAACAGCGGGAATAACGGATGTTCCTATCTGTTTCAGTAAATAAAAGAAACTTTCATCTAATTTACTCGTCACAATCGTTGACAATGGTTCGCCGATGGGTGTAAGCGCCGCCCCCAGTCCAATCGCAAAGCATGCTAATACTACGAGACGAATTTCCGATTTGGTGTCTAATTTTAAGAAGCTAACAATGGTTGCCAAAATAATTGCGGCAACAATTGCCGTGATAATACTGGATAATAAGCCGAGTACAATCACAAATAATGCAATAAACAAGCGGTACGGCATTGCCCGGCTGATAGCGATAACCCCATTCTCGATAGGTGTTTGAAACCAGCGGAACAAGAGACCGGCAATCAGGACGGCCAACGTAATATTAATGGGATCCTCAAGCGCTTTTTTTATTAAGTCCCAATCCAGCACTTGACTGATAATCGTGGCTGCTACCCCCATAATAAATAGAAACACTTCCAAATTTCGTTCGACAATTTTCGTGAAAGGTAAAAATAATACGAGAAGCAGGATAACAATGAGCCCTATAATCATAAAACCGTATTCCTCTTTTCTTCTTTATATGTAGTAGTAAATCAAACATTCTATCTTAATCATATAACTTTTTTACTAGAAAACGCAATGGACTTGTCAACATAACACGTATTTTTTATAACTATCTTTATAACAGCTAGCATGTAGTACGTCGTAGAATATTAAACCGAAAAAAGACTTGAATTGCTACCCACCTCGACGACTTACTTGCTCATTTCAACAAAAATCAACCAAGCTATCCACCATAAATTGTGTGCATAGCTTGGCTTCTTTCATTTTTATAACAGCTCTTTGGGCCCATTAAATATTGCCCGGGAAATATTTATCAAAATCTGTCGGATGTATCCCAGCCGATGACAAATATCATTTACCAAATTAAAACAACCCGAGCTTAGCAATTCGATTTAACGCTTCTTCCAGTCGCTCCGTTGTGTCAAGCAATCCGACCCTGACATAACCCTCTCCCTGTGCACCAAAACCGTTCCCCGGCGCAACAACGACATGGGCTTTTTCCAATAGTAAATCAGCAAATTCCTCCGATGTATAACCGGTTGGGACAGACAGCCAAGCAAAAAAGGTGCCCTTAGGCATATCTACCTGCCAGCCAATGTCCCGCAGCCCGGTTATAAAGCGATCGCGTCGTTGTTTATATGTATAACGTAATTGTTCCACTGCATGCTGATCGCCAGTAAGGGCTTTTGCTGCTGCTTCTTGAACAGCACCGAACAAGCTGACAAATAAATGATCCTGTAATAGATTTAAATGCCTGATCACCGACCGATTCCCCACAGCAAATGCTACTCGCCACCCGGCCATATTATATGTTTTCGATAATGTATAAATTTCAACTCCCACATCCTTGGCACCGGTAGACTGTAAGAAACTGACTGGTTTTTCATCAAATCCCAATGCCCCATAAGCAAAATCCTGCACCACACAAACATGATGATGCTTGGCAAGGTTTACTGTTTCATCAAAAAAGGCTTTCGTTGCTGTAGCTGCTGTCGGGTTGTTTGGATAATTTAAGAATAATAGTTTCGCCTGTTCAAGTACGTCCGAAGGCAGCTTACTATAATCAGGCAGAAAGTTATTTTCCTTTGTTAATGGAATAAATGCTGGCTTTGCATCCGCCATGGCGATTCCCGATAGATAATCCGGATAACCGGGGTCTGGCAGTAGCGCGACATCCCCTGGATTTAACAGACATTGACTCAATTCAACTAGACCAGCTTTCGCGCCAAATAAAATAGCCACTTCCTGTTGGGCATCAAGTGTCACACCATACTCTCGTTGATAAAAAGAAGTAACAGCTTCTTTCAAATAATCGAACCCCTGAAATGGGGAATATTTATGATTAATTGGATCTTCTGCAGCTTGTTTTAATGCATGGATTATCGATTCTGGTGTCGGGAGATCCGGATTTCCCTGTCCCAAGTTAATAACGTTATGACCCTGCTCCTTCATTTGCTGCGCTTTTTTGACCAGCTTGGCAAAAAACTGCTCAGGCAGCCGTTCAAGCATTGCTGATGGTTTGAAATCTTGCACGTTCCGCCACTCCCATCGATTTGAAGTTTTCCTTTATGATAGCGTTCAACCAGCAAATTGTAAACCATCCAATGTAGCCAGCCGGCTTAATGCAATATTCCTATTGCTACATTTTGAATACTGTAAAATTTCGCGAATTGGTTGTAAGATAGGAGTAAGGTTTATTTTGAAAGGATGGGATCGTTTATGAAGTATGCTGTTTATCAAACGGAAATCGTTGCTGGGAATCCAAAAGAAAATCGGGAAAATGTGAAACAATGGATCGAGACGGTTGCGAAGCGGGAGCAACCAGATACCGTTGTGCTGCCGGAAATGTGGAATACCGGATATGCATTGCCAGATTTAGCTAATATTGCGGATCAGAACGCGGAACCAACAGCAGCATTCCTAAGCAATTTAGCAGAAAAATATAACATGAACATTATTGGCGGTTCGATTGCTAACCAAAAGGGAGGAAACATTTATAATACAAGTCTTGTCTTTAACCGGCGTGGAGAGCTAGTCTACCAATATGACAAAATTCATCTTGTACCGATGCTGGATGAACCTAGCTATTTAACTGGCGGACAACAAAAGGCTGCCATTTTTGAATTGGATCAGGTTAAAATGGGCCTCATCATTTGTTATGACCTTCGTTTTCCCGAAATCTCCCGGCAACTAGCTTTAGCTGGTGCTCAAGTATTGCATGTTGTTGCCGAGTGGCCGGCAGCACGACGCGAACACTGGAACGCACTGCAAACCGCCCGGGCGATTGAAAATCAATTTTATGTCGTCTCCAGCAATGTCGTTGGCACATATCAGGATACGGAGTATGCCGGAGAATCCATGATTATTAATCCATGGGGAACGACGATCACAGCTGGCCAGCAAACGTCCATTGAAACCCTGACAGCAACCCTGGACCTTGCTTTGGTACCTAAAATCAGAAAAGAAGTGCCTGTGTTTTCAAGCAGGGTTCCAGAAATGTATAATTAAGCAAACATATTACAATAAGGGGGGCGTTTTTCCCATGAACCAAACAACAAAAGACATCCTGCTAATCATCGCCGGCTCCCTTATTTTCGCACTTGGGATTAACTATTTTGCCATTCCCAATCATTTGTCTGAAGGTGGCGTAACCGGCATTACCATTGTAACCTATTACTTGTTTTCCTGGTCACCAGGACTCGTCAACTTCGTATTAAACATTGTATTAGTAGCAGTTGGTTACCGCTTTTTCAGCAAACGTGTTGTTTGGTATACGATTCTAGCGATTATTTTTTCATCGGTGTTTTTACATGTAACTGTTCATTGGGGCAGTGGTATAAGCCATGATACATTACTTGCCGCGTTATTTGCCGGGTTAACGGTTGGCCTTGGCCTAGGATTTATCTTTCGCACAGGTGGTACATCAGGTGGTTCAGCAATCTTAGCCCGTCTGATTAATGAACTGCTTGGCTGGAGTATTGGGAAAGGGATGCTGGCAATTGACATTGTTGTGATTGCCGGTTCAGCTTTTATTATTGGACAAGAGAAAGCGATGTACACCTTTGTCTCTGTCTACGTTGGTGCCAAGGTAATTGACCTGATCGTGGAAGGAGCAAATGAACGATCGGCCGTACTGATCATCTCCCGGGAACCAGACGAAGTATTAAATCAGGTAACCAGTAAGATGGCTCGTGGAATTACAGTGCTGGAAGGAAGAGGCGGCTATACCCAAGCAGAGAGGGAAGTACTCTACCTGGTCATTAATAAACAAGAAATTGTACACCTGAAGAAGATCATTGAAGAAATCGATCCTGATGCTTATGTAACCGTCCATGGGGTGCAGGAAGTTTTTCGCAAAGGCTACAAGGGAACACGTGAAAAAACATAAAGGTTACACCCACTTAAGAATAAGGAGTCCATTTTTTAGGGGAGGCATTTTTAACCATGCCTCCCCTGCTATATAAACTAATCCACAGCTAAACCAGTTTCGCCGGAATCAGCCAGTTCGCTATGCTTTTGATTCAGTCCCGCTAACTTATAATACGCTTCCTCTGTCTGATTATATTGTTTCGTCGATTGATTGAACTGCTGGATAAGTTTCTCCATTTCTTGACTTTGCTCGTTCATTGTCTCAATTTGCTGATCAAGTTTATCCGCGCTAAATTTTTTGTCTTCCAATTGTTGATAAAACGTCTTTTGCCGATCCAACTGATCCTGATATTCTGCAAAGAAGCTATCAATCAACTGCTTACGGTCGTTCATCAATTTTAGAAGTTTCGTTACCTGTTTCTTTTGCTTGCTATCTCTGATTTTCTTCAGGTTTACTTCCACTTTGGTCGAATGCTTATAGGCCGTTTGAAAGTTTTGCTTGGTATCCTCCAATAGTTGCTGTTGGCTGTCCGTGTATTTTTGGGCATCCCGAAGCTTTTGTTCGATGGTATCGGCATCTGTAATGTCCAAAGCAATTAGTTCTTCGTACACTGCTTGCTCCTTTTCGCGGTTTTCATCCAATTCTTTTTGATTTGCTGCAAATTCTTCTTCCAGCGATGCCGACTTCTCCATTTTCTTATATATTTCAGCTGCTTGCTTCTCATCAGCATGACAGCCGCTTACCATAGCTATTAATAAGATCATACAACCAAGTACAAGTATTCGTTTCAATCCAAATTCCCCCATAATGCCTTTAGTTGATTGAATAACAACGCCCTTCACATGGAAATGTTATCGCTGGCATATCGTTCGTCAATACTTTTGTCTGGTATCCTTGTTTACGAATATAGTTCAATAATGTTGACAAATGCTGAACCGTCTCAGGCCGATCATGCATTAATATCACAGGTGTCTCTCCTGCTTGTTCCAGTTGTTGGATTTCCTCAATGGTTTGTTGCACATACTGTTTATTTTTTAATTCCCAATCACGGCTGTCCACGTTCCAATCCCAAATTTTGAAATCTTTTTCCCTCAATAAATCACGCATATCCTCTGTCAAATATGGGACGCTCCCGTACGGAAGGCGGACAAGTTTGGACTTGACACCTGCAATGTCGACTAAAATTTGCTGATCTTTGGTCATCTCCTTTACTGGTGCTGCAGGATTTGCATATATCTTTCCAGCTTGATGGGTAATCCCATGCAAGCCAAGCCCGAAGCCCTCATTTTTCATGCGTTTTACCACGTCTGAATGATCCTTCATATTTAGTCCAAGCATAAAAAACGTCGCCTTCATCTGATATTTATCCAGCGTATTCAACAATTGATGGGAAACTTTTGATGGCCCATCATCAAATGTTAAGTAGATCGCATGCTGTTCTTGATCTGCTTGATTTTGCTCAGCAACAGCCTGTTGTCTGGCCAACTCTTCTTTATTCCTTTGTTCGACAATGACCGATTGATTTAATGTCGAATCAGCAAAAGCCTTCATTGGCTCAAACGTATATGATAACGTCTCCAACGGGGTCGGCTGTACAACTTTTTCGTCGCTGCTAGATGTGTTCTTTTTACTCATACCCGTTAAGCCAAATAACAGCACTAACATCGTTACCAGTAAAACTGCCACTGCAATTTTTCCCTTTATATTTAATCGTCTGCGCATATTCTCGTCCCCTGTTATGTATAATAGGTGTCAGACTTTCTCTGTTTTACGTTTTTTAAGACAAATGAAAGCGTACGTGGCAGCGTTGCCATTCATTCCATTATCTTATTATACAGAATATGAATCGCCACAAATCTGGAAAAGGCGACAATTTTCACAATAAGTATATAACAACCCAATATTAGAACCATTTATTTATTTATTAGACAGATAGTTTAGTAGAAAGGTTTCACTCTTTTATTTTAGTAGAAAATGACCAATCGTTCAATGACTAATTTCACATCATTTTAAAAAGCACTGGGGTAATCCCCAATGCTGGTAGTGCTTTGTTTACATACATGTTTCACCGCCAAATAATACAGAAAAGATTATGTAGGAACAACAGTTTCACGTAGTTCCTTCTCATTTTCCCATGTTGCTTTACATCTTTTCTTGGCAACAAGAATTGGTACTAAAATAATACTTTCCAATCCATCCATAGAATCGATGACTTGGTTTAGGTTTTTGACATTTGTCACACGAATTCCTTGTTGGTACATTTTATCTGCATCAATCATGTCATGACACTGCATTTGAACAGCGACATTGTCGTGCGTAACCACTTGATCGTTCGTTAGCTGCATCATTGGCCTGGCCTTACTCTCGCCAAACAACCTCTTTGCTACTACTCGTTTTTCCCCATTGTCAAACTCACATAACAACCAGCCAGTTTCTGGTATTGATATGGACTTTATAATTTGTGGCATGTTTATTCCCCTTTAAAATTTGCTATTTAATCACAGAATATGCTTCGGATGTCTTAAAGTCAAAACGGTATTTTTCATTTTATTTCGTTAATAATTAAATATACGGCTATAAACAAAACGAAAATTCCAATTCCCTTTTACAAATTTATTTTTTATGCATCTATTAAACTGAGAATATCGCTTTTTATAGTATTTTTATATTTTTTAAGAAATTGTACTCTGTGCTAACCCATGATATATTATGAATAGAAACAAGAAAGGAGGGTGTTAAATGAGCGAGCAAATATTGGAACAACTTGTCGAAGAGGTTAAAAATATCAAAAACAAAATGGCCTCCAAAGACGATCTGGCTGCTATGGCTTCCAAAGACGATCTGGCCGCTATGGCTTCCAAAAACGATCTCGATCAAATGGCTACCAAAGACGATCTAAATTCTTTGGCCACCAAAAGCGATCTGGTGGAACTTGAAAGAAAAATTGATCGTAATCATAAGCAAATTGCCAAGAATACCGAAAGCCTGCATACATTGACTAAAGACTTCCCTCGCCACGAGAAAATAATCGAAACACTTTCTTTGCGCTCGAATGAACATGACAGTGAAATCCGAGCACTGAAACTACGATAACACGCTAAAATTCCTATTTTTGTACCAGAACTGCAAAAGGGTACAAACCCTGCTTCGGATTCGTACCCTTTTATAACTTGTAACCCATTTACGCTTGATCATTCTCCGATTCATTTATACGTTTGTCAATCTTCTGTTTTTCTTCACTCCACCACAAGCCACCTTCTTTTGCATCGTCCAACACTTCTTGAATCTCCGTTTTTTCCTCAACTGCGGGCGGGGATCCACGAAGAGCTTTGCCTGATGTATTTTTAAGGAAAAATGTAACAATGACAATCCCAATCAACGATGCAAAAATGATGTAATAGGCCGGAGCTAAATTACTTGCTGTCACGTCAACCATCCAGGCGACTAGCAATGGCGCTGTCCCACCAAACAGCGACGTCGAAATGTTATACGTTATCGCCAGTCCCCCATACCTTACATTTGTAAAAAATAAGGAAGGCAACTGTGATGGCATTGTCCCCTGTAATGCTGCAAGCAAGGTAGCCAATATCAATAAGCCAACAAATACTAACCAACTATTGCCGCTATCAATTAACATAAAGGAAGGAATAGCAAGAATAATCACTCCAACTAAACTGCTTTGAATGATTCGTTTATTCCCCAGCCGGTCGCCAAAATGCCCCATTAAAATAACCAATGGTATCATAATAAACATAACAATTAAGATTAAAAGTAACCCCTGTGTTTCCCCATAACCAAGTACCGCGGTTAAATGGGAAGGCATATATGTCAATACAGTATAGTCAATGACATTATAGAAAAAGACGAGAATTAGTCCAATCAACAGTGGCCGCCGGTGATGAATAAGAATATCTTTCATCGACACATGCTGGTCTGCATGTGCTTCTTCAGCTTGCTCTTTTTGCTCTTCCATTTTTTCGAATGCTGGTGATTCCTCTAAATGGGTTCGTAAATATAAACCAATAAAACCGATTGGTGCAGCAATGAGGAATGGAATCCGCCATCCCCAATCAAGCATTGTGTCCGAACCTAAAATAAATGTCAGTAATGTAACGATACCGGAACCACCAATATAGCCAACTAATGTCCCAACTTCCAACCCACTGGCCATTATGCCACGTTTTTTATCAGGAGTGGACTCGGCAATAAATGTCATCGCACCGGAATACTCTCCCCCGGTCGAAAACCCTTGCACTAACCGCGCAACTAATAACAAAATTGGCGCTGTTATTCCAATCGTAGCGTAACCTGGTATGACACCAATACATAAGGTTGCCAGTGCCATCATCACGAGTGTAATAGCAAGAATCTTCTTTCGTCCCAACCGATCTCCCAACATTCCAAAAAACATACCGCCAATCGGCCGGACCAAAAAGGCAACAGCAAAAGTAGCAAAGCTAAATATAAGTTGTGTTCCACTAGCTGATTCAGGAAAAAATACTTTTCCAATCGTCGCTGCCAAATAAGAGTAAATCCCAAAGTCAAACCATTCCATCGCATTTCCCATTGCTGTAGCAACAACTGCCTTTTTCGCTACATCGGTATCAACGACCGTAATATCTTCTTTATGCAATTCATGTTTTTTCTTCTTTTTATGTGACTGCTTATGATGCTTCTTACTCTCTTTGTTGTCCATCATACTCCTCCCATGTAAAAATATTTCCTTTTTTAATATTCTCCATTTACGTCATTTTTATTGATATATACGAGTGTGTCATTCCCGAAAAAAGCCTCATTAAAACATGAAAATAACCAACAAAAAAACAGCCTTTCATCTAAGCTGTTTTTTGACCAAGAAAAAACTGTTCCTTCTATTAAAACACTACAAAATCTTATTCAGAAAATCCTTCGTACGTTCTGATTCCGGGTTTGAAAATATTTTCTGGGGATCGCCTTCCTCCATGATAATCCCTTCGTCCATAAACAATACCCGGTCACCTACTTCTCTGGCAAAACCCATTTCATGTGTGACGACAACCATTGTCATTCCCTCGATTGCCAACTGTTTCATCACTTCAAGAACATCTCCAACCAGTTCCGGATCGAGGGCGGAGGTTGGTTCATCAAACAACATGACTTTCGGCTCCATTGCAAGTGCCCGAGCGATAGCAACTCGCTGTTGTTGACCTCCGGATAACTGACTGGGATACATCTCCGCTTTATCACTCAGTCCAACCTTTTCCAATAAACGTAATGCCCGGTTTCTTGCTTCCTGGTTACTGATTTTCCGAACTTTTATTGGGGCCAGCATAACATTTTCAATCACAGATCGGTGGGGAAACAAATTAAACTGCTGAAACACCATCCCCACCTCTGTTCGTACTTCGTTAATATTTGTCTTTTTATCATTTAGACGGTAGCCATTAACCACAATATCTCCACTGGTCATTTCTTCTAACATATTTAGGCAACGCAGGAAGGTACTTTTTCCGGACCCGCTTGGACCGATAACACAAACAACTTCTTGTTCTTTAATTTGACAGGTAATCCCTTTCAATACTTCCAGGTTACCAAATTTTTTGTGTAGATCTTTTACTTCAATCATTGGATATCCAACCTTCTTTCTACCAAACGTAAAACAAGGGATAACGTTAAAGTAATCGCCAAGTAAAACAAAGCAACCGTCGTATAAATTTCCACAGCATTAAAATGGTTGGATGCAATCATTCGCCCCTGGAAAATCAACTCTGGGACAAGGATAACAGATAAAAGAGAGGTATCCTTAATACTGATAATAAACTGGTTACCAAGTGGAGGGATCATGCGTTTAAATGCCTGTGGCCAAATGATGTAGCGCATTGTCTTCCCATGATCGAGACCGAGAGATCTCCCTGCTTCCATCTGTCCTTTTTCAATCGATTGGACTGCCCCACGCACAATCTCGGCGATGTATGCACCAGAATTCAATGCGATCACAATCACGCCTGCCGTTACAGATTCAAACGTATACCCAGTAATAAGCGGGAGTGCAAAAAATATCCAGATTGCTTGAACCAGTACTGGAGTACCACGGATAACCTCGACATAAATACTGGCGATCCAATAGATAATCTTATTTTTGGAAATTCGACCCAGTCCAAAAATTGCTCCCAGGATAAAACCGATGACCAGACCCAATACAGAAATAAGGAGCGTATAGTATAAACCTTGTAAAATTTCGGGCCAAAAATCGATAACCCCGGCCCAATCAAATCTTCCTATCATCTTGTCACCTCTCGATAGTCTAGTAAAGTGCAAAAGGGTGTAACAATTGGATGGTTACACCCTTTAATATGTCAATAAATATTATTCTGGCCTTTCACCAAACCATTTCTCATAGATTTCATCGTACTTTCCATTATCTTTCATGGTAGCTAGCGCTTCATCTACAGCTTTTACCAGATCATCTTGGTCCTTTGAGAAGGCGATACCATAGTTCTCTGCCTCATACAGATCGCCAACCATTTTCAAACTGTCTTCGCCTTTAGTTTGAATATAATAGGCTACGTTCGGTGCATCATAAAGAATCGCATCAACACTGCCGTTTTCTACCGCTAAATAGGCTTGATCAAGCTGTTCATATTCTTTGGCTTCTGCACCATCAATATTTTCCTTGATGTACGCTGAACTGGTTGACCCGAGGCGTGTGGCAATTGTCTTTCCTTCTAAATCATCCATTCCATTAATATCGTCATTATCAACTGCGACTCCGATTCGTAATCCCGATTCATAGTAGGGCTCACTATAATCAATCTTTTTCGCCCGTTCATCCGTGATACCGATTCCTGCTAAGGCGATGTCAAACTGACCGGTTTGCAAACCAGGAATAATTCCATCAAAATTCGTGTTTTCAAGATTGATTTTAAAACCAACCTCATCGGCAATCGCATGGATCAAATCAATATCAAATCCCGTATATTCGCCATCTTCTTTAAATTCAAACGGCACAAATGATGTATCACTAACAACGGTATATTCATCTTTCAAATTACTTCCCTCATCTGCTGCTGATCCATCCTCTGATCCATCCGCTTCTTTTTCTGAGCCGCAAGCCGACAGCCCAATGATAATAATAAATGAAAATAACACCATGCTTATCCACTTTTTTAAACCCCTTGGCATTACAAAAGTCCCCCTTTTATTGTGTTAACTCATACGTATTCATTAACTTTAACAAAGATTCATTATTTAGAAAAATCTCCTTTTCGTCCATATAATTGGATTGACAGGCCTAAGCGTATTTAACGTACATCTAAAGAGGGGAAATCCTTAAATTATTTCCGATACCTGTAAAATACGGATGATTCTAACAATTAAACATAAATAAATTGCAATTTTTTACATTTTATTAGGGCATATTACTACCACTGCTAAAAAGTATTTCGACTAATGGCATCATAGAAAAACCGGGAATTCGACTTGATTCCCGGTTTTTCTACTCCTATGATGAAGTTTTTAGTTGGTAGATCGTGTATTGGATTTCTTCTCGTTCAAGTGATGATGAAGCGCTTGTTTCATACACGTATAAACACCTTTACCGACAAGGCTTCCAAGTGATGTGATCGATCCGCCATAGGTAAGTGTTGGACCATGCTGTGTCCCTGCAATAAGAATGCTGTCTGCTGAGGTTCCCGTCACATTGTCCATCACAGCAATCTCATGCAATGCCTTGACCTTTGCTTCCGTTGCGAGCATCATACATTGAATAAAGGCCGTGTCAGTTAGATTACCATTTACAAAGACCCATGTATTGATGGTTACAAATGGTTGGTTCGAATGAAATTCATGATTTCCCACGTGAGCTGTATCGACCGCATTGCCACTTCCTGCAGTCACCACGATAAATACCGAGCAGTCATCAGATGATACGAATTGATAGGCCACATCGGTTGGGCTGGCAGCTGTTTTCATCCCAACCGTCTTATTTGGATCAAATCCACGTGATGCTAAGTAGCCCATCATTTCTTGTTGATAATCATCACATCGAAGGTTTCTGTCTACATGCCGATTGACAAACGTTTGGTACCAGCCTGTTCCTGAACCCGTCACACCGGATGACATCGTTTTTAATGGATATGGGGACTGAAGATAAAGCCCTTCTTCATTTATGTGCAATAATCGGTCATCGATAATAGGAAATGGTTTTTGCGTCTCCAGCTTTTCCGGTACAAGCATAATTTGTGGCTTAGGAATTTTGGGATGAGGATGTTTCTCCACTTTTGTTTGATAAACTTCTTCGACGGTAGCTGCTTTTAACACGTCATCCGGACGATCACAAATTTTTGTCCGGCCTTGGTGCAATAGTAATAATCGATCACAATAAATACTTGCCAGGTTTAAATCATGAAAGATGGATACCACCGTCAGCTCTTTATTTACCGTCCACTGTTTGAGCAAATCAAGCAGCTCCTTCTGGAAAGCCAGATCAAGATGGTTAGTCGGTTCATCCAGTAACAGTACTTTCGGCTGCTGGGCCAATGCCTGTGCCAAATAAACCCGCTGCCTCTCCCCACCTGATAATTGATCCAGCAAGGCATCCTGATATGCATTAACACCGGTCTTTTGCATAACATCATGGACAACGTGTTCATCCTTTTTTGCTAGCGAGGAAAACAGTCCCTTTTGATGGGCATACCGGCCAAGTGTAACCGTCTCCTTTACGGTGTAACTAAACGTTTGCGATGTATGCTGTGGTAAAACAGCTACCTGTCTGGCAAAATCTTTAGCAGAAAAATCCGTGACTAACCGACCACTCAATGTAATTTCTCCCTGCTGTACAGGCAATATACCACTAACCATGTTCAAAAGGGTTGTTTTGCCACTCCCATTCGGCCCAATAATTCCAAAAAACTCCCCTTCCTTCACTTGGAAGGTAACATCGTGTACGATTGTTTTATTTGCATACCCGCCTGAGACATTGTGAACGTGAATCATGTATTTGTTACCCCTTTTCCAATTGTGCCATTGCTTTCGACGACGGTGTGTTTTAGTGAGCTTGGGCGATCTTCGCTTTCGATTGAAGGAAATCACCTTCAGAATATGGGTTGTTCTCTGCCGACTTGATGGGGTTCTCTCCCGACTTCGGGTTGCTCTCTCCCGACCTTGCGTGATTCTTTTCTCCTTCTTGACAAGATTCTTTCCCTTCTTAAGGCAAGTCATCATTCAAGTCCGCCGGCGGATTAAAATAACAGCAAAAATCGGCGCACCAATCAAGGCGGTGATCACACCAATCGGTAATTCAGCCGGTGCAATAATTGTCCTGGATACTAAATCAGCCAAAATCAGAAAACCGGCACCTGCTAAAATGGATAATGGCAGCAAATGTTTATGGTCGGGGCCCCAAACGATGCGGACAAAATGGGGAATCACCAGACCAACAAAGCCAATTGTTCCAGAAACTGCTACTGCTGCTCCGGTTAAAATAGAGCCAGCTATCAGCACATTTAACTTCTTACGTTCCACGTTCACCCCTAAATGCTTGGCCTGGTTTTCACCAAAGGACATCGCATTTAGTTCTGCAGCATGCAGCATTAATATGCCTGCCCCGACAACAAAGAACGGCAGAATAATCCAGACATAATCCCAGCCGCGCATGGACACACTTCCAAGCAGCCAGCCAATAATCTGTCGTAATTCATCTCCTGTGAGTGCGATCATTAACGAGATGAGTGCACCAAGAAATGAACTAAAGATAACACCAGTCAGGATAATCGTTTCCACTCGCATGCCACGATCGACACGTCTGGCAAAAAAAAGCACCATAAAAATCGTTATGAATGATGCAACAACGCTCAATACTGGCAACGTATACAACCCGATAAACGGTAAGGATAAATGAAAAAAAAGCGTCAGCACTGCTCCAACACTGGCACCTGAAGAAACCCCCAGCGTATACGGGTCTGCCAGTGGATTTCGTAATAATCCCTGAAAGGCAGCCCCCGCAATCGCCAGCGATGCACCGATGATCCCCGATAACACCACACGTGGTAGCCGTACATTCATCACAATTTTTACATACATCGGATCAACGGAATCGGGAATGGATGTGTGTGTGATTGCTGAAAAAATCGATTGTACAATAGTTGTGACTGGTACATGAACCGACCCGATCGAAATGCCCAGCAGTACAGAAACAATAAGTAGTAGTACCAATAATCCATATGCTGCGATCCGCTTAGTCATCGAAAACTTCTGGATAAATGACTTTTCCAAGTTCCTCAACACCATTAACCAATCGTGGACCTGGACGACTGACAAGGTCTTCATTAATATCAAAAATTTGTTTGTTTTTTACCGCCTTAACATCTTCCCAGCCACTACGTTTCGCGACCTCAGCTACAGGATCTTCTACATAGGAACCATACGTCGTAATAATCACATCCGGATTACTGGTAATTGCTTGTTCTTCATTAATCTTCACCCAACCATCCTGATCGCCAGTTGCGTTTTCTGCATGAATAATCGATAACAATTCATCCATAAATGTATTTTTTCCCGGTGTATATATATCCGGTGACGGTGAGATTTCCACGTAGACCTTTTTTTGTTCATCCTGACCGATAGCCTTTGCCTTGTCTTCAAGAGCTGTCAGTTTCTCTTTCATATCGCCAACTATCTGCTTCGCTTTATCTTGGGCTCCTGTTGCCTGACCGATTAAAGAAATCGCATCGTAAACCTCGTCAAAATTAGTACCACTGGCAACGACCACCACCGGAATACCTGCTTCGTTAATCTGTTTTAGTGCTTTCTCGTCATTGCTTTGATCGGCAAGGACTAATTGTGGATCAAGTGATAGGATTTTTTCAACATTTAATTCCATCCCGCCAACCTTTTCTTTCTCCGCTGCCTCTTTTGGATAATCATCGTGATCCGATACACCGACGATTTGATCACCCAGACCTAAAGCATAGGCAATTTCCGTATCGCTTGGTATAACCGATACAATTCGTTCTGGTTCTTCCTCAATAGTTACATTATCCCCATTCCCATCCGTAACCGTTACCGGGAAACTTGCTTCGTCTGTCTGTTCTGTTTTGGTATTGTCTGTTTTATCTTTACTTTTGTCAGCGTTATCTTCTGAATTTCCACAACCGGCTAATATGCCGATGAATAGAATAGCAGAAAATAAAAGCAAATAAATCTTTTTCAATGATCATTCCTCCTAGTTGTTTTTCACGGTGAGGGCAAAGGCTAAAAGCGCCCGGTTAGCGACGTATTGACTGCGCCCTGCCAAGCAAGGTGGTTCAGTGTTGCCGCACAAAGCGGCGGTTTTAACCGAACTTCCCCTGCTCCGATGTTGACTTATCGTACGGAGACGGGTGTTGGCCACTACAGCTTTCGCGCTGGAGCCGGACGGAGGGCTACAGGATGTAGGTCAGTTCAGCGTTGCGACAAGACGTCGCGATCTTAGCTGAACTTCCCCTCTGCCATCCATTTATTCACAGGCATAAAAATTTACAATTTTCTAGCCAACGAAAAAACACCCTTCTATTATGAAAGGTGCTGACGTTAACCATAGTGGTTGATCACCGGTTTCGTTACAAAACGGCAGGATCCGCCAAGCTAACACACCCTTCCTATCCGCGTAGGTTCGTGGGATTTCAGAATCAGGCAGTCTCCTGGCTCATGGTTCTTGTTACCCGTTCCCTTCCCATACATGTCCATGTACAGTGGTTCGCAAGGCAACAACCATTTACAGTGGCGGGACCGCGTCGGCTTCACACCGAACTTCCATTTTAAGTCAAATAGCTAGACACCTGAATCTGTTACACAGTATTCATTTTCCACTCTAGTATACACCATCTGGATTCCAGCGAATAGAAAAATGTCGAAAAACAAATAATCTCATCAAATACTTCTTTGAACGAGCTGAAACAAATAAAAACAGCCAAGTATTTGTATCATGCTTGGCTGTTTTTCATCTAACTTGCTCTGTGTTGTTCGTTCAGACGTTTAGCACTTGTAACGATCTGTCCTGCTTTCGAAATAATCAATCCTAAAACGATCGCACAGGCAATCGATACAGCCAGATACGTGATCCCATTCATAACAAGTGAATACACATATGGTGACTGACCCGCTTCAATGGCATATTTCTTGAAAAAAATCACCCCGGCAACAAAATGCCAGAAATATCGAGCGGCACCGCCAGCAAATACAGCAATGGTCATCCAGGTCAGTGCACGCCCCTTATAATTCTTCAATAAGTTACCTTTCACTTGCTTACTAAACAAACCGGCAAATCCAATACACGCAAACGCAATAAAATACTCAATAAATGCTTGCGTCGGTGTTAAAATCCATGCCTCGCCCAGTGCTATCTGCAGCAGTCCCCAAAGAAACCCTGACGAGGCAGCTGCGGCAAAACCCCAGCGGAAGGCTACAATAAAAATGGGTACCATTGCAAAAGAAATCGAAATGGATGGTCCAAAGTGTAATGACGGCAATAAGTCGAGCACCATAGCAAATGCAGCGAATATCGCCACTTCAATCATTGTTTGCAAGCCAAGTTTTCGCATATTAAAAAATGCCTCCTCCTGAACGAACCAAAAGGGAGACATAAGTGAATGAAATGTGCATGCTAAAGATACAGGAATTCTTGTAAACCAGTATCATTACCAATAAGTATTTTAATCACCACATCCCTACGCTAGTACTAACTAACAGGTTCAAAGGGTCAGAACTCATTGGTTCGCTCTCAGCCTTACGCTCCCCTTGTGGTACGTTGTCATATTAAATTACCCTTATCATATCACAAGTTGGTTGCTCATGCATCTTTTTATTTATTGAAGATTCTAATTGATGATAATACAATTGCGGTTCATTTATTTGGTTCCATCTATGTTACGTTGCACTGTGGCTAAGACTTTGTTATTGTTATTGTTATGTCAAAAACTTCTCAGGGGGGAACATGAAGAGAGTCTCGAAAGTATTTTATATAACATTAGTTTTAGTAGCCTTGGCCGTCATATTTGGCGCTGCCTTTCCATCTCAATTTGAAAAAATAACTGGAAACATTAAGGGGTTTGTTGCGACATCATTTGGCTGGTATTACATGCTGCTGATGTCGGTCATGATTATTATTGCCATTATTATTGCGATCAGTCCATACGGAAAAATTCGACTTGGCAAGGACCATGAACGGCCCGATTTTTCTACACCGACATGGATTGCCATGTTGTTCTCAGCAGGAATGGGCATTGGCCTGGTTTTTTATGGCGCTGCTGAACCATTATTTAATTATGCGCTCGATCCCGCATCAGAAGAACCGGGAACAGGAGCTGCTTTTAAGGAAGGGCTTGCTTATAGTTATTTTCATTGGGGCGTCCATATTTGGGCTATGTATGGAATTGTCGCACTGTCATTAGCGTATTTTCAATTCCGCAAAGAAGAACCAGGGTTGATTTCGGCAACATTAAAGCCGATATTCGGGGAGAAAATGAACGGCCCGCTCGGTGTTCTGATCGATGTATTGGCAGTGTTTGCAACCGTGTTCGGCGTCGCGACGTCGCTTGGTTTTGGGGCAGCGCAAATTAATGCAGGGCTTTCACATTTGTTTGGAATAAGCGTTGGCTTTACCTCCCAATTTATAATTATTGCGGTGGTGACAGTACTCTTTATTATTTCGGCATGGTCCGGATTAAGTAAAGGGATAAAATATTTATCGAATACGAATATGGTGCTTGCCGTCCTGTTACTCATTGTCGTCCTAATCGTCGGTCCTACATTACTTATACTGGATATGTTCACCGACACGTTCGGGAAGTATATGCAGCATATTGTGGAGATGAGCTTTCGTACTGCACCACTCGCGGATGACAACCGGGCCTGGCATGATAATTGGACCATTTTCTTTTGGGCATGGTGGATTGCCTGGGCTCCTTTTGTAGGAATGTTTATTGCTCGAGTTTCTCGAGGAAGAACGATCAGGCAGTTTTTGTTAGGTGTGATGGTCATTCCAACACTGTTTATATCGATATGGTTTGCTGCATTTGGTACAACAGCAGGCGATGTACAAAATAGTGGTGTTGACCTGACCCAATACACTACCGAGCTTGTTTTATTTAATATGTTTGACCAAATGCCGTTATCGTTCATCCTTTCCATTATTGCGATTTTGCTAATTGGCTCATTCTTTATCACATCGGCTGATTCAGCGACATTTGTTTTAGGTATGCAGTCAACGAAGGGTTCATTGACACCGCCAAATAACGTCAAAATCATTTGGGGTGTGGCGCAATCCTCTGTCGCATTGATTTTGCTATATGTCGGTGGGTTAACGGCGGTGCAAAATACCATCATTATAGCGGCTCTACCATTCTCCTTTGTCATGATTTTAATGGTATTTGCCTTATTTAAGGCATTGAATAAAGAAATATCTTGATAAAAATGCAGCTTGTATCCGGTCTTTTGAAAAATTAAAGATATGGTGTGCAAATATAGTAGATCCTTGGTTTCATTAAAGACAGAAAAACCACCCGGACCTGCCTTTACCACAAAGCAAGTCCGGGTGGTCACTTTCGCAAACCGCTTATTTGTCATCACCAGCGGTTTGTTTGGCATTGAATGTCCATTCCAGGTTTAATGAATCTCCTTGAAATTGATTTTGATCCTCGTCATTGTCAATGAAGTTAAATTTAACCACTAAATCATCAGAAGAATCTGCTTCCAGACCTTTTTCACCAAGAAATTCAGCGAACACTTCATTATTAACTGCTTCCGGTGACATATCTTTCAATTCAGCCAATGTAGTTTGGTAAATTACTTCATTTAGCTGATCAGCATTATATAAAAATTCCACTTCAATATTTTTACCGAAGTCATCGGTATTATCGCCTTTTGCATCAATCACACTATAATCAGTCTCCAATAAAACTTGATCAATATCCAATGACCCATTATTTTGCAATTCAAAATCGCGGATAACGGAATCTCCAGGTTGCAGACCATCCACATCAATCACTGTTGTGGGGTTAACCGATAAATCGAGTGTTCCAGCTGCAAATGTATTATTGGATGTTTCACTGGAACTAAAATACGCATAAGTACCCCCGCCAATTAACGTAACACCTAATATTGCCGACATAACTCCCATTCCTAGCTGTTTCTTAATACCCATTAATTATTTTCCCCCTTCACTTTCATCTATCATTTTTTTACTTTTCATCGATCAGCTGTGACATCTGGCTTTTCATTTTCGACACTCTGATCTCAGAAAGCACACGTCAAATCTACTTCACGTCTATTTCCTTTTTCGGCTGATCAATATATCGGAGAGCTCGCCAGATAGTTACAATGGAATACATAACAAGACAAATTCCCGGCAATACCAACAGCAGGGCAGCACCCTCACTGGAATTGGTAAAATTCATGACATACCCAAGATATGGCACCGTAAAACCAGTATACATTCCGATAATCTGATCCTGTGCCACCGCTTCCATATCCGGGGCGTTATTTGCATCCCCTTTTGTAACATAAGATTGTGCTTTCTTGTCGACCTCCACGATACGGTGCGTAACAATCATATTATCGTCTGTTGTAAATGTAATCACATCATTTTTATGAAATTGCTGTCCTTGATTGGCATCTTTGATTGCAATAATCGATCCTGTCTGGATATCGGGCTCCATGGATCCAGACAAGACTGTCTTGATTTGATAGCCAAACAGACTTGCTTCACCACCAGATGCCCTTATTGAGACAACCGTGAACAACAATAGTAATAGCACTGCAAATAATAGAAACGTAATAAGATTGCTTATCACCTTCCAGATTCGTTTCCCGTTCATAAGCCTTCACTCCGATCCAATCTTAGGATGCTGAACCCGTCTTTCCGCTGGCATCTTGTTCGGGTGATTCAGTGGAGGATGGAGGTGCATCTTCTTTGCTTGATTTTACCACTGCTGAATCAGCCGTTTGCTCTTCCTGCTTACCCTTTTCCTCGTTTGATGATGTTTCATCAGGCAAAGGATTGACCCCATCAACTTTCTCGTTTTGCTTGTCGTGGCCAGACGCCTGTTTCTGCTCCGATTTATCCGTATCTGAGGTTTGCGTCTCCTGATTGTCTGGCTTCTTCGTATCTGTTGGTTCTTCCTGTTCCTCCCCCGCAAAATGATCTGCCATCGTAAGCTTCTCATTGACCGATGCGGAATCGGTAAAATATGCAGTCGTTGGCGTGGCCATGAGGGAGATAGTGAGAAATGTCAGATAACCAATTATAAGCGGAAACATCACATACCTTTTTAAAAGAAGCTGTTTCCATGCTCGGAGAAAACATCGCATCCGTATCCTCCTTTATATGCCTCCCACCATGACAATAGCAGCTTTGTCACGGTGGAAGTAATTCTCTACAGGACATCTACTGCCATTGCTTCAGCAGGTTATCGGCATGTTTCTTTAATGTTGCTGCTGCGTCATCTGCAATCTGGCCATTGTTCTGATAGAAATCCAGTAATTGTTTAAAGCTCTTCATATGTTTGATCGCTTTCGCTGTTTTTCCAGTGTCTTGATAATGACCAATCGATGTCAACTGCGTATTTAGTAATCTAACAGTGTCAGAACTGGTAATAGCACCCGATTTCCCGTATTGGTCGACAAGATCTTTCATCCCGGTGATACTTGACTCGGTATTACCCGCTTCCTTATCGACAACGATCGTTTTCGTCGTCTCATGTCCACCAAGATCGACTACCTTAAATTCAAACTCATTCTTGCCATCTTTCAGGTCTAATTCAATGTCTTTAATTGTTTTCTCAAAACCATTCATTCCATATGGCTCTGACTGATCATGCTTGTACACTTCATTTCCATTTACATACACACGGATATCATCAAAGTTATCGGTAACGGTTGCATCGACTTTTATTTTATCAGCATCCGTTTTTTGATCTGCTTTGACATCGATTTTTGCCTTTTCGGTATCGACAAAATATCTTCGGCCAATTTCCGCTTCATTCCCAGCGTTATCTACCGCCTTAATATGATGGAAGAAGTACCCATCTTTATCGTGTTTAACCGTTACCGAGAACTCATACCGGTCTTTTTCTTTATTATACGTAACGTTTGCTTTTTCTCCGTCAACCGTCACTTCTTTGATACCTGATTTGTCTGTTGCATATCCGGAAAATTCTACTTCTCGTGATGTTTCCACACCAAGGAATTCTGGTGTTTTCACGTGCAAGTCTGGCATTGTTGTATCATCTGATTTCGTCAGTTCCTTTTTGCTTTCGTTACCAGCATAATCGACTGCTTTAACGGTTAACGTTTGTTCTGGACTTAATTTTTTCGTTAATGTATGCTCGGTTTCTCCGTTTACATATGGCTTGTCCAAAACTGACTTCCCGTCTACAAGCACATCCCAATAAGCCAGGCCGCTTCCATCCTTACTATCCTTTGCATCAACAGTTATCCTTTGCTTATCTTGATCAAAATCTGCTGTTAATTCAGGTGCTGTTGTATCAAGAATGACTGGAATTTCAAGCGATTGCCAGTTTGCATCTTTAAAATCAATCACGGACTCGACCTGCAGATAATATTTTCCTTCAGGTGCAGTTTTACCATCGATTTTGCCATCCCATTTTCTGGCAGAGGACAAGGAATACATCGGTGCTTGTCCATCATCATAATAGTTCTTGGCAACGTCTGATTCCGTTCGAATGGTGCGTACTTTTTTCTTGTTCTCATCTAATACGTTGAATTTGACTTCTTTCGCATTCCTTAAGAAAGATAAGATGACTAACGCATCATCCTGTACGTTGTCTCCGTTTGGTGAAAAAGCGATTTTATCTGGGTCAATCTCCCCGGTTTTCAGATCTTCCCCAAGAAAATCAAATTCCTCGTTTCCATCCTCATCTTTACCACTGGAGGTTGCGGCACCAGTCATGCCATAATACGTATCGTCATCCCACATTGGTTTGTCCATGATTGGTGCTTGATCCCATTGTCCTTTGAAACCAACATATGGAACGGAAACTTCCGGATTATTATCTGTTGGGTCAGTCAGTGTGACAAATCCTTCCAGCCAGTAGCCGTTGGTAAACATACTTGTCAGTTCTTTATCAACCGAACTTACATCAATCTTAACAGTGACTGTCTTTTTACCATTTGCGGGAACTTCCACTTCGCTGACATCTTCCCCGTTGACCGTTGCCAGCCCATCAAGCTCCAGTGCACCGAACTCATTCGGTACAACCAGTGTGTCGTCCCCGTTTTCAACGGGCTGATCAGTCTGTACATTGGCTTTCACATCATATGTGATTGCTTTATCTGTCATGTTCTCTGCCGTCAATTCAAAGGTGATTTCATTTTCGTTGATTTGTTTTAACGCTACTTTTGCCTCACCTGTGTCGGCTTCCGTTACCATGACCGGTGTGGACATAGCGGCGTGAAGCTGCATCAATCCAGCACCCTGGCGTCGTGGCGACACTTTTGCTCCATCCAATTCGACCAATTTACTCGTATTCATCATTAAATTCTTAGCCATGGTCACACGATCAGCGTGATCCAAGCCGAACTTCTCATCAATTCGCTGTAAAACAAGAGCCCCACCACCGGCCGCATGCGGTGCCGCCATCGATGTACCACTCATTAATCCATATTGATCATCGTTTAAGGTGGATAAAATTTGCCCACCTGGAGTCGTAATTTCCGGTTTGAAGTCCAGATCCGGCGTCAGACCCCATGATGAAAATGCACTCATTTTTCCTGCATCTGGATTATCGATTTTATCTTTACCGCCATTAAATTCTAACGTCACCGGCTTACCATCATTTAAGGCAGCGGCAAGCTTATCTCCATCATTTTTCAACATGAACAACTGCGGAATTTCAATCGCTGGATCAGTTGCCATATTGATGATGCCGTCCGTGTTGTTATAAATGATGACGCCTTCTGCTCCAGCTTCTTGTGCATTAAGCGCCTTCTCTGTAAAGGCAAGATCGCCACGTTGAACAAGGGCATATTTCCCTTTGACATCCTTACCGGCAAAATCCTCGGGGGCACCAAGTCCGGCCTCAACAACGTCAAACGATGTCTGCGCATAATCTGCCGGGTCGGTATCACCAGCCGACAGATATGGTGCACTACCATCTTTACCGTCGATCGTATAATCAACTGCATCTACATCCATGTACGTATTTTCATAGGAAGCTACTTGTAATGAATCCTCCGCTACCCCTGGGGAACCACTTACCCCGTAATCCGGGTTAGAAGCCAGTGGATAATAGAATCCATCCGCAAACTTATTGGAATTGCCGGCCGAAATGGATACGAGTACACCATTTTCGGTTGCCCGCTTAACTGCTTGTTGTTCCGCTGATTCTGCATCGACATAGCCTGCTGGAGATCCAAGGCTTAAGTTGAGTGCGTCGACACCAAGTTTAATCGCATCATCCATTGCTTTCACATAAATATCGCCATATGTTGAGGCCATCTCCGGATCGTTTCCAAAAACCTTCAGTGCTAATAATTGGGATTCAGGAGCAATTCCCTTGATACCACCATTTTCTTCATCTCCATTGGCACCAACTGTTCCGGCAACATGCATCCCGTGCATGGAGGCGCCGGCAGCACTGTCGACAATATCTTCATTTTTATCCATGTAGTTATAGCCGTATGGAACTTTTTCGGTATAGTATTTACCTGGCAGTCCATCGTCGTTTACCGTTTTCTTTACCGATTTTTTGGTGAGAGCTGGATCTGTATCATCGGAAAGTACCATGTCACGATGGGATGGATCAATTCCGGTATCAATAATACCAACCGTCATCCCTTCCCCTTTATACCCATAATCGCGCCAAGCCTTTTGCGCTTCGACCAATTCCTTACTGTACTTCATTTCTGGTTTTACTTCTGGGCGCTTATATTCATTTACCATATGTACCGATCCCACATTTGGAATCTTCTTGATAGCGTTAATATCGCCCTGCTTCACTTCGACACTAAATCCATTGACAACTGTGTTAAATTCTTGTAAGTATGTTGCATCAATCTTTTTCGACTTGATGTTGTTTTTGATCGTTTCTTGTTCTTGCTTAGCTGTTTGTTGCATTTGCTTTTTTTCAGTTGGCTTTAACCGTTTAAACATCACACCTTTTTTTGTTGCTTTTTCAATCGGTGCGTCCTGTTTTAATTCGACAATAACGCGTACCTTTTTACTTGGGTCCTGCGTTTCTTTTAGCTTTTTCGGCTTTGTATCTATCTGTTTTTCTGTGTTCTTCTGCAGTGTTTTCCCAGTGATTTCGGCTGCATTAACATAAAAATAATTACTGAACACCAGCAACACTGCTACTAAAACAACGACAATTCTTTTTAACATATGTCTCCCCCTTAATATTCGATTACAAAACTAGCCTCCCTTCTACAAAATTTTCTGTCACATTAAATTTATCGAATTATAAGTAAATACACTAGTGCATATAGTACTAATTCATAAATAAAAACAGACTTTTCCTGGGCAAAAAGTCTGTTTTTGTAAAATGAGGTATTTTTTTATTGGCGTTTTGCGAGAAAATGGCCTAGGGTTAGATAGCTAGTAACCATACACCACACGTCTTATTATCTAGAAGGAATGAATACAAACTCTCAGGAAAATCTAAGGTTTAATATCATAATCAGTAATAAATTTTCTTATCTTGGAAGGAGATATATGAAAATGAACATGGACAATTTCCCAAAACATACGCTATTTACGAAAGCATTTAGAAAAAACCCTTATCCTGCTTATGCACGACTAAGAGAAGAAGATCCAGTTGCCCAAGTTTTGTTGCCTGATGGCCAATATGCTTGGATCATCACTCGATACAACGATGCGTTAGAAGCCTTAAAAAATCAAAAGTTTATCAAGGATTTTACGAAACTTCGCGAAAATAGTGAAAACCAAGGAAGCATATTTAGCGAAAACATGCTTTTCTCAGATATGCCAGATCATAGGCGTTTACGTGGTCTTGTTTCCAAAGCATTTACCCCAAATATGATTGCAGGACTGAGAGATCGCATTCAGGAAATCACAAATGATCTCCTTGAAAAAACAGCTGGTCAAGATCAAATGAATCTGATTGATGAATTCGCCTTTCCACTTCCAATTATCGTCATCTGCGAAATGCTTGGAATTCCTGCACAGGACCGGAATAAGTTCCGCATCTGGTCTAACTCGCTGATTGAAGGCTCGAGCGGTAAATATGCAAAAGATATAGAACAGCATACGATCGAATTCACACAATACCTGCAACAGCGGTTCGCGGTTGTACGCGAAAAACCTGGAGATGACTTGATTAGCAAACTCATTATTGCCGAGGAACAAGGGGACCAACTAACCGAAAAAGAGTTGTATGGCGTCGTTTCCCTATTAATCATCGCTGGTCACGAAACAACCGTCAACTTTATTGGAAACAGTATTATGGCGCTCCTACAGAATCCCGAGCAATTAGATCTGTTCATAAAGGAACCCGAATTAATCAAGACTGCCATTGAGGAAACACTCCGATATAATGATCCTGTTGAGTTTAGTACCTCCCGCTGGGTAGGAGAAGATATGGAATTTAAAGGACAACCCATGAAAAAAGGTGAGCTTGTCATAGTCGTTTTGAATGCTGCAAACCATGATCCTGAGCAATTTGCGGATCCAGACACCCTCGATATCACTCGAGAGAAAAGTAAACATTTAGCATTCGGAAAAGGTATCCACGCTTGTCTGGGAGCACCACTTGCACGTTTGGAAGGAGAAATTGCCATTACCAGTTTTTTTAAACACTATCCAAAAGCCCAATTGAATGCTGACCCAAATGAGCTTGAGTGGAGAACAGGGATGGTTGTTCGAGGAGTAAGAGAATTGCCACTTTTATTGCATAGTTAAATATATACCAGAAAAATTGATAACCGAGTTGTTCATTATTATAGAATCGAACAACTCGGTGTTTTTATATCTAACAAAAAGAATCATTTTTATTCGGATTTTTCATCCCAAACAGCGGCCGGAGGTATAGGGCGACAAAAGTTCCAAGTAATGCCATAATTCCCCAAATCCAACCATGCAGACTAAAAGATGCAATCCCGCTAAAATAGGCACCAATGTTACAGCCAAAGGCAAGTCGTGCGCCGTATCCCATCATTATGCCGCCGATCAGCGACGCAAATGCCACACCAGGTTTTATTTTTTTCGGCTTAAATAATCCGCCTGAAGACGAGGCAATGAATGCGCCAAGGATAATTCCAAAATTCATCACACTGGTGGAGTCGGTAAATACGGAAGAAGTTAATGATGCGCTTTTATCACCACTCCAATATGTCCAGCTGGATACATCAACACCGAAAGCACTGACAATTTTTGAGCCCCATAATGCAAAGCCAGATGTGATCCCCCACGGACTGCCTCTTACAATAAGCACAAGTGCGTTCAATATTGCCAGTACCACTGCCGCCGTGATTAGCGGCCACGAACCACGAAATATCCGCTTCCAGCCGCTTTCCGTTGGCAGAGCTTTCATCATCGGCGGCTTTTTCCGTTTAGCAACCTGAACGGTAATCCAATAAATCAAGGCAAATAACGCAAGCTGCACCACCAGGGCGCCGAGATAGCCTAAATGCGTAGATTCTGCCAGCGAAAAGGATTGAAAGCTAGGCATATCATTCATCCAAAACCCCCAATGATAAGCACCAATAACCGAGCCGGCAATAAATCCAACTAAGGTAATAACAGTTGGCGATTGACCACTGCCGACATGATAAAGTGTACCTGACGCACAGCCACCACCTAATTGCATCCCAATTCCAAAGACAAATGAACCAAAAATCAAGCTGACCCCGACCGGAGAAATATTTCCACTTGGACTGGATCCACTAAACGTAAAACCCGTTGCAAAGATAATTGCAAACAACGTGGAAGCGACCGCAAGCATAATCATATGGGCTTGAATCCCCTCAACATTTCCCACTGACATTAATCGGCGAAATGCAGAAGTAAAACCAAATCGCGCATGAAATAATGTAAAACCAAGCGCTAAACCTAGTATATATAATACCCCTTGGCTGATGGTTGTTTCGATAAATATATACGCGCCCAGCAAAATCATAACAATTGAGCCGATGATTACATGTGGCTTTTGCCAATGCCCCAATGATACAGCCGTATTCTTGGCGGTGTCTTTCACGAGTGATTGCCGATTTAATTTATGTGCCGTTTCCATCGTCAATACTCCCTTTCCTGATCAATTTAGTGCGAATTAATTCGTGTAACGATTATAGTCGATTTGCATGTTCCTGTAAAGACTTTACTTGAAATTTATGAAAAATGGGCTATCCGTACGTACGTTAAATACAGAAATGAACATTCTCGCCGTTAATTTATTGCTTCATTTCGTTAGAGCGTGATATTATTCTCCATAAACGTTAGTAGAGAAAGGATTATGTATCATGTCATTGAAAAACGTGAGAAATCATTTTAAACGATGGAATCGTGAAGCAGATATCATGGAATTTTCCACTTCGAGTGCAACCGTTGATCAGGCTGCCGCAACGATTGGGGTGCAACCTGCCCAGATTGCAAAAACCTTGTCCTTTCGTGGTGCAGATAACAAAGCCATATTAGTCGTTTCTGCTGGTGATGCCAGGGTTGATAATAAAAAATTTTGCAAAGCTTTTCAAATCAAAGCGCGGATGCTCTCACCAGACGACGTGTTAGAACAAACCGGGCACGCAATTGGAGGAGTCTGTCCATTTGGATTAACAAATGACTTAGATGTATATGTAGATATCTCCCTAAAACGATTTGATTATGTCTACCCGGCATGTGGCAGTCTGAACTCAGCCATTAAATTAACCTGTGCCGAATTGGCGGAATACGCGGCTACAAACGATTGGGTGGATGTTTGTAAAGGATGGGAAGAAGTGGGACAAGTACAAGCGACAAGCATGGATAGCAATGGCTGAGTTTGTCTTAATAACTTAAAAACCTCGCAATCTTATCAACCTTGCGAGGCTTCTTCATATTCTTGATAACCCTGATTTAAACGAACGATTTGTTTCAGACCAGCATTGATAAACGTAAAAACAAAGATCCAGGCAACAATAATTAAGACAATATAAATAAGATAAAAGTTTTGCAGTGCGTATAATGGCATATCCCAGACCGCATGCAATATAACAGGAACAGCGAAAAGCTTAAGAAATTTTGGATTGAAAAAGTGTTCACTATATACTGATCTATCTCCTTTAACAACGACAAACGCCGCACCAGCAATGGCCGCCCAGACAACATGGGTACCAATCGATGTCCATGCCCGAACAAACATGACCGAGACCATCACTTGTTCATTATACATATCCCAAAAGGTTAATGCATAGCCCATCGTTTCAAACGCAGCAAATCCGGCCCCAATCGTGGCGCCAATCAATAAACCATTTAAAATGAATTTCGTATGCAACTGTTTAATAAAGTAAGCAACAATAGCAAACTTGCCTATTTCCTCCACAATGCCAATAATTACAGCCCCGATAAAATCCGGATCATCTACCGGAAAAATGGAGTAAAGAAATAACGTTATCACCAATGAGGAAGCTCCACCAATAAAGAACATCTTGGCAACTTCATAGATACTGATATTTTGTGGTGCATTCGTTTCCCAGAAAAATATTAGCAATGAAAAAGGAACAGCAAATGAACCAACCATAATCAATCCAGGTAACGCATTAATATTATGAAAGGAAAACGTTGCAACGGACAAAAGAACATACGTGACGGCAAAAATAAGAAAGACCCTTGAAAACAGCCATGGTTTCGGCCAGGAAGTGGAAATATCCCAACTCGACGGTGTGGTTTCTTTTGTCCCCGCAATAAATAGTTTTTCGCCCTCTTCTTTCGCATGCTTTTTAAGAACATCGGAAAACACATCACGCAAGTTCAAATCAATTGTGCCCTGCTCCCCTACCATGGAATTGATCTTTTGGGTTGCATTTAAAAATGTACCTTTTACTTGATGCGTGATACGGTTTCCAGAATTTTCTGCTGTGGCAGAAGCAGCTGTTCCTCTGTCAATCCACTGCCCACCAGATTGCGTATTCACTGTCTCATGTAATGCGACCCCACAACCCGGACAGAAATTATAGCTTTCATAATCTACTTGAATTCCACAACTTTGGCAAAACACTCAACCACACCCCTTACGTAATCACGTCAGTCCTATTTAACCATTATACGTGAAAGAGGGGTGTTTGATAATATTTATTTTTGTGTACTACTCAAAGGTAAATATCTTTCACATGAAGGGGCACCCTACATATATGAGGTGATACTATAATGGCAAAGAAAGAATTACAACAGTTCAAAACAAAGGTTATGCAAGCAAAAGGCTACAAGATAAACCATGAGCATCCCGATGATGTGAAATATGAAATTGCCAGGGAACAAGGCATTCCATTAAAAGAAAAAGGAAACGAGGAGCTTACCTCCAAGCAAGCCGGGAAGATTGGCGGTCCAATTGGTGGCAATATGGTTAAAGAAATGGTCAGAATGGCACAGAATCAATTGAATAAGAAAAACTGATCAAGGCCTAAATATCCGCTGGAGTTGAGCCAGCGGATATTGCTATTGCTGATTTTTCTTTTTAACTTCTTCACGATTGGTATCACTGTAGATTCCAGTACCATGTCCTCCTGTAGTTTTAGCAATAAATGCCTTTGCTTCATTATAGGACATACCTGAGTTCGCATTTTTTTGTTTGACCTTATTAATTTCTGTTCCAGTAATTGTGTATTTTTTATTATTTTCTCCCATAAATATCACCTCTATTCTAGATGATATTTTTTTCAAAACGCTGCTTTTTAAACATGGATTCCATATAAAGAGGAAAGAAGATAATTGTGGTTCCCTTATTTCATGTTATCTTTCCTTAATGCTTTATAAAAGGACAAAACCATCACGACCATAATCAATGAGAATGGGAACGCAGCGGAAATCAGTGCATTTTGTAAGGCCTGCAATCCCCCGGTATACAATAGCACCGCTGCAATTATGGACTGAGCGATCCCCCAAATAAACTTGACAATCACTGAAGGTGACAACGATCCATTGGTTGTTTGCATTCCTAAAACAAATGTCGCCGAATCGGCTGACGTGATAAAAAACGTTGCAATCAACAAAATCCCCAGTATAGATAGGATTAAACTAAATGGAAATTGATCAAACATGCCAAATAATACCTGTTCATCAGGAAGATCAGCAAAATCAAAGCCGTTATTTTGAATGTTTATACCTGACATACCAAAGGTTGCAAACCACAAAAAGCTCACAACGGAAGGGACAATTAACACACCCGAGAGAAATTCCCGTATAGTACGTCCCTTTGATATACGTGCGATAAAAATGCCAACAAACGGCGACCAGGCAATCCACCATGCCCAGAAGAAAACAGTCCAATCCAATACCCATTGCCGTTCTATTTCATCATTAGGGGAAATACGTAAACTCTCTGCTGGAAGACTTTGTACATATGCACCCAGTGTATCGGTAAATGAATTAACAATGTACATCGTTGGCCCAAGTATTAACGTGGCGACAAATAAAAGTCCTGCCAATGCCATATTCGTATTACTAAGGTATTTGATCCCTTTTCCCAGACCAGAGTATGCCGAAAGCATGAACAACACCGTTACAACGATGATGATAATAAGCTGGACCCAAAATTCACTCTGAACACCAAACAGGTAGGTGAATCCCCCGTTAATCTGTGTTGCACCAAACCCTAGTGTTGTGGCTACTCCAACAATCGTTGCAAACACAGCGATAACATCAACTGCCTTCCCCCATCCCCTTCGCATTCTATCTCCAAAAAGCGGTTCCAATGTGACACTAACCAACGCTGGTTTGCCATGACGAAACGTAAAATAGGCTAGTACTAAAGCAATGATCGCGTAAATTGCCCAGGCATGAATACCATAATGAAAAAACGTTATACGCAACGAATCCTCTAATGCCTCGCGTGTACCCGGGTCTGCGGTTGGTGGTGTTTTTATATAGTGCGATACAGGGGAAGCGACCCCATAAAATACCAAGCCAATTCCCATCCCAGCACTGAAAAGCATGGCAAACCACGTGGCATAACTAAATTCTGGCCGATCCTTTGGCTTTCCCAATCTAATCTTGCCATACCGACTAAAAATCAAATAGATACAAAACACCACAAATAAGGAAACAATTAATAAATAATACCATCCAAAATGGACCGATATATAATTCATAACCGTACTTGAAAAACGTTCAAATACGTTAGGAGCAACCGACCCCCAAATAGACATCGCTACCGTTATGGCTAATGTAACCCAAAAAACAAATGTTACCTCCGACGTTACCCGTTTCATTTTTTCCCTCCTGAATCTTTGTTTCCTAAAAAGTGGGTCAAAATAGAGTTGATGAATGTTATTATCTCTATAATTAATCGTTCTATCCAAAAGGGGGAAACGAATACTATTTAGGTATAACGCTCCAAACGAGCCAACCTCAAGTCCTGTTAAGTGTGCGAGCGGGGTAACCAATAGCCATTTGACATCCTGCGGGAACTACGATGTTTTGTTAAATTGGTTCATCCAATACAAATTATTTGCATGTTGCATTAAAAGTTGTATGGGCATTGACAAAAGACGTTACATGTATGGATCCTATGTGTTAGTACAAAAGCGTAAAATAAGTTGTTGCCCTTTCAAGCTGGCATGCTGGAACAGCTTCGTCTTTCCCGTGTGCTATGTATACTGCTGTATTTTCTGTTTTCAAACTGATTTTTTGTGGTATAATAAACATAGAAACATAAGATACTCATAAATTAATAAAGACCGAAGATGCAGGAACATCTCCGGTCAGCAATGAGTCGCTCCCCTTTAAGCGGGGCCGGCGCTGGCGAGAATAGACCTCACACTGGCTGATAATCTAAGGGAGGTCTATTTTTCTTGGTCGATGATCGTCACAACCAGTGTTGCGAATGCAATCATAAGAACCAATGTCTGAAAACAAGACATGGGCAACACCTCCTCTCGTTATAGCGTATCGTGTGACACTACAACGTCGAAAGTGCGCCGACCTCCACATGAGAAAAAGCAACTATTGCAAAACCAATTATACCTTAATGTTTTATTATTTTAAAGAATAAACGTTCTATTTCGGCTTTTTTGAAATCTTCAAGGCGTCCGATTGTTCCAATACCTTCACTCATTCTTCTAAAACTCGCACTAAAAACAAAAAGCCGCAATACCTGCGACTTTTTTAATGAAGTATCCTATGAATCATTTCCTCCAAAATAGCTGGTATTTCTTCAAAGGCGTTTTTCATATGTAAACGCTCGGTTCGTTTATGCGCATCCTTGCCAAATGGACCTATATTTAGAACTGGTGCATCCAGTTGTTGCATTTCTTTAAATGGAATAGTGTAACTGTTGTTCCAAACAGGGGTATTCTGTTCAAACGCAAACCAACCAATGTCAGAACCATCATAATGAACATAGCTCAGATCACAAATCCCATTAAAATAATGAATCCGTTCCATCGTAAGGCCAAACTTTTCTTTAGCGCGTTGTGTTACAAAGTCCACACAAGTTTCGACAAGTTCATTTCCACTGGAATTGACTGCTGGATAATATGGCGGGGCAAACAGGATAACGATAGCCGGAGCCAATTCCTGGCATTGAATCATCAGTTTATCCGCCATTCTTAGTGACTTTTCCCGTTCATCCCATTCATCATGAAACTGGACGTCTGCTTTAATCATCTCAATAAATTCTGTACCGAACTTATTCGTTGCATACGCCAACAGCTTCTCATACCGTATCACCGTTACCTCGCCAATTGGGTTAACTTGATTGGCGCGGCAAACAGCAGCGTAGTCTTGATTTAACTTTGCTGCAGCGTCTTTTGCTGTCTGCTCAAACAAATCGAAAACGTCAGACGCGCTTCGTTCCATCACAAACACATTATATAAGGCACTGGATCTGTACGGAGTTTGGGTCGAATATTCAGCCCGTAGATCACGTTGCTGCAATGTTACTGGAAGCGGCATTGTTTCCCCAAAAGAGGTTTCTTGAAAAGTGTGATTCCACTCCATTTCGCGCGTTAGGTAGGAAGCAATATACGGCGATGTCATGCCACTTAATGGTTCTCCCGCATGCGTTTCCCTACCATAAAAAAGCGCTGCCGGCATAATCTTTCCGATTGTTCCGGAATAGAGATAATGACGAGCATCGTTTGGATCTTGCGTAAGCACCGGTTCACTGTTTAGGAACAAGCTATATTCGAAATTATGCTGCTCTTTTAATTCCAACAGTTTAGGAACGGCACACCGCATCCCGGACGAATTAACCTCCTCATCTGGTACAGTCAATAGCAATAAGTTGATGGGCCAACTTTCCAGACTTGCTTTTTCCAGTAGATACATATGCGTGACCAATCCCATTTTCATATCCATGGTCCCCCGACCGAATAAATAATCACCAGACTGCAAATCCTTTAACACCTCATTCGGAAGTTCTGTTTCCCGCTCCAATAGAAATTTGGTTAGTTCCGCCGGTTGCGTGGCCAACGCTTCAAAATCCCCATATTCTTCTGTGTTTACCGTATCGAAGTGACTGATCAGACAAATCGATTCTGTTGCATCAGGATGTTTGTAAAGCGCTGTCAAAAATGTTCGGCGCAAATCCGCATCATGAAGTGCGAGATTTTCCGGATGTTGCTGAAAGTACGCGAGCCCCTGCAGTTTGGTTTGCAGCTTCATCGGAAAATGAAGCTCCCCCTCGGACAGGGTAATGCTTTTCCAGCTGACAAGCTCATTTAGTAAATCGTGTAATGATTCGGGTGTTCCCCATTTGGATGTCGTCATGTTATTTCACCTCGTTTAAGTAATAATTTTATTAATTTGTTGTTTTTTCAATAGGCGTTGGCGTTTCATCCTTTTTATCTTCATTCTTGGCTAATTTAAAACGGTAAAATATTAGGCATGCAACTAAGAAACCAAAACCATATAATACGCCTGCACGTTGCGTTGGATCAAAAAGTAAAAATATTAGAACAACTAGGCAGGAAGCAAGGCAAAACAATGGTATGAATGGATAGAAGGCAACTTTATACTGCAGGTCCTCTACTTTTCCACCGGCCTTGATGTATTTTTTACGAAACATAAATTGAGATAGGGCAATTCCCATCCAAGAAATGGTTACCGAAATACCCGCAATGGACATGAGTAATACGAATACCGTATCAGCCGCCATAAAACTGGTCAATAAAGAGAGCAATGAAAATACGATCGTAAACAATAGTGCGTTTAACGGTACCTTCCGTCTGGTAAGTTGTCCAAACAATTTTGGTGCCATCCCTTCATGTGCCATCGACCAAAGCAAGCGTGTTGACGCATACAAACATGAGTTTCCAACCGATAAAATCGCTGTTAAAATAACAAAATTCATCAGATGAGCTGCAAATGGGATTCCAGAAATTTCCAATAACGTAACAAATGGACTTTCCAGTAAACCTAACTCTGAGGCCGGGAAGATAGCTGACAAGATGACAATTGAACCAATATAAAAAACTACGATTCGAAAAATAATATTAAAGATTGCCTTAGGGATATTCTTCTGTGGATTTTCCGTTTCGCCTGCAGCAATACCGACCAGTTCAGATCCCTGATAGGAAAATATTACATTCATCATCGTGACGAACACAATCGAAATCCCTGCCGGAAAAAGCTTCGTTGGTTCTAGATTTTCAAACAGGGGTGTCCCGCGATCAGATAAATGAATCAAACCAAAGATAGCAGCAATCCCGACAATAATCACAAAAATAACGGCGACTACTTTAATTCCGGCAAACCAATATTCTGCCTCCGCAAATCCCCGTGTCGTTAACGCATTTAGTGTGAACAGCAAGGCAATAAAAACTGCACACCAAATCCATACGGAAACATTCGGAAACCAAAATTGCATTAAGATGCCGGCCGCCGTAAATTCTACTCCCGCTGTAGCTGCTGAACCAACGAAATACATCCAGCCAAGCGAAAATCCTGCAGAAGGCCCAATATATTTCGTAGCATACGCTTGAAAGGAACCGGTAACAGGCATATGCACCGCAAGTTCACCAAGACAAACCATGACCAGAAATAAAATTAATCCACCAAATAAGTAAGCCAGGATCGCTCCACCTGCCCCTGCCTGATTAATGGTATAGCCTGCATTTAAGAACAGCCCTGTACCAATTACCCCTCCAAGTGAAAGCATAAACAAATGCCGGCTTTTCATGGAACGCTTTAATTTATCGTTCGTTTGCTCTTCCTTCATCACTGAGTTCCCCTTTTTTAAGTTGGTTTCTGTGACAACTCCCTAGCAGCGAAAAATTCTTGTCAATTACCACGAATAACTGGGCAGGTCAAACAGGTAGGTCCACCTGTTCCTTTATACGATATCTCCTGCCCCTTATATGCATAAACAGTGGCGCCAGCGTCTTCCAACTGTTGTTTGGTAGAATCATTTCCATCTAAAATCATGCAAACCCTTGGTGCAAGCGCTAATACATTACAGCCTAAAATCCCGTATTCTTGTGCCGGAACCTCGATTAACTTGATCCCACGTGAAAGTAAAAGTTGTCTAAAAAACACCGGCATCAAAGGGGAGTACACGACCGCCAAATCATGATCAACCATACTAATGATCGACATCAGGTGCAGGCACTCTTCTTCGCCTTGGTCATGTGGAAGCGGAACGATAATAAATTCATCGATCATATCTTTCGTCATTTCCTTCAATTGACGAATCGCTTCATCGTTTGTACGATAGCCTCGCCCTACCGCCAATGTACGTTCATTCAGCCAAACAATATCCCCGCCATCAGCAACAGCCTCTCCTGTTAGTTCGTCAATGACTGGTATTTGCTGCTGTTGCAAGAAATCTTTATAGGCATTGGCTTCTTTTTGTCTGAGTTGTTTACCAGACTTTAAAATAATCGCACCATCCCTGGTAAACTTTACAGGATCATGCGCGTATATCGAATCAATCCCCGTTTGCTTGTGGGCAGGTAAATAATCAATTCGATCAACATGTTTTTCTAAAACAGCTAGAAATTGTGCGTATTCGTTTAATGCTTCCTCATAGTTCGGGGGTTCGAAATAATTGTATGTTTTCCATTCATTATTCAAATGCTCCTGGCTAAGGAAAGAATCCCGTGGGTGTTTCACAATGACATGCTTTAACGTATCCACCATCGAGTTGCAGTAAGTCGTCGATTTCAACTTTTCCATAAAAGTTCTCCTTCCGTTCGTGTCGTATAAGTATTGTGAGACTCTATCATTGAACAATTCTCACATTTTCCTTGGTAAACTCTTAAAATCGCAAAGAGAGGCAGCTCAATCCGCCATCATGCTTTTGAAATTCTGTCATCTCCAGTTCAATTGTTTGATAACCTTTGTCAATCATTTGCTTCCTTGTCGCTGGATATCCTTTTGGAATAATCACATAATCATTCACAAGTATACAATTAGCCGCGTATTCATCTTCATCAGGAACAACAATCTTGTCATATTGATTAAAGGCTGGGTGGTCAATGAATTCCCCTGCAGCTACAATTAAATTTTTTCCAAGATAAGCAACACCCGTTTTCAAATGAAAGAATTTTTTCAATGGTACAATGGTTGCTTGGTAATGCGATGATTCTAAAATCTCCTTCAACTGCGTTGCGCCTGCTTCATTCGTGCGGGCAGAGATACCAATATAAAAATGATCGTCAATTTGCAGTACATCTCCCCCATCCAATGTGCCTGGAGCTTTTATATAGCGGATATCCGTGTAAAATTCCTTCAATACAGGTTCCATTTCTTTAATTTCCGCATTACGCGATGCGGCCCCTGGATTGGTAATAACTGCGAATTCTGGTGTTAATACGGCTGTATCTTCCACAAACGTCGAATCCGGAAAGCCCTCGCTTGCTGGCAGTTCCTTAATGGCAACATGACATTGTTTTAAAGACTCGATATATGCTTGATGTTGAACAAGCAGTTGATCATAATTTGGTTCACCCAAATTACTTGTTGTTAATCCATTTACATAACTTTTTCCAGGTTTTTTGACGATTACATTTTTTAACATGGCAATTCCTCCAATTAAGTTTGATTCAGTAAATGCTTTCCGATTATGGATGTGTTGCATTCAAAGGTAAAAAAGTAAACGATTATTTTGCATTTAATTTTCCGATGAGCGGAAAGTTATTTTATTTATCGGAAAATTATAGTATGATTATAGTGAACGATAAACTAGGTGTCAATATATTTCTAAAATTTTCAACATAAAAAGAAGTTCCCGATTTCATTTTTTATAAGGCAGGTGTCTTCATGCAATCGATTGATCGAGCAATGAAAATTGTAAACGTTATTATGTCACATGAAACAACACAATTATTTTCCATTACTGACTTAGCGAAGGAATGCGAATTACCCATTAGTTCCATTCACCGTATTCTTAAATCAATGATCAAACATGGGATGATACAGCAGGATCCTGATAGAAAATTATATGGGCTTGGTCCTATTTGGCTGGAATATGGTCTGAAGGTGTACGATACAATGGATTACATTAGTATTGTCCGCCCGGAACTGGAACATCTGATGCAAATCTTGCAAGCCAGTGTCTATTTAACCAAACCACTCGGCGATGAATCCATTATTATGGAACGAATAGATTGTGTACAGCAAACCATTCGTGTACATGATCAACTTGGATTAAGAATTCCGATGAATATAGGGGCCGCAAACTTGACAATGCTTGCCCACATGCCGGAGGATAGAAAAATGGAACAGTTCCAGCATTTGTCAGCGGAAGATCAAACAGCTATGTTGGGGCAACTGGAGAAAATAAAATCAGATGGGTATTCTGTATGTCATAATGAGCAATTGAAAGGCATTACTAGCGTTGCCGTACCAATCCTTAATCGTTTTAGAGAGGTAGAAGGAGCGGTAAGCGTCAGGCTGGTCAGTTTTCAATTAGCAGATGAAAATCTTGATTATGTGGTTGAAAATATCGTCCATACAGGTAATACTATTTCGCGCAAACTTGGATTTCCAAGTGCAAAATAAGCGAAAACACATAAAAAACCCTGCACAATGACAGGGGTTTTTATCATGGTTATCTATTACTTTCTTAAATAAAAAGTGCTCCAATTACCACCTGTTTACTCAAAACGTACTTCAATCACAACCCAAACTTCTTCATCCGATACTGCAGGCTCTGCCGACTGATGCCAAGTTTTTTTGCAGTTCGGGAGACGTTATGCTCGTTCTCGTTTAAAATGTGCTGTACATATGCCTTTTCCAGTTCATTTATTTTCTCACGTAATGGCATCGTTTCCTCGTCCACATTTCCAACATCTACGGTTTGCCTATTGCTATCCTGGTATGGATACCGTTTACGAAAACTTGCCGGCAGATTTTGCACATCAATGACTTCTTCGTCCATAATTAAGTTCATCGTTCCTTCGATAGTATGCTCCAACTCCCTGACATTTCCAGCCCAATCATGCTGATAAAGAATTGCTTTTGCCGCTTCGCTGACTTTTTTCACATGCATTTGAAATAACGCATTATATTTATCAATAAAATGATTGATTAATAGCCAAATATCGTCTTTACGGTCGCTTAGTGGCGGAATCAACAAGGTAACGACACTAAGCCGATAATACAAATCGCGTCGCAGGCGATTCTGATTCACAGCGTCAATGGGATCCTCATTCATCGTGGCCATGATGCGAACATCAATTGCATGTTCTTGCATATCACCCACACGCCGGATTGTTTTCTCTTGAATCACGCGAAGTAATTTTGCCTGAAGTGCTGGCGCTAACGAATTGATCTCATCCAAAAGCAGTGTTCCGCCATTTGCCTGTTCGAACAATCCCGGTCGATCGACAGCACCAGTAAATGCACCCTTTTTGGTGCCAAACAATAAACCTTCCATCAAACTTTCCGGAATCGCGGCACAGTTTTGGGAGATAAAGGGACCGCTTGATCGGCGGCTGCCATTGTGGATGCTCTGGGCAAACAGTTCCTTGCCTGTGCCAGTATCCCCAACAATTAATACGGAAGACGATGTCCTTGTTGCCCGTTTTGCCTCCTCTACCACTACTTGCATTGCTTCACTTCTGCCGATAATTTGATCAAAGGTGAATTTCGTATTTTGCCTGCGTAGGACATTTTCTTTGATCATCCGTTCTAGTTGGGTAACATCCTTAGCTATTTCTACGGCAGCGGTGATTTCCCCATGCTGTATAATCGGGAACGTATCATTGATCGTGGTTATTTTCTTGCCTTTATTGTTGAAATACGTCTGTTTCACATGTCTCGTTATTTCCCCTGTTTTCAATGCATTGACAAGTGTACTCCGCTGCTTATCATGAAACCGAAAAACATCCAACAAGTTTTTATGTAATACATCTTCACTTTTCATTGACTCAATTTCCATCATTTTTTTGTTATAGATAATCGTCTTGCCTTCTGGATCAATCACGTGAATACCTACATCCACCTCATTGATAAGCCGCTCATACAATCGTTGCATATCAAGCCTAGCCTTATCATTCGATTGTCGATTCACCATACACACCATTCCCTTGTCATTGTACTCCTCTTAGTGTAATTGAATACGGATGATAGTGCAAAATAAAATGGCAGTATTTCATTATCTTCGCAAAATATTTTTGCACTTAAACCATGGATAACACTTAGCCGAAAACAGCACCATTCCTTCACACACCGCCATGAAAGCCTTCAGCCATTTTTTGCATAAATGTCTTGCACGCTAAAAGTTGGCATACAAATTGCATATAGTACTGGGAGTATCTTTTATCAAAGGGGCAGATTTAAACCACCATGACTCTATAAAGCTTAAGACTTGTGGTGATAAGTCAAGAGAAAACCAATAAAAAATTTAACTAATAACGGGCTTTCAAAGGAAAAAAAGGCACACTGAACTAAACCCGCACAAGATTAGGAACAATAGTTCGGGTTTGCTAAAAGGATTCAAAAGCATTCATTTGCCTTTGGGCTATACACTCCTTTCTGGCGTGTAGAGTTGGTGATTGCGTAGTAGCACATCCACCAAACGCACTAGTTTTCTCGCAGTCATGAC